>CALXUQ010000022.1 GCA_944391725.1 uncultured Alphaproteobacteria bacterium | reverse complement strand
AAAGGAGTTTTTTATCTGTAAAGCTGTAAGCTCTTTGGAACTACCGGCCTAGCCGGTAGTTTTCTTGTTACAAAAAGCGCCCCTGAAAATTCAGGGGCACGGAATTTGATTTTTTGTACCTTAAAAATTATAATTGAGCCCGACGGCAAAAATGTGAATGTCATTCTCATATTTGGCACGCATAGCACCGCGCAGGGCATCGCCTTCATGAGTGCCGTCTAAGCGGACGCGCCCTTTTTCGGCTCTAATATAGGTATAGCCAAGGTTTAGGGTGGTATTATCGTTTAGGGCATATTCAATACCACCGGCATACCACAAGCGGTCGGCATCGGGAATGCGCGGAGTGCGGTAATATTCTCCTACCGCTCCTTGGTCAACCGCAAATCCGGCTCTGAACTTCCACTTATCATTATAACGATAGCTGGCACCAATGGCATAAAACGTGGTGTCTTTCCATTTTTCTTGGGTGACACTATTAATCCCGTTTTGTCCCAAGATGCGCAGTTCTTCAAAAGAGGACCAATAAGTGCGACCAAATTCGGCCATGACCGACCACTGGTCATTGATATCATGATAAGCACCGATGGTTAAATTGGCCGGAGTGGTTAAACGAGCCGAAATATTCTGGTCCATATCCACGGCCTTGCTGAAATCAATATTGCCTTTGAGCTTGTGCTTTATCTGGCTGCGGTAGCCGATACCAAAGCGAGTGCGGTCGGAATATTCATACAAAGCGCCCAAAGTATAGCCAACATCTAGAGCATCGCCGTATAGCTTTGTATGGTCTTCTTGCGGCATCATACCGTTCATGGTGATTTGGGCATTTGACAACTTGGCTCGAACATACTGAAACTGTACCCCTGCTCCCAAAGATAATTTGCAAAATGGGCGATACGCCAACATCGGAGTAGCTGTCAAAGTCTTAACATCAGATTTGGTACCATGGAAACGTCCGGCCCAATCATCGTCATATGTTGTTATCATCCCAAAAGGCGTATTTAAAGAAAATCCCGCAGTCCATTTATTGTTTATCTGGTGCGAGACGTAAAAATTTGGAGAGATGGCATCGTGCACAATGTTTCCGGTATAGCCGGTTTCACTATGGCCTGCAACCGGATTATCCGAACTTGCGGTCTTGGCCTTGGAACGCGGGGCAATCCAGGTACCGCCAACCGCCATTTTGGTGCCGCTGTGGCGGGTTAGTCCGGCCGGATTGAAATAGGAATAGGTGATGTCTTCGGCTCCGGCCGTGGCTCCGGCAAAGGCATTACCCTGAGCGGCGGCGGATTGTTCTTTGAGGTTGAAGCCCGAAGCAAATGCCTCTGAGCTGGCAAAAACGGCGCACAAAGCCGTGTAGTACAAAAGTTTCTTCATTAGTTCTGCTTTATCTGTTAACCCGGGGGCAGTAACAAATTGTCCGTCCTAGTTTTATTCTGCCTTGATGAATCTTTAACCGGAATGTGACAAAATGCAACGAAAATTTATCCACCTATGGACAACCTCAATAAACTAATGCAAAATCAAAATGTTACATCGTTATTATGTCAAATTTTTGACAAGCCTTGCTTTTTGCTTTACATTGGGCACAGATTTTGTTTACATATCATAATGAACTAACTACACGGAGAACTACTTTGCACGAGTTTGTGAAGTTCTGCCTTAGAACTATTTTCAAAATCTTCAAGGTGCGTTGCAATATCCAATTTGACCTTGCTGATTTGCCCACTAAAGCTGTTTATGTTTCTAACCATGTGTCTTTCTTAGACCCAATCATCTTGTTTGCTTTCTTACCCGGCAATCCGGTATTTGCACTCAACGGACATTTGTATCGGCGCAAGTTTATTCGTTTCCTGATGAAAAAAGCCGATATCCTCTTGTTTAACCCGATTGAACCAGGTGATATCAAAAACCTGATTGCTCAAGTGGACAGCGGGCGCCAAGTAGTGATTTTTGCCGAAGGGCGCATGACCGAAAACGGCGGATTGATGAAGATTTATGAAGCCCCGGGGTTGGTGGCTGATAAGTCCAAAGCTCCGCTCATTCCGATTTGGATTAATGGGCCGCAATATGGCTATTTCTCCAAAACAAAAGGTAAATTGCCGCATCGGCCGCTTCCTAAAGTGATGATTACGGTTGGGAAACCGCGCAGTTTCAAACTCAAAGACGAACTCCGCAGACAGCGCGACCATATCAGTAATGAAGTATATCAAATTTTGCGCGAGATGAGTTTTGAGGTTAACTATAACCCCAACATTTCTTTGTTTGCTCAACTGATGAAAACCGCTAAAGTACACGCCAAAAAGGGGCTTATTCATCGGCCGAAATTTGTAGAAGATGTGCAACGCGTGCCCAACTCTTATAAAGATATTATCATCAAATCCTTTGTACTCGGAAAGTATTTTAAGCGCCGCACCCTGCCCGGTGAGCATGTGGCGATTTTCTTGCCCAATTCTATTGCCACGGTTTGCACCTTCTTTGGATTATCGGCCTATGACCGTGTGCCGGTTATGCTCAATTTCTCGGTGGGGGCACACAATATGATATCAATGTGTCAGACGGCTCAGGTACGCATTGTTATTACGTCTCTCACCTTCATCAAAACCGCCAAGCTCGAGAATGCCGTGGAGGTGCTCAAAGCAAACGGTTTTAATGTCATTTACTTGGAATCTTTACACAAAGATATTGGCTTGTGGGAAAAAATTAATGCTTATTTGCGCTACAAAATTAAGCGCGTGCCCCACAAAGACGGCGGTAACAAAAAAGCCGTTATTTTGTTTACTTCCGGCTCCGAAGGTGCGCCCAAAGCCGTGGTCTTAAGCCATGCTAACATCATTTCCAACATCAAACAAATGTCAGCCATTGAGACCATTAACACTACCGACACCGTGTTTAATGCTTTGCCGATGTTTCATAGTTTCGGCCTCACGGTGGGAACACTCTTCCCCATGCTGGAAGGTGCAAAACTTTTCCTCTACCCCTCGCCTTTACATTATCGTATTGTGGCAGAGCTGGTTTATGAAATCGGGGCAACCATTATGTTTGGTACCGATACTTTCTTCCGGGGGTATGGGCGGATTGCGCACCCGTTTGATTTTCACAATGTGCGGTTTATGTTTGGCGGGGCCGAAGCGGTCAAAGCCGACACGCGCGATATGTGGATGGAACGTCTTGGCATTCGGGTAATGGAGGCTTACGGCTCGACCGAATGTTCTCCCGTGGTAACAGCCAATAACCGCATTTTTAACCGTTTTGGCTCCATTGGCAAGCTCTTGCCGGCAATGGAATATAAAATCCAGCCTATTGACGGGATTGAAAAAGGCGGCGAACTGGTAGTGCGTGGGCCCAACGTGATGCTTGGCTACATTCTCCCTTCTCAACCCGGGGTATTGCAACCGCTTGAAGATGGGTGGTATCACACCGGCGATGTGGTCGAGATTGATGAAATCGGGTTTATCTACATCAAAGACCGCATCAAACGCTTTGCCAAAATCGGCGGTGAGATGGTTTCGCTTAACGCAGTTGACAACATGGTGCGTAAGGCCTACGAGTGGATGTCGCCGCAAGACAAATCTGAGGACAACGGGGAGATGTTTAGCTACGGTGTGGTCGCTATTCCGCATGAAAGCAAAGGCGAACAGATTGTTTTGGTTACCAACAATCGTATGGTCACGCAAGAAGTCTTGCACAGCTACATCAAAAACAACGGAATGTCGGAGCTTTATCTGCCGCGGATTATTTTGTTCCGCGACAAGCTCCCGATGTTTGCAACCGGAAAAGCCGATAACGTAACCCTCAAAAAGGAAGTGCTTGAGGAACTTGCCGGCAAGGCTGAATAAACATCTATCCTACAACAAAAAAACTCCCGAGCTCAAACTCGGGAGTTTTTTTGTACTTATTCACCACTATCTTTCACGTTTAATCGCAGCAATGTTGCGCACATAGGCAATATCGGTTTCCATATTCTCCAACCTAACCGGAATTTTGCGCCGCCAGTTGGGGTGTTTGTCCCTATCAATTCCGGGAACATTTTGCATTTTTTCAACGTGCAAAATATCTTCAAACTGGCTCAAAAAAACCTCTGAGGGAGCACGCGACACAAAGCGGTGTACCGCCTCTTCTATGCCTTCGGGATAAGCCTCGCCATAGAGGTAGTCGCCGCTGCGGGGTTTGTCTTCGGGCCAGACGGCATTGCTGTCTAAGGCAAAGAGCAACTTCTTACGTTCCAGCTCGCGTTCGTGATAACATCCGCGCATTTGCTCTTCGGTATAAATTCCCAATTTGTGTTTCTCGGCAATTTCGTATCCAAACCACCACATTTTGAGCGGCGGCATATCGTGTGTGCCAACCGAGGCAAAAGCTTTTTTGGGATATTCGCTCGGAGATTTAAAATCACTACTGCCAAGCGGTCTTTCAACCCACAGCACACTCAGCGAGCTGATGTTTTTCTCGGCCAGTTTTTCAATGAAACCATCGGGTACAATTCCGATACTTTCGCCAACTACCACACAGCGGTTGAGCCAGCTCTCAATGGCCAAGATATTGAGCATATCGGCAAAATTATACAACACATAGCTACCGCATTCTTCTTGATTGAGAATGATGAACAAGCGCATCAGTCCCATGGCGTGGTCAATGCGCAAGGCTCCGGCATTGTGCATATTTGCGCGCAGGACCTTGATATAAGGGGCATAAGCACGCTCTTTTAATATCTCAGGATGGAATGCTCCCAAGCCCCAATTTTGACCATTGCAGAAAAGTTCATCAGGCGGGGCTCCGGCACCGGCATCCTTAATAAAGGTATCATAATCGCCCCAGAGCTCGGCACTGTTTTGACAAACTCCAACCGCCAAGTCGCGATACAATCCAACTTTGAGCACAAGTTCATCTATATGCTTTTTAACGGCATCAAACTGCCTGTCAGCCTCAAACTGCAGATATTTGAAAAAGCCTACTCTTTCGTGGTGGGTTTTGGCATATTCGGCCACGGCGCGAGATTGCGAATTGCGATATTCTTCTTCCCAAGCTTTCCAGCCGCCCCAGACACTATGTGCGCGTTCTTCCGATAAGGCTTGGAACAGAGCCAATTTTTCTAAATCTGCCCCTTTATCGCGGCAATAATTTTGATATGCCTGATAATATTCAGAATGCTTGTTTTGAAGCATTTTGTGATACAATTTCTCCAGCATACGAATCTTTAACTCATAGACCGGAGTATATTCAATCAACTCACTATTGCGCAGGCGCTCGATTTCTTCTTGATAAGGTGCGGCGTCTTTTGCCTCATAGCCATCGACTTTCTCAACATCAATATAAATCGGGTTCAAGAACAAGCGGCTGATGGAGCCATATGGGCTGGCATCTTCGGGGAAATCGTGCGATAGAACATTCAACGGATTTAACCCGATTATATCGGCACCGGAGCGCTTGCAGATATCTACCAGATTATATAAATCCGTAAAATCACCAATACCCCAATTGCGGTTGCTGGTTAAGGAATATAGTTGCACCGCAAAACCCCAAAGGCGTTCTCTCTCCAGAGCCTCATTGACATAGCATTTTTCGGGAGCAACGGCTAAAACGGATTTATATTTTTTGCCGCCAAGTTCCATTTCAATATCATAATAGCCGACTTCTAAGCGACCATTGATTTTGATGACCATTTTTTTATAAACCGTATGGCCGATATTATACCGGCTTCCCTCATCAAAAACGCCGTAATCGGGTGTAAAATCGCCGTTTGTATCTTGGTAGCGCAACTTAAAACTAAAGCCTGTCATATCCTGATTTTCGGGCATGACAATATCAAACCAGATATCTTTTTGCTCCACCACATAGATACTTTCCAAGGTCTTTTGCCAGCGTTTTTTCTGATGTTTTTCTATGGAGCGAGCAATCTCTTCATCACTGCCGGCCTTATACCCTAATTTTTCGGACAGCAACCTAATGGTGTTTTCATCAATTTCGTGCTTGTGGTTGCTTTCATCAACATAGGAAGTCAAGATTCCAATGGTATCGGCCAATTTTTGTACGGAAGGGGGCATAGTGTTTCTCCTTACTTCTTTATCTCAAACAGCAAAACGCTCCAAGCCGGAACTTTGATGATTTGTTCGGATTTTAACTCTCGAGGACAAGTAAAATCTTCTGAGCTGTCCAACAACAAGTTCCATTTGCTCATACCTTCAACCGTCGGCAAGCGCCACTTGAGCATATTATTATTAGCATTGAAAATGCAATATATGTAGCTGCGGTCATTATAAACCAAATATGACAAGCTGCGGCGGTCACCGTTTTTCCAGTCGGACATGGTGAACTCGGTACCGTTTTCGGTATACCAGGTCAAGTCTTTAACCTTCTTTCTGCCGCTCGGTTGACCGGTGAAAAATTTGCGGCGCTCAAAACAACTCAGCTTGCGGCGCAACCTTATCAGACGGCGGACAAAGCGAGCCATACCGAGCCCCAGATTGTTGATACCTTCCCAGTTTATCCAAGTAATGACATTGTCCTGATTGTATGGATTGTTATTGCCCATTTGGGTATTGAAAAACTCGTCGCCGGCGACCATCATCGGAGTACCAAAAGACAACAACAGTGTGGACAACATTCCGCGTGCACGGCGCAGTCGATTTTCACGAATCTCGGCATCGTTGCTTTCGCCTTCCCAACCGGAATTCCAGCTCCAGTTGCTGTTTGTACCATCTCGGTTATCTTCGCCGTTGGCTAAATTGTGTTTTTGGTTGTAGCTTACCAAATCGCGCAGGCAAAAGCCATCGTGCGCAGTGATAAAATTGATGCTGCTCCAAATGTCACGATTGTTATAGTTGAAGACATCGCTTGAGCCGCTGATACGACTGGCTAAATCGCCAATTTGGAAATTGTCTCCTTTCCAAAAACGGCGTACCGTATCACGGTATTTGTCATTCCACTCGGCCCAGCCCGGCGGAAAAGCACCTACCTGATATCCATCTATACCAACATCCCAAGGTTCGGCTATCAACTTGGCCTTTTTTAAGACCGGATCTTGGGCAACCGCATACAAAAATCCGTTGCGGTGATTAACTACCGTTTTTTGGCGGCACAAAGTAGTGGCCAAATCAAAACGGAAGCCGTCAACGTGCATTTCCTCTACCCAATAGCGCAGAGAATCCATCACCAAGGCCAAAACTTGCGGATGTTGAATGTTGAAAGAAGCGCCACAGCCGGTGCTGTCATAATAAAAACGTCGATTTTCCGAACTCAACGTATAATAAGAGGCGTTGTCAATGCCGCGGTAGCACAAGGTCGGGCCCATTTCATTGCCCTCGCCGGTGTGGTTATATACCACATCTAAAATTACCTCCAAGCCATATTGATGCATAGCCTTAATCAGCTCTTTGACCTCATCAATATTACCGCTGGCCAGATATCTCGGCTCGGGAGCAAAAAAGTTGAAACTCTCATAACCCCAATAATTATCTTTAATATAGCCTTTTTTCTTGCGACTGCTGAAAAAGGCGTGAATCGGCAAAAATTCTACTGAAGTGACACCCAGCCATTTTAAGTAACTCAACACACTGCGATTGTTGAACCCGGCAAAAGTACCGCGTTTGCAATTGGGCATTTGGGGGTGAAGTTTGGTATAGCCTTTTAAGTGGGTTTCATAAATAATGGTTTCTTCCATTTTGTAATTTGGCGAGACATCTTCGCCCCAAACAAAATCGTTGGCAGTGACCACTGATTTTGGTACATAAGGAGCACTATCTAACGTACTAAAAGACATATCTCTTTGCGGGCTGTCCCAGTCGTAACCAAACAGCGCCTTATGCCAAATCAAACGACCGGTGAGCTTTTTGGCATAGGGGTCCAGCAATAATTTGTTGGGGTTAAAACGGTGACCTTCTTCGGGTTTATAGGGACCATAGACCCGATAGCCATATACCTGTCCGGGTTTGATGCCGGGCAGGTATATATGCCAGATATTATTATCGTTTTCGGTGATGGCATAGCGGGCGATTTCTTCTACGCCCGCATCATCAAACAGGCAAACCTCGACCTTGTCGGCATGAGCCGAAAATAATGCAAAATTTACACCCTCCCCGTCCCAGTTGGCACCCAAAGGCCAAGCTTTGCCATCTGAGGGTTTGAGTTTTTGCATCAGGTTCTCCTTTATCTAATCGGCTTTAACACTATGGTTGAAAGCGGAGGCAAAACGACTTTGATGGAATTGGGCTTGTCGTTGCAAGGAACATTTTCGGCTTGCAGGAAACCTTCGTTTTTGACCCCACTTCCCCAGTAGTTTACATCATCACTGTTAAAAATTTCTTGATAACGGCAATTTTCATACACGCCAACACGATAATCATGACGAACTACCGGAGTGAAGTTGCAAATCACAATCAGGTAATCGCCGGGAGTTTCGCCTTTGCGCATATAAGATATTACACTGTCATTGGCGTTGCTGTGGTCAATCCACTCAAAACCGCGGTAGTCAAAGTCGATTTGATACAGCGGAGCATTGCCCTTATACATAAGGTTCAAATCGCGGACGCAATTTTGCATACCTTTATACATGGGATAATCAAGCAAAAACCAACGCAGACCTTCTTCCGAATTCCACTCCCAATCTTGGCCAAATTCGCAACCCATGAACAAAAGTTTTTTGCCGGGGTGAGTATACATAAAGCCATAATAAGCTCTTAAGTTGGCAAATTTTTGCCACTCGTCACCGGGCATTTTGGAAAGCATGGAGCCTTTGCCATGCACTACCTCATCATGAGATATCGGCAAGATGAAGTTTTCGTTAAACGCATAGAGCAGACCAAACGTGAGTTTGCCATGTTCGTATTTGCGATAGACCGGATCTTTGCTGATGTATCTTAAGGTATCATTCATCCAACCCATATTCCACTTGTAGCCAAAGCCCAAGCCGCCCATGGAGGTGGGACGTGAAACCATCGGCCAAGCGGTCGACTCTTCGGCACAGGTGAAAGCTCCTTTGCACTGGCCATAGACCAGCTCGTTCATCTTGCGCAAGAAAGAAATGGCTTCCAGATTTTCGTTACCGCCGTATTGGTTGGGAATCCACTCCCCGTTCTTGCGGGAATAATCCAAATATAGCATGGAGGCAACTGCATCAACCCGCAGGCCGTCAATGTGAAATTCTTTGAGCCAATATAGCGCACTTGCGCACAAGAAATTGCAGACTTCATTGCGCCCATAGTTATATATCTTGGTACCCCAATCGCGGTGTTCGCCTTTTCTCGGGTCGGCATGTTCATACAAATGTGTACCGTCAAATTCGTTTAGTCCGTGACCGTCTTTGGGGAAGTGAGCCGGAACCCAATCCATAATCACACCGATACCGGCCTCGTGGAACTTGTCAATCAAATATCTCAAATCGTCGGGGGTGCCAAAGCGGCTGGTCGGGGCAAACATTCCCACAACCTGATAGCCCCACGAACTATCCAAGGGGTGTTCGCACAAAGGCAAAAATTCGACATGAGTAAAGCCCATATTGACCACGTATGGAACCAAGGTATCTGCCAGTTCGCGATAAGTCATAAACTCGTTGTTATCTTTGCGACGCCATGAGCCCAAATGTACCTCATAGATAGACATTGGCTTATCAAAACTGTTGGCGGTTTCGCGATATTTCATCCATTCTTCATCGCCCCAAGTATAATGATTGATATCATATACAATGGAGGCGGTGTTGGGTCTTTTTTCGGCATAGAATCCGACCGGATCGGATTTGACCAAAATGTAATCTTCTTGCGTTTTGATTTCATATTTATAGAGTTCGCCTTCGCCTAAACCCGGAATAAAAATATCCCACACGCCGCAGCTTGGGTGTTTGCGCATGGCATAAGTGCGGCCGTCCCAATTGTTGAAAGCACCGACCACGCTAACTCGTTTGGCATTGGGAGCCCAAACAGCAAAACCAACGCCCTTGACCCCATTCATCTCCATGGGGTGAGCGCCGAGTTTTTTATACATTTCCAAGTGATTGCCTTCGGCCAAAAGATAGACGTCAATATCCCCTAAAACCGAGGGGAAACGATATACGTCTTCAGCGATATATTTATGTCCTTCATCGTTCTCTATGCGGAATCGGTAAGGGAAATTTTCGATGGCGCCAAGGTTGATTTGGAAGAATCCTCTATCATCTAATTTGGTCATGAAACCAACGGACGAATCATCATAGCGCAGCACTTCAATACTCACTGCGTGCGGTTGATAGGCGCGGATAAATACTTCCTTGCTGCCCTTGTCTTTGTGTATGCCGAGCACGGAAAATACATTGCCGTGATCGCCGTTTATTACTGCTTCCATTTCTGCTGGTGATAATAAATTTTCCATAAATATACCCCGTATCTAAGACTCTAAAATTAAGGTTAAAAATACTTCAAGATTCATCTATAAATCATCTATTATTATTTGCAACAAAATATCTCACTTTTGCAAATTTTTTTGCAAAATTAGCGAATTAAAACTTTTTAGTATTGACGTATTATTTTTTGATTATATATTAAAAACTGATTAGTAAAATTTTTCATTTTTTTCAGGAGTTGATTATGACTACTAAACTTAACGAAAATGCAATCAGAGAAGCTGCTTATTACATCTGGCAAAATGCCGGCTGCCCGAGCGGTCAGGAAAGTGTTCACTGGGCTATGGCTATTGAACAATTGTCCGGTAATTGCAACAAAAAATGCTCTTCTTCATCTTCTAAGAAAAGCACCACCAGTTGCGCCAGCAAAAGCTCTTCTTCCAAAAAAAGTTCTAAAAAATAGTCAGAACTTTTTGATGATGAATTTGAAAAAACCTCTGCAAGTGCAGAGGTTTTTTTTGAAAGAATCCACTTATTTTTTTGCTACTTACGAGCAGAAATGATATAACCCATAATCGGTTTTCCGGCCTCGGTTCTGAGCTGTTTCAAATCGTTTATTTCAATCTTAAATCCAAGCTCGTTTAACAGGTTTTGCACGTACTCAAAACGGTGTGAAAATCGCCCTGACAAATGCAAGTGCCAAGCCGAATCATTTTCATTGTTTTTAGTGACGGTAAAAATTATTCTGCCGTGTTTTTTGAGTGCCAAAAATGCATTGGCGAACACGGGTCTTAAGTCGCCGAAATAGGTCAAGACATCGGCCGCGGTTATCAAATCATAAGCATGATTTTGACTTTTTAAAAATGCACATAACTCTTGGCAATATAACCGATGATAAATCAATTTTTTTTGAGCTTCCACAAGCATCTTTTCTGATAAATCCACGCCATCCAAACCATGATATTTGGCATATTTTTTTAAGAACAATCCACACAATCCGGTACCGCATCCGGCATCTAAAATCCGAATCTTTTTAAACCAAGAATGCGGGTATAATTTTTCCATATACTGAGCAATATACTGCGGGGCGCGATAATCCAAGCCTGATAATACTTGTTCAAAATCGGCGGCAAAATTATCAAAAACCGTATGCACATATTCAGTATCGGCGACTCTGACCGCTGAATTGTTTTGGAGCGAATCAATCGCAAATCTGACTTGCGAATCTTGACCGTATTTTTGTTCCCAAATTGCAAGCGCGTCAGCAATAAAATCTGCTCCCTTATCAAGGGCGGTTTCATAGAGCAAATAACTTAAGTTTAACTGCTGAGAAGAATCGCCGCCGCTTTTTTCGACCGCGCTTAAACCATAGGCAAAGGCTTTATGAAAATCGCCTTGTTTTTGCCAGGCTTGGCTCAAAGAATTATCCACCCAAAAATCGTGCGGCGAAAGTTCGGCTAGTTTTTCTAAAACCTTAATGGCCTCAGGATATTTTTCGCTTTCCAAATAGGCATTGCCCAGCAGCGACAATGCGGTCAAATTGTTCTTATCTTCCATTAAGGCCTTGCTCCCATAATTGCAACTTTCGTCATAAGATTTGAGCTCAAAGCAGACATTGGCCAAATTAATCAGATTGGACGGGTTATTGTGTTGCAGATTTTCAATTTGGCGATAACAATCAAGCGCCTTATCGTAGTGTCGCTCCAAAAAATAGGCATTGCCCAACAATGTCAGAGCCAGCGTATTTTGCGAATCTGTTTTGAGAATCTGGCAACACAGAGATTTGGTCTTGTCTATATCCCCTTCTTGGTAGGCTCTCTCGGCGCCGGCAAGCAATGTTTCTAAAGATTTTTTCATCAATCCCTCTTTGATAAGTTTTTTTAGTTTAGCCCGGCAAATTTAATATTTGCTAAAGGGAAATAAAAAAAATTAAAAATTTTGAAAAAAAACTATTGACGAGAGCAACTAAATATATTATCAATGCCGTTATCTGATGGGGGTATGGCGGAACTGGTAGACGCGCTAGACTCAAAATCTTGTGGCCTCAGGCCGTGTCAGTTCGAGTCTGACTACCCCTACCAATCATGAAAGCCTTGGTGTTTGCCAAGGCTTTTTTGTTTGCAATTAAGTCACTTATCTTATATTTAACCTGATTTTACTTGACAATATGTACAAGATGTTGTACATATAAATTATGGTACTTTTGTGGAGATTTCAAAATGGAAGCGGTTACTTATACCAATGCAAGACAAAATATGGCAAAGCTGCTTGATGATGTTTGCAACAATAGTGAAGTGAAAATAATTACCAGAACCAACAAACCTTCGGCGGTAATGATGAGCTTGGACGACTACAATTCTTGGATGGAAACCTGTTATTTGCTATCTAATCCTTATAATGCCGAACACTTGAGAAAAAGTATCAAACAGGCGGATAAAGGAGAGTTGGTAGATGTCAAGATTGAAGAGCTTTAAGTTTACGCAAGAAGCTTATGATGATTATGTAACATTTAAAAATCAGGACCCAAAGCTTGCTGATAAAATTAAAAAATTAATCATTAATATCATGGAAACACCTTTTGAAGGATTGGGTAAGCCCGAAGCATTAAAATTTGATTTGAGCGGATGTTGGTCAAGAAGGATTAATCAACAACATCGCTTGGTATATCGTGTTGTGGATGATGAAGTGCAGATTATTTCCTGCCGATATCATTATAAATAATTTTAACATTTACAACATATCACAAACTGAAAAAAAATTTTCTAACCTTTATTTAATTTTTCTTTTTTTGCACTTATATCCTTCCTAAAATTGGAAGGGAAGGTAAGATGTGGGAAAAAGTTAAAACCTTTTTTCAGCGTGAAAAAACTTTTTTTGATAACTGGTTTATGATTGATGAAAGAATCCGTTTTGTGATTATGGGGTTTGCCAACACACTTATTCGATACGCAATCTTTGTAATCTTAGGTATCATCACTTCTATTTCGCATTACCAAATTATCTTACTTTCATCATGGCTTTTGTCATCGGTCAGTGCGTTTTTTGCTTATAAAATTTTGGTGTTTGGGACAAGCGGAAACCACTGGAAAGAATATGGCCGCTCACTCATGGTTTGGACATTGAGCTATTTTATCAATGCCTTATTCTTGGAAATTTTAGTAAAAAAACTAACTTTCAATCCTTATCTGGCACAAGCCATTGCTATTGTTTTTATCACGGTCATAAACTACCTATTGTTCAAACATTTTGCCTTCAAGTCCGAGCGCAAAACTTTTAGCGCAAAACTATTTGGCTTTTTTGAAAACTAAGCTTGCAACAAGGCGCTTTTTAAGCTAGCATACTTCCGAACTATTTGAGGAGAAGTATGATGCATATTTTGGTTATCGGAGGTGCCGGATATATCGGCAGTCACGTTGTGAAAGCCCTGATGAAAGCCAATCATAAAGTTAGCGTATTTGATAATCTTTCGAGCGGCTTAGAATCTAATCTGTTCGCGCAAAACAAATTTATCAAAGCAGATATTTTAGATTACGCTGCACTCAAAAATGCACTCCTTGAAAAGGTTGATGCCGTGGTGCATTTGGCGGCCAAAAAAGCCGTGGGCGAATCTATGCAAAAACCAGAAATGTATGCTCTTAACAATATCTCAGGGACCATCAACATTTTAAATGCAATGGCGGGAACCGGTGTTAAAAACTTGGTCTTTTCATCCTCGGCGGCCGTATATGGTAATCCGCAATATGTACCGATTGATGAAAAGCATCCGCTCAACCCGCTCAGCTTTTATGGCTTTACCAAGCAAGACATTGAAAACTATATGCGTTGGTATGAGCAACTCAAAGGCTTGCGCTTTGTATCTTTACGCTATTTTAATGCAGTGGGATATGATGAAGAAGGAATCGTGCATGGGTTGGAAAAAAATCCGCAAAATCTGCTCCCGATTATGATGGAGGCCATTCTCGGCAAACGTCCGAAATTGCAAATTTTCGGCCATGATTATGACACCAAAGACGGAACTTGTATTCGTGATTATATCCATGTGACCGACTTGGCATCTGCCCATGTCAAAGCGCTGGAATTTTTGCATCAGGGCGGTGACAGCCAAATCTTGAACCTTGGTACCGAAAAAGGTTTCAGTGTATTGGAAATGGTACAAGCAACGCAAAAAGTCACCGGACGCAATGTGCCTTACGAATTTGCCGCACGACGTCCGGGAGATCCGGCAATTATTTTGGCATCGGCTAAAAAAGCACGTCAAATTCTGAACTGGGAACCAACGCATAGTCAGCTCGAAAATATTATAAGTTCTACTTGGAATGCATATCAAAAATCATCCTTATAGCAATTCTATCTAATTGCCTTTCCATTAACCTTTTGTTAATATACTTAAGTAGTTGGAGAATAGCTTTTAGGAGATAAAACAAGATGGCGAAAGTAAATATTGCGAACTACATTATTGAGGAAATGGCCTCGGAAAAAGCATCGCGGCTCGACATGGAGGAGCGAATCTCTTTGGTGGATAATTTGATTGATAAGTGGTCGCGCAAAGAATATTTTCAGCCGGATTTATCAGACAAAGATACACAATAACTCTTAACACTTGAGGCGCAGTATGACCCAAATTCTTGATTGTGAAAAGCTTAAAATTTATTATCTCGGACACAGCGGATTTGCCTTCCATCGCGGGGCACACAAAATTGTGATTGACCCATTTTTAACCAATGCTCCGATGGCGCGCCTTAAGCCTAATCAAATCTCGGCAACCGACATTCTTATCACGCACGGGCATGCCGACCATATCGGAGATGCGGTTGAAATCAGTAAAAATAACCAAGCCAAAATCACTGCCATTTGGGAAGTGGCGCAATGGTGCAAAGAGCAAGGCGCGGAAACCCTGCCCGTTCCCATCGGTGTGACCCAACTTTTTGACTGGGGCAAAGCCATATTTCGTCCGGCAGTGCATAGCGGGTTTTTGCCGAACGGGAAAAGTTTTGGTCCGGCGGCAGGCATTATTTTAGATTTCGGCAACATTAAAATCTATCATCTAGGCGACACGGCCATTAACCCCGACCTCAAGTTTGTGGGCGAATTTTATCGACCCGATGTCGCGCTTATTCCTATCGGTGGACGGGTCAATCTTGACATTGACCAAGCTGTAACCGTGGCCAAGTGGCTCAAGGTTAAAACCGTGGTGCCAACGCATTATGACCTCTTTACCCAAGGCGAGATAAATCCGCTTAACTTCAAGCAAAAAATTGAGCAAGAAACCGACATTAAGTGCGAGGTTATGGAGCCTATCTCAACTCCCATTTAATACTCTTTGAGGTTATCATTTGCCAAGTTGAGGGCATTGGCTTTTTCGGCTGAAGTTGCCATATTTTCCAAGTCTTCCAAGAACCACTCGATATCGCCGTCATCGTTGGCAAACAACTCATAAAAGCGCGAGCGGTAGGATAATATCAGACTGCTTTCGGCAAACTTCAAATCAATAATTTTGTATCCGCCTTCAACCTCAACCAAGCGGAAAACTACCAAAAATGTCTGTGGCGGCTGGTTATCTTTTTTCTCACCCAAGATGATGGTTGTCGTGACATCGGTATAATCTTTTTCTACCTGCACCGAGTTGACCTCAAAGTCAATTTTTTGCTCAAAGCTAAGCGGAAAACCTTTATACACCCCCAAGGCATAGCGCTTAAAAATTCCCTGATAGCGTTTTTGCTGTTCAGCGTTCATCTGCCGCCAATATTTGCCAACTACAAATTTGGAAATGTAATCTAAGTCTATATATTCCAAAAACAACTTATCCAAGCGCCGGTATTTTTCTGCCAGGTTGTTTTCATTAAAAGTATCCAAGAGTTCCCTACCCTTATCATTGACCCAGGCTTTGGCATCGGGCTTGGCGGCAGAAGCTGTATTCATAGTCACGCCGATAAAAAGCCCAAAACATAAGATAATAAGTTGCAAAAAATGGTTACGTTTCATGAAAAAATACCTTATAGTTATTCTATCTTGGTAATATTATAACATAATGGTAAAGAAAATGATACTGAAACAGTTATTATTTGCGGGAGCAATGTTATTGGCACTGCCGGCGGAGGCAGCTCCTTCGGCCGGACTCAGATTTATCAAATCTGACGGCGTTATACGTTGCGGAACCGACCTCTCGACAAATGCGTACAGCTACAAAGACGCTGAAGGCCACTGGGAAGGAATTGACCCGACACTGTGCAGTATTTTTGCAACCGCAATTTTTGGAAACCCCAATAATTTTGAGATGGTTAATGTGCCGACCGGACAAGCGGATTCGTATTTGGCCACCCAAAAGATTGATGTGATGCTCGGGAACTCTGACAGCACGGCCAGTGCAGAACTGACCGGAAACGCACTGCCGGCTGCTACAATTTATCATGACCGTTTGGTGTTTTTGGCCAAAGCAACGGAAAAACCAAAATCCATGATGGATTTTCAAAACCAAAATGTTTGTATTACCACTCGTTCTCCGGATGTGGAAAATTTTGAGCAATATTTGCGTAATTATGATTTGAAACTCTCAATTCTGAAATTTGCAAATTTTGCCAGTGCCAAAGCTTCCTTCCTGCTCAATAGATGTCAGCTCTTGGTGGGACAGGAAACAATTTTGACGGATTTGAAAAATCAATATCCCAACCGCAAAGATATTATGCTCTTGCCGGAGGAAATTGATGTGCGGCCGGTGTATGTGTTGGCGGCCAAGCAAAATCCCGACCTGCAAGCAATTATCAAATGGATTGTCAATGCCCTGATTTTGGCCGAAGAGGCAGATATAAACTCCAAAAATGTGGTGATATTAACCGGCGACAATAATATCTCTTTGCGCAATTTGCTGGGCTCTAACCCCGAGATTTGGAAAAAACTCGGCTTGCAACCGAACTGGGTCAAAAAAGCAATTAAACTCTATGGTAACTATGGGGAAATTTTTGAGAAAAACCTCGGGAGCGAATCTCCTCTCAAGTTGCAAAGGAATCGCAGCAACTTAATTAAAAACGGCGGAATGCTTAAATCGCAATCTTTTTTATAATCTTATGATTGATAAATGAGGCGGCTTGGATTAGCCCATCTTCGGTAACGCGGTGTTGGCCTCCGGGCACGACGTATGTCTGAACATTACAGCCAATGGTTTGCAAATGACGCATGGTAAACATTTGCGACTCGGGACGTACCAAATTATCTTCGTCGCCATGAATTAGCAAAATATCGGGCTTGCTTTTGGCGTGTTTTAAGAGGTAACCGTGCGGAGTGATAATGCCGCTAAAGCTTACGCAGCCACCGATTTGCTCTTCTTGCATCAGCGAAGCATATATGGCAACCATGGCGCCTTGCGAAAAACCGCACAAGTATAAGTCTTGGTGTTCTAGCCCATAGTCAGAAAGCCTATCTTCCAAATAAGGGTTCAAATAGGCAAAGGCCTCTGCCAAGCCCAACCCCATGCGATTGTAGATGGAAGCGCATTCTTCCATGGTCGGGACATATTTGCGGGCATCATCGGGGTCAAAGCGGTGCATGGAGTACCACTGGCGCTTATTATCCAATATTTCGCAAATTTCGGGAGCTTGGGGAATGTGAACAGCAGAATCGGGAAGATTATCCAATAGCGGCTGTAAGCGCCGGTCTAAGGCAGGGGCGCTGTCGATATACCCATGCAAGAAAACAACCAATTTCTGCGGGTGGCCGTTAACATGAACTATTTCTTCGCTAATCATCGAAATATCCCATATATTTTGTCGGCAATAATATAATCTGACAATTCTTAATGTTGTGTTAATTTTAATCACTTTAATGAGAGTAGCGCGTGGGGAGGTTTTTCCTCCCCGACGTATAACACTATTATTCTGCGGGATATTGGGCTTTGATATCTTGCCATTTTTCAATGACATCTATCAGCTCATAGGGCAAATCGCCTCCACTTTGCAACACCATGTCAAATGCTTTTAATATGGCATCTAGCTGGTCTCCAATAGGCAATTTTTGCACATAAGCACGTGCCCGTTTTTCTTGGTAGGTCATTTTTCTACGCGGCATTTTCTTCTCCTTATTTGATTACTTTGCTCGGGTCTGACAATATGTCAAAGCCTTGCAGATACATCTTGGACTCATAATCACGATCAATTTGATTGGCTTTGCGCTTATATTTCTCGGTTTCAAAACGAATATCATCGTAGGCCTCATCAATATCACGACCCTGAACGGCTAAAGCCGAGCCACTGGATGCAATGCCGGAGGCTCCAAGTTTGGCTCGGCGACTGGCCAACTGCTTTTCCAGCAAGTTCTTGCGGTTTTGTGTGGTTTGCGCATAGTTTTGATACAAATTATGCTTTTGCTGTTTGACATTGCGGCGGTCATCTAGCAAGTTAACGGTTTTGCTACCAAGACTGCCCACTGCACTGGTTATATCTCCCATGTGTTTTCTCCTTATGATTTGACTTTTACTTCCAAAACTGCTGAAAGCAGTGTGAATGGAACCGGAACCGAACTTCTGATGCTCCATATCGGGCGTTCCATATCTTTGACCCAACCCAAAGATCGCAACTCAACATCGCCATTATAGGTATTGGCAGGAGCATCTAAAATTTGGTCGCGATACATCTTCTTGAGCGGAACTTCAAAATAGCCACCGCCGATATTAATCCGAAACGAACGGCTGCTTATAATCCGAAACAGCCCTTGAATAACCCGCAGAGCTTTGGGCGGCCACGGGCGTGAGCTCTCTTGCATATAAGGTAGAGGTTCTATAATATGCTCGTAGGGAAAACCCACGATAATTTCTGAGGCGGCCTCTTCCAAATTGAGCTCTGCATCTTCAATCTGAAACAGTCCTATCGTGAAATCATCAGCCACGACCGAGACTTCTTTACCATTAAAAATCTCCAATCCGTCCCAATGGGTTTGCGGTGTTTTTGCAGTTAGTTTCAGACTGCAATCAACCCACCAATCGTCTTCCATCTTTTCAATGAACCAACCATTATCGCGCTGAATGCAAAAATATATATCATCTCCAATAGCGGCAACCGAACGAAAGCTTCCATCCGTTTTAAGCTTGCTCCAGGCGGTTACCTGCTCGGTACGGTAAGTGGTCAGACAAGAAACACTCCCTTCTTCTAGCACCACATACAGTACATTGTCATCGGGATGGAATGTGCAATCTCTGGGATTTTTGATAATTTCGCTGGTCAACAACGTTAAATCTTTGGCCTGATATGCCTGCTCGACGTCGGCAAACAAAAACTCTCTTATCTGCCTGCCGCTTGAAGATACAAACAAAGTTGCGCCGTCAACATTTTGAGGCGGAACATTACGGACACTATAAATTCCGACTTTGGTTTGTCTGGTGAGCTGAATGCTTTCCGGTGTCAATGGTTGGCCTGTCACCATCCATTCCGCGCCGGTGGTAAACACGAGCAAATGGCGGGCCGAAACAACCGATTTAATCGCATTTACCTGATCAGACAAAATGGCAAACTCGATTGACTCGTCATCTAATCCTTCCCCTAAGTCAAAGTTAAACAAGTCAGAAGATTTGGACAGCCACAAGCGGTTGGGCAAACTCCTAGAGCCACCAATGACCATACGGTCTTGGTGAAACGTGACTGAATTGGGCCAACCGCGACGCACCGAAAATGAACTCTCCTCCCAGTCGGTAGTCTTGTTGGAATTATTCAAATTTTTACTGACTTTGGCTTTTAGCTCTCTTGTACTAACAAAACTAGTAACCTCGACCTCGCCTTCATTTATCCGAATCCGGCTCCCCACATAATCTGCCGAAAAAATATCATTATCCGCAGTCAAACTTATCTCTCCGCCGGTGCCGCTTGGCTTCAGATTTTCCTTATGCTGGAAAAAATTATAATAAGGACAGTACACCTTGCCATCCTCCGTATAATATTCCCAATCTTCCACCTTCCAGACATCGCCGTCATAGCGGCTGATTTGTTTGGGAGCAACATCAGGATGCACCACCAACAGTGTATCGGCGCTTTGCGTCCAATTGATTGTGTCTAATTGCTCCAAGCTCCAAGGGGTATCCAACTCGGATATAAACTGGTTATCCCGATATATCCTTAGTTTCTTATTCATGAAACACAACAGATAAGTTTGCTCGGTATTGAACTCAAAAGGCAATAATCTAGCCGCGCCGCTTAGCTTATCAATATATCTTAAGCCGCGGCGGCGGGAGATACCACCGGTGGGGTGAATAATCACATTTTCGAGCGTGCGGGCACCATTTTCAAAAATGCCCAAATCACCGCGTCCATAAATCAGTGGTGAAACCTGTCCGGCGGTGAAATTGGTCTTAACTGATATGTTGTTACTCATTGGCGGGCCTCAATTAAGCTAAAATCTTCAAACTTGAGCGGAGTGCCTTGCTGGGCATCGGTAAGTCGGGCTTGTTTCAAAACATCTTCGGCTTTCTTTTGCAAAAACTCCGCACGCGATGTGCTCTCAGTCAACGGCAGGCAGAATTCGGCGGCCAAAGCAGCCACCAACGCCTCACTAAAAAAGGTCGGAAAGATATTTTCATTAACCCGATAGATATAAGTGATTATCAGCTCCTCATTGTCGGTATAAATTTTATTTTCATATACCCGATACTCTGCCCCTCGCCCTTTGCTCCCGCTACCGGCAGAAATTATCCGCAAAAAGTCAGAGGGAAGCTGAAATGCATATTTGAAATCGGCCACCGGTGTTAAGTCTAACCTGCCCAGTCGCTTTTGGGCGATGGCAAAGCTCCAAGGATATGATGAAAGCAGACTATCTCTCACCAAGGGATATAAATTGGCCGAAACTTCCGATTCAGCGGTGCCGTCCTCAAATGAGGTGATGGTTTGTGCCCCGATTTTGAGCAAAGCCTTGGAGCATAGGCTTACATCGGTATAACTCATTTTTTTCTCCTTATTAAAAAATAACCGGGAAGTTTTATTACAAACTTCCCGGCGTCACATGGCTTAAAGTGTTTTTATTTTAAATTTATCAGGATATGTTTGCTCATTTTTTCTTATTTCGCAGATGAGCCAACCTCACCAACGCTTACGACGCCATCGGCAATGTTGCTTACATACAAAATTGCCGCACCAATGGTGCCGGAAGTTTCGGTTGTGGCCATAATCATATCGCCTTTGCGGATAAAGGGAGCGGCTTCGTCAAAGTAGTTGCTCCCTTTAATGGTGCTCAAGGTATCTGCGGTTTGGTAGTTCCAGATGGTAAAGCCGTTAGCATAGGCCATTACACTGAAATTTTTGCTATCGTATGCCATTTGTTTATCCTTTCATTTGCTTATTCGGTTACAGAAGATGCTTCTTTGCACTTGATGCGAACAATGCCGCTATCATCAATCAAACAAGCGCCTTGGCTCATCATATTGTTGACAAAGTGTGCGGCATGGTCACCGTGCCAGCTGATGTCGCATTTGACATCTTGGCCGGAGGCATGTCCAATGGCGGTTTTGTGGAAAATGAAGCAATTGCGCTCATCGTTTGCGCTTCCGCCCAAAGGCAAACCGGTATGCATAATCCAGTTAATGCCCAACCATTTGCGGCTCTCGGTTCCTTTTAAGAACGGCAGATTATCGCCGGCATAGTCCGAATTGGAAAACTCGGCAATGTTCAACAAAGCATTCCATTGATGCGGGCCGACCAAGCCAAAGCGTTGTCCGTCATCGGGCACATCGTTCTCATTTAATTTGGCAAAAGCGTCCAAAATATCTTTTTTGCTGAGCGGAGTGCTATAATCGCCAACATCATTAGTCGAGGAGGCCTGATTCAAGGCATTGATAATCAGCTCATCGGTTTTGCGGCCCAAAGCATATGCTCCGGCGTTGGCAATCACGCGGCGTTCGTCAATGCTCAATTTGAGTTCGTCTAAAGCATCAACCCAATCGCCGGCATAATAATCGCGCAATTCGCATTCGACCGGACTATGGTCAAGGCTCATTACCGGAACCAAGCCATGACGGGCTTTAACCGAGGCACTGCCCTTGCCGACTTTTTGGAACACGGTGCTTGAACCTTTGACATTGTTCTTATAGCGAACGGTATTTTTGAGTTTGGAACCATTTTGTTGGTAGGCCAAGTGAACATCAGCTTCAAATTGTTTGATAAAAGCTTCACTTACTTGTGTAGACATTAGTTTTTCTCCATTGTTAAAATTGAATTTTTACAAAAAAAGAAGCTTATTTTTCAGGATAAAGCTTCTCAAATCCTTTGGTGATTTTGGCCACGTATGTCGGGTCTTTATCACGCCAATAGCGCGGATCTTCCATCATTTTGCGCAGCGAGGCATCGCTTAGCTCCTCGGTCATACCGCCTTCCCTACTCATCATCGGCTCGTTGCTTGACATCAACTGATACAAAGCAATCACACCTTCAGCCGTGGTAGCCAAAGCGTCATAAACATTTTTGTTTAGGTTCTGGCTGGCCCAAGTGGAAATTTGGCGCGAAATCTCATTAAACCGCTCGGCACTGCCAAAATGACGGATAAGCTTTTCAATTTGCTTTTGTGCCTCAAAGTTAACGGTTAATTCGCTTAAGACCGGAATGACGCGCTCATTAGCCAAGTCATACACCAATTGCGCTTGGTCGTTGGTGAAGTGTTTGTCATACATACGGCGCAAGACTTCATCGTCGCGTTCCAAATACGGGCTCGGGATTTTCAAGTCATACTTATCGTAACTTTCGGGAACTCCGCGCAAGTTAGTTTCGACCAAGTTTTCATCGCGGGCGGCCATATTATTAAAGTCGGCAATCAGGCTTTCCAATCTGACTTCGCCGCGTTTTTCGTCCCAATATTTATCGGGAAGTCCTTGCGGTTTGCCACGAGAATCGGAAGTGGCTGATGGTGTTAACAAGTTTTCACTCATATTTATATCCTTTCAGATTATTAATTATAAAAAAAAAACCGTGGTAAAATCTTACCACGGCGCATTAGGAAACATCTGCAAGCGATTTGATATAACATACCAAATGCCGTTGTCCTTCCAAGTGGCGGAGCTGCTCGGAAGTGCTTTCCGGCCCCAAATATCGCTCGAGTGTTATCCTTTCTAAAAAAGAGAGAACAATTTGTCCTTCTCTGGTTATAAAACACTTGGCAAAGGCCTGCCTGATTTCGGCATCGTCCATTTGTAAAGTGTTAGGCTTGCTTGATAACATCTTCTTCTGTCGCCTCCTCTGTCGGAGCCAATGGCAGATTTATCTCCTGCATCAGATTGGCCGGCACGTTTAAGGTATTACCAAGCCACAAGGCAGCTTCTCTTGCATTTACAACACTCAATGCATCACCCCCGAGAGAGGCTACCAAGCTGACCCATTCGGTCACAGTGCTCACATCTTTGCGAGCCTGAACCAAGGCTAAAGGTGATTTGTACTGCAAATCTACCACCTTGCCGTCTAGGTCAAAATTCATAATATCGCCGCGGCGGCGCAAAATATAGAATGCACGTTTTAACAGCGGGGTTAAAAGCTCCGATTGCAGTCTTCCAAAACTTGCTCCCAAGATACGTGCCATTTGTGAAGCACGTTCCAAGACTTCGGTCGCGGTCATATTCGGAGTGCTGATTTGGGCCAAGCTATCAGCCAACAGGGCATGATTAATGCGGTTGCGCAAATCTTCCAGCACCAACTGCGAAATATCAAACTTGCCGGGAGCTTCCAGCGGCGTTAGTCCTTTGGAGCCCACCGCTTTGGGAATGATTGCGCCCGGAACCAGCTTGATATTGGCGGGATTTAAGATACCGTCATCATCGGCTTGCCAAATGCCGGTTACCGAAATGGAGGCATTTTTCAATATCAATTCCACTACCTTATTGGCGGTTTTGATATCGGGCAATGCTTTCATAACCGGAGAACGTCCGTAAACCTCGCCCGGAGCTTTGAGCCAGCGAAAATTGATAAACGGTGAAGTATCAAAAACACCGTCTTTCAGTACAAAAGCATTTTCTGCTCCTTCGCCGGCGTCAAAAACAAAGGCAGTATATTCATAGCCCAAAGCACCATACTTGCCGCTCCTTGGCAACACTGCCTCAATTAATTCCATTTTATAGCTGTTATCATCACGAGCCCGATTATAATAATTGTCGGGAATCTCGGCATTTGGGAAGCGGTGTCTAATCCCCTCAATTGAGATTTGCGAGCATCTAAAGGTGGTATCGAGCCGACCATCGGCACTTTCTTCTAAAGCGATTTCTCTTAGCGGAACGGCATAAAACCGAAAAGCCGTGCTTTCGCCAATCGGGGCTTCTTCAAACATCAAACAAGCCGTACCGGCGGTGACCAAATCCAGATAGCACTGGTGAATCTCAACTGCAAAATTGGAATGTTCAAAATTTTGCAGCAGCACATCGGTACTTTTTTCTAAAATCGGGGCTACCTGATTGCGCTCTTGCGCGCTCAACTCCGGACCGGCTCTCAAACCAAACCATTTGGCCCAAGGCGGGGTCAACTCCGAAAGCAATGAGGAAGCCAGCTGGTCAACCGCATCGGGAGCGGTGCCATCAAACAAATGCAAATTCTGCTTGCCGCCATAGTTATCATAATACTGCTGAGTGCTGACATTCTCGCGCTGAGGGAAAGCATAGTTATAGCACTCCTGCCAGTGCGGTTCCCAATTTTGGCGACGTTCCACAGCTTTTTGCCAGCGGGTTACCAGTTCGCGGATTTTATCTGACATACCTACTCTCCCAAAAGTTTTTTGCGGTTGAGGTCTTTAGTATCCAAAAGCCCGTTGTATGAGGTCTTAATGGTGCTCTCAACCCCGCGGCGCTGTCTTTCCAAAGCCTTCTGACGTTCTTCTTCGGCTAGTTTTTCGGAATTGTCATTCTCAACTACTGCCGGAGCTGAAGTTTTGGGTGCTGAAAATACTCCTCCCATTTTTGTTCTCCTTATAATTTATTTGTATTGACCAATTTGTTTAAAATTCCGCCCTTGGTGGCTGA
Source organism: uncultured Alphaproteobacteria bacterium (assembly GCA_944391725.1). Classification (GTDB taxonomy): domain Bacteria; phylum Pseudomonadota; class Alphaproteobacteria; order RF32; family CAG-239; genus MGBC133411. Next base: position 1,277 of record CALXUQ010000022.1, on the reverse strand, counting down.
GGTTTTGACCTCGCCGGTGCGGACAACCGAAATTCCCAAGACGCCCAAGGCAATGCCCCAAAGCGACGTGGTTTCGACTAATGCCATAATAATTTCGGGCGCTCGCGGATTGTCGCTCACAATCACGTAGCAAAGCGTCAACATACATAACAGCCACGACAAAGCGACCGAATAGCCAAAGGCCGGACGCCAAAACCGAACAAAGCGGTCTTGCGAGTTGAGCTCGTTTCTCATGGTATCGTGAATTAGTTTTAAGGTGGAAGAATCTAAACTATTTTCCAGTTCTTGCGATTTTTCCAAATGCCGGTTGGCCTCTTTGAGTTCTTCTAGCGAAATTTGCTCCTTACTGATGGCATTATCGACATCGCTTAATGCCGCAACGGCTTTTTTGGCGAAGTCATTATTGATACTCCCTAAAGACGAACTCACAAATTTGACCAATATCGGCAGACCGATTTTTCCTAAAATTCGGGTTAACATTTTTTCTCCTTATTTCTCAATGTCATTATAAAAAACATGGCTGCCCAACTCAGCACAGGGAATTTTTCCAATCGACCAAGCCGGACGGAGCTGTTTGGTATGATAGTGGGTGGCGCCGCAAGTATTATCTTCTAGTAAACCGGCACGCGCTCTTAGGGCTATTCGTTTACAAATGGCAAAATTTAAATCATGTTCCAAATTTTGCTCCAAAAGCTTGCGGTTGGGGTCGTTTTCGTTCCAACAAGAAAACTGCCAAGGTTTGTGGCAAACCTCATACACGCTGTTACCCCACCAGTACCTTCCGCGCCGTTTGGAAAAAGCGACCCGATTTAAGATGACTGAGGCAACCGCTTCTTGTCCGGATAAGCTTTCGCCGCGGGCCTCGCCAAAAATGGTGCGCGCCATGGCAGCTACGTCTTCATCATTCATCTTTACCTCCCGGTCCGCTCATCAATTTTCTTTTCTATCCGCAACAGGTGTTCGGTCAGGCGGTTTTCAACATCTTTAAGATAATTGGTGGACACATAATTGCGGGCAACATGAATTTTGAATTCGCTCAAGGCCTCGCGACAGCCGGATAATTTTTGCTCCTGCACGCCTTTTATCTCATTGATACTATCTTCAAAGTTTGCGCGGTTCTTGCTTATCATTCGAAACAGGCCTAAAAAAAGGGGCACCTCTATCATGGTGACCCAACTAAACAATTCTCCCGTCATAAATCTCTCCTTTCCTTTGATTGGTTTATTTTTCCTTTCTACACCTCAAAACCTACATGAGCCTGAAACTGGCCTCCCCCG
>CALXUQ010000021.1 GCA_944391725.1 uncultured Alphaproteobacteria bacterium | reverse complement strand
TCAGGACTTGCAGAGCCGTTTGTATTATGAAATCGGACGGGGGGCAAAAAGTCCGTATCGCTCGGAGTTTTTGCCGCGGAAATCTCAAAAATCACGAACTTATTATGCGGATAATAATCCGGGGCTCAATGTAACAGTGGTGCACTCGCAAAAAGTTTTGGACGAGGCGGTGGTCAAGTTTGTGCTGGCAGCGATGATTTATTGCCCGAGTTTGATTGCCGAATATGAGGAAAAACTCTCAACTTTTGAAATTAAAAATCCGGAACTGAAAAAACTGTTTGATGCTTTGGTGGAAATCGCTGCCGAACTCGAAAATGCCGATTTTGCCTCGATGATGGAGGCGTTGAGCCAAAAAGGTTTTAGCGATACGGTTAGAAACCTTTGGGAAGTGCAGATGCTCAAAACCCAAAAGACCGATGATATCAAACTGCGCGATGAGATTAATACCAAGATTGTGGAAGTACAACTCCAACAGTTAGACAGCGAAATTCGCGAATGTTTGCGGTTGCTTGAGACTGCCGATGCATTTTCTGATGAGTTGTATAAGCATTATGAAAACCTCAAAAAGGAAAAAGAGCAGCTACTCAGCGAACAAGACGCGGTCTAGATATTTGGTTTTACTCTAAAACACTAAATTTAGAAAAAAAGTGTGAGAAATGTGTACAAAGACTTGACAAATTGATGAATAAAAATTAAAAGTCTACACGCTAGCATAAGAATCGATTTTTTTTAGGGAAGTTATATGTCAGACATAGATAATCAGGACCTGTACGAGGGAACAGGAAGTGACACCCCGCTGATTGACTCCTTGGGTAGTGCCGTTAAAAGACTTATTGATAAAGGCAAAAGCCGCGGTTATATTACGGTTGAGGAGCTTAACAGAGCCTTGCCGCCGGAACGCGAATCTTCGGAAAATATTGAAGACATTATGTCGGGTATTTCTGATATGGGCATTAGTATTATTGCCGAATCGGAAGTGGATTCTTTTGAGCCCGATGTTGAGGAAGACGAAGAAGAATATGATGAATCCGGCAATTTTGATGAAAAAGAACTAGGCCGCAGCGATGATCCGGTGCGGATGTATCTTAAAGAAATGGGCTCGGTAGAACTCTTATCTCGTGAGGGTGAAATTGCCATTGCCAAACGTATTGAGGCCGGCAAAACCGTGATGATTGACGGTTTGTGCGAAAGCCCGATGACAATTAAGGCGATTGCCGGGTGGAGAGATGAACTCTTGGCCGGAACTATGCAGTTGCGCGATATTATTGACCTTGAAATGATGTATGGCGATGATGCCGAGGCAATTGCTTTTGAAGAAGATGAAGCAACGGTCGATGATTTGGAAAAAGTGGCCGAAGAGCTCGAAACCAAAGATAGTCTTGATGATATTGATGAAGATTTGGAAGATGATATTGAGCTTGACAGCGCAGTTGATGAGGCTGACGATGAAGAAGCCGATGATGAGCTCTCTAATGATGAGGAACATTCTTCCGAATCTGATGATGAAGACGATATGGATGGAGCCGGCGGCAGAACTGCGGCCTCGGTTTCTTCTATGGAAGAGGCGTTGCGTGAGCCGGTGCTCGATATTTTGAACAAAATTGCCGGTTATTACGATGATTTGAAGAAAATCCAAAAACAACGCGTGGAAGCTATTTTGGCCGGAAAGTGCATCACCAGTGCAGTTGAGAAAAAATATGTTCAGGTTAAGCGCGAGTTGGTGGAGTTAATGAGCTCTATTCATCTTAATGCGTCGCGAATTGAACAGTTGGTGGAGCAGTTGAACGGGCTAAACAAACGTTTGATGGGCTTGGAAGGAAAACTTTTACGTTATGCGCTTTCTTGCAAAATTAAACGGGAAGACTTTTTGGAAGCTTATCAGAAGTCGGAGCTTGATCCGAAATGGATTGAAAAAATTGCCAAGAAATCTGATAAACACTGGAAAAACTTTGTTGAAAAATATGGCGTGGAGATTGCCGAACTCAGAGAGTCGGTGGCTCAGATGGCTCAGGAGTGCGGTTTGCCGATTACGGAATATCGCCGGATGGTGGACACCATTAAAAAAGGTGAACGTGAGGCTGAGCGCGCTAAAAAAGAAATGATTGAGGCAAACTTGCGCTTGGTTATCTCTATTGCCAAGAAATATACCAATCGCGGTTTGCAGTTCTTGGATTTGATTCAGGAAGGTAATATCGGGTTGATGAAAGCGGTTGATAAATTTGAATATCGCCGCGGATATAAGTTCTCGACTTATGCAACCTGGTGGATTAGACAGGCTATCACTCGTTCAATTGCCGATCAGGCGCGGACTATTCGTATTCCGGTGCATATGATTGAGACAATTAACAAGTTGACCCGTACTTCTCGTCAGATGTTGGCAGAAATGGGACGTGAGCCGGTGCCGGAAGAACTGGCCAAACGCTTGTCAATGCCGGTTGATAAAATTCGCAAGGTGCTGAAAATTGCCAAAGAGCCGGTGTCTTTGGAGGCTCCGGTCGGAGATGAAGAAGATTCTTCTTTGGGTGATTTTATTGCCGATGATAATGCTTTACAGCCGTTGGATTCCGCAATTCATTCGAACTTGAAGGAAACTTGCACGAGGATTTTGTCTTCTCTGACGCCGCGTGAGGAAAGAGTGCTCAGAATGCGCTTTGGTATCGGAATGAACACGGACCACACTTTGGAAGAGGTGGGACAACAGTTTAATGTTACTCGTGAGCGTATTCGTCAGATTGAGGCAAAAGCACTACGGAAACTCAAACATCCGTCACGTTCTCGGAAGTTGAGAAGTTTCTTGGACCAATAGGAATTTGGTATTGATGAAAAAATCCGCATTGTTAAGATGCGGATTTTTTTTGTTTGCATTTTTAGATTTAGACAATTATAAAGGTTTTAGTTGACCTATTTATTAATCTCATTATTTATCAGTGCTATGGAAGCAAAAAAATCGGTAATTGATATTACTATGGAATTATTGGGACCGAAGGAACACGGGCGAATATGTATTGGCGCTGATGGAATGTATCCGGTGTATCGGATTGCAGAAGTTCTTTTGGCCTCAAAAGAAAAACTTTGCTTTGTGGATGAAAGAAAGCTTGAATGCGAGCAAGTTTGTTTGGAACAAGATGTTATTATGATGGCAGAGGCAATTTAGGTTGCTTATTTTTAGGGATAAAAACACTCAGTCGAAAAGACTTGAGTGTTTTTTTTTTGCAGTGCGGGTGAGCGATTCGTGGGGTAATGAAAAATAAGGGGAAAATGGAATGCGATTCGGGTGGAATGGAAGGTAAATGCAGATAATAATCTTTGCAGTTGTGTCATGGTATGTTCGATAAGATAACTATGGGTACGAGTACTGCCCCAAGTGCGGCGCAAGCCGCCCGACAGGTGGTGGCAGTTGGTTATAATGTTCTCACCGGTACGGTTAAAAATAAAACCTAAGCCGGTGAGCAAACAGAGGGAAGTTTTCTTCCCTCTTTTTTGTTGGCGGAAACATATTTTTCTATCTTTAGTCTAGACAAGTTGTTTTTGCTGTGCTAGCTTGCTCATACTTTATGTGTATTATCTTTATTATTAATCCAAAAATTTATTTTTTATGAAAAAGTTGTTTTTAGCTATCGTGATGTGTGGTCTTTGGAGTGTAAATTTGGCTGCAGAAAATGTAATTGCTCAGCCGGAAGGTAAGAAAAATCCTACAATTCAGCTCCCAAGCCGTTTAATCCAAGGGATCGAAATTGACCCGTTGTGCAAAGTCCATGCCGGAGATAAGTTTTATCGGATTTCCGAACTTGGTGTTGAGCTGATTTGGGATTCTCAGCTCAAGGTACTCTATGTTTTGGAAACCAATTATTATCAGGGTATGGAAATCGCTCTTAATGATAAATTTGAAAACAAATTTATGCCAATTACAAATGTGTTGGATATTTTTACGATGAAAGATGTCGGTCGCAGCAGTTTGTGTTTGGGCAAAATTGTAGAGTCCGGAGAGCAATACTGGCTCAATGTGGTAGTTAATGACAAAGCTATGGAAATCAGTATTTGTGAAAATATGTCAGATGATGTCATATTTACTGATTATATCAAAAATGAATGATAACTTAATGCAAGGCAGCAGAAAATTTCTGCTGCCTTGTGCATTTTTAGTGCTTTGCTTATTCTTGAATCTGACTTTGGTAAAAAGTCCAACCGCCGGCATAGCTAAAAATATTTTCAAATCCGTATTGTGCCAAAATGCGGGCAACCACATAGCTGGTATAGCCTTTGACACAATGTATCATAATCGGCTTATCTTTAGGCAACTCTCCTAAACGGTTGCGAATTTGAGCCGCCGGAACGTTAATGGCGCCATGGATATGGGCTTGCTCATACATATTAGCGGGGCGGACATCTAAAACCAGCATATCGGAAAAATCGGTGCCAAAATAGGGCTTAACCAACCCTTGACGAACATTCTCAATGGCCATGCCAATCAGGTTCACGGGGTCTTTGGCGCCGGAGTAGGGTGGAGCATAGCAAAGCTCGGCATCGCGCAAATCGGCCGTACTTCCGCCTAAGCGCATAATGGTGGCAATGACATCTATTCTTTTATCTACTCCGTCTTTACCAATGGCCTGAGCTCCCAAAATTTTGCCTTCTGCAGAATATAAAACCTTTAAAGTCAGATTGGTTCCTCCGGGATAATATCCGGCATGAGAACTCCCGTTAATTATCATCTTTTCATAGGCAATATTATTCCTTTGGAGCTGTTTTTCATTGTTGCCGGTGAAAGCGACCGTGAGGTCAAAAACTTTGACAATGCCGGTGCCTTGGGTGCTCTTATAGGGGTATGGGTGATTTTGTGCAATGTGGTCGGCAATAAGGCGGCCTTGGCGATTGGCCGGACCGGCAAGTGCTACCATAACGCTTTGTCCGGATACAAAATCGCTTACCACAACACTATCTCCGCAGGCATATATATCGGCAAAGTTGGTTTGCATATACTCATTGGTGATAATGGCGCCGCGTTCGTTAACACTAATTCCTGCTGATTGGGCCAAAGATGTTTCGGGACGCACACCAATTGCTAAAATAAGCATCTCACTTGAGATTATTTTTCCAGAATTTAACTCAATTTTTCCGGCGGTAATCTGTTTGATACCATCTGACAAAAAGAGCTCAACGCCATGTTGGCGCATTTCATGATGGGCGAGCCTTGCAATGTCAATATCAACCGGAGCTAAGATTTGCTCGGAGAGCTCAACCAGTGAGGTTTTAATCCCTAAACGTGCCAAGTTTTCGGCGACCTCAACTCCAATAAATCCACCACCGACAACAGTGGCGCTCCTAAGGTGTCTTTCCTTAATCAAGGCTTTTATCTTATCGGCATCGGCCAAGTGCTTTAGGGTGAAATGCGCAATATTCTCAATCCCTTTTATCTCGGGAACAAAGGGTTTGGCACCGGTGGCAAGTATCAGTTTGTCATAGGGGATAGTGTGTTCATTGTTTATGGTCACAATCTTGTTTTGGGGATCAATCTTGGTGACCTTACTATTGAGGCGAACTTCAATATTGAACAGTTGCTTAAATAAGTCGGGGCTGGCTACTTGCATATTCTTTCTATCGGTAATCACTCCCCCAATGAAATAGGGCAGTCCGCAGCTGGCGATTGAGGTTTCGGAAGTCTGCTCTAAAATAATAATTTCTGCCTTCTCATCTAATCTTCTCATGCGAGCGGCAAAACTCGAACCTCCGGCGCCGCCTCCGATAACTACTATTTTCATCTCTTAGTCCTTTGTTGATTATGTTTTATTATATGTTCGGATATTTCGTTTAATAAATCGTAAAGGGTGAGATTTTTTATTTTAGCCGCTGGACAAACTAAATGTTTTGTGATAGCTTGCCACAGTTTGAATGTATTATGAATGTATTATTGGAAATTATCCGAAGTCTATTCAATTTTTTATTAATCATATAAATTTTTTAGTTTATGAAAAAGTTGTTTTTTTCCTTGGCAGTGTTATTGGGATTGATGGTAAATGTGGAAACAAATGCCCAAGATTTGGTTCCGACAACTGTTCAAAATCTCAAGTATGAAGTGATTGAAATGTCTGAAATCGGTGTCAAAATTATTTGGGATGCCGGAAATGAAAAGTTGGTTATTCTTGGAACAACTCAATCGGAGAATATGAAACTTTCATTGGATGGAGAAACTTCAAAACCTAAAGAGGGTAAGGGATTTCGGGTATTGTATGAAACTACTTTTCTGGCAGCTCTGCCTTTGCATCAGTATATGCAATCCAAACTTGCCGAAGACGAATTAAACGAAAATTCGAAAGATTGGGAGCAGGCTTATATTGGTGATGTGGTTTCAAGTGTCGATGTGACCTTGTCTGCCTGGCGAGATAAATACGGCGAATATACCTGGGTTCTGGCTGATGTGTCAGCAAGTTCCGGGGAAATTTGGCTCGAGGTTTATCGACTTGACCACGGCGGCGAAACGGTGCTGTTTTCTAAAAATTGGTTTAGAGAATAGTCTATGACAGGCTCATATCGCTGAAATTGAAAACGGCAAGGAATATTCCTTGTCGTTTTTTTTTTGCATAAAATTCTTGACTTAGAGCATACTCTAAGTGCTATCATATTATATGAAGCAAATTATTTTTGAGGAGATATCCAATGGAAGAAAAACAAGTGTTTTATTATAAGTTTGGATATGTGAACTTTTGGGGTTTTCTAAACCTTTTACTCTTAGTGATGTTAGCTCATTGTCTTATCCGCTGGCCGTGCCTTATCTTTTGGTGGCAGACACAAGTGCTGCTTGGTTTGTTCATCTTATCTTCAGCCGCATGGATTTATAAGCATCTGTGCAAGCAGGTGATGGCGGTGATTACGCCGGAAAGCATCAAAATCGACCACTGCAATCCGCTTAAGTGGAAAGATATTCGTTTTGCCGAAGAGCGTATCGTGCACTGTATGGGTATGCGTCGCAAAGTGATTGTATTGGTGCCGGTTGATAATTTGGATTATAAGTATAATTTCTTGCAAAAGCATAATGGCGAGTTTACGCCGTTTTCAATCCCACTTTATGGAATTATCTCCAAAGAAGACGAAGATAAAATCCGCACTATTGTGGCCAAAAAAGTGCCTCTGAAAATTTTGTAATTTTAAGCTTAATCTATAGCGGAGCCCTAAGGTTCCGCTTTTTTTACGGGCTTAAAAAATATTGACAAAAATATTTTCTGTTCTATATTGTCACTCTCAGCGAGAAAAAAATGAAGATTGCAAATTTTAGAGAATATACGGGCGTGTTGCGCGAACTCTATACCGGTGAGGCTATGGCAGAGACCGGAAAGTATTATCATGCCCTAATGGCCAGCGGAAAAAAACTTAACCGCGAAAAAGCCAAGCTGCAATCGGAAATCAATATCTTAAACCAAAAAATTAAATATCAGGCGCAAGTGATTAGAACTTGCACGGACAAAAAACAAGCCGGACTTGCGGCGGCAAAGCTCAAAAAAGACAAGCAGAATCTCGTCGCCGCTCTGAAAAATTTGCAAAATTCTAATCATTTTAATGTCTTGAGTGATGAGGCGAAAGTTTGCGTATGCAGCGGTTTTTTGTTTCAAAAATTTTTAACGCGCGAAATCTTGGAACATAATCCGTTATCTTTTTCACTTAATCCGGCAGGAAATTTGGTGGTTGATACCGGAGAATTGCGGCACTCGGAATTGTTTACTCAGGCTCACCATGTGATTGACTTTGTGGCGGCTTATATTGCACGTTACCCCCAAAAGGTTAAAACTCCGGGGTACTTCAAAACCCTTTTGAGCCGCAATCATAATTGGGCGGAACTGCTTAATTTTGTAAATGAAAATTTTGATAAACTTGATGATAGCTCCAAGCTTTTGCCCGATAATGTCAAAGCCAGTCGGGTAGGGGTGAAACCGGTTAAAGAATTGCCTCAGCAGAACTCCTTGTTGGTGCAGTTACTAAACAGCACCGCGCTTGATTATGAAAGTGCTAAAATGAAACATTGTGTTGGCAAAGGAGCTTATGATACAAAAATTGCCAGCGGCGAAAGTGAAATTTATTCTTTGCGGACGGTGGAAAGTGATGGTGAATGGCTTCCTCATGGCACGATTGAAGTCAAAAATGGAAAAATTACCCAAATTAAAGGCGTGAATAATCAGGATATTGCGGAAGAATTTGTGCCGGCAATACGAGAATGTATTTTTGAATTGGCCAAAACTCGAGACATCAACGAAATTTATAAGCAGCACAATACTTATGATTTAACTAAATGCGGTTACATTAGGGCGGCCGGTGATACACTGATTGATTTATATAATCTGCCAGATGAAGTACATTTGGAAAATTTGGCGATTAATGATGAAAGAATAAAGTTTATTGCGCCTGAGAAAATTCGCGTCGATTGTTTGGATATTGCGGCCAAGTGGACAGAGGAAACCAAGCAATTTGTTAGGCGGTTTAAGGAGATAAAATCGCTTAATATTACTGCTAAATGCTTGACTGATGATATCTTAAAATTGCGCGAAGATCTTAAAACTATTGTGGGTGATGATGATTTAAGTCCCAAACTTAGTGATACAAGTAATACCATGTTGGGAATTTTTCGGCGCTGGTACCCTCAAAAGCCAAAAGAGATAATGTTTTACACTAAGGAGGAGTGGCAAAAAGAAAATCATACCGATATGGTTGACACAATTAGTTTGAAAAATGATGATTATGTTTGCAGGGTGGATACTAACAATCCGTCTTTCCCATTTATGCAATATCAGCATTTGTTGGTGGACTATGTCGATATCAATAATCAACTCTCTAAGCAAGACATACAACGAATTAATGCCTTTAAGGGGATGCAAGGGGTGCAAATTGATAATGCGGATTTAGGACAATTAAATGAGCTTGATTTGAGCGGTGTCAAACTTTGTTCTATAGCTCCTATTGTCTCTGAAGTTGAACACCCGTGGTCTTATAGTTTTCATTTTATCGAATTCTATTGCATTAAGAAGTCGATTAAAGACCATGCGGTGATTATTCGTAATACTCAAAATTTGCCGCCGCTGATGAACATTAAATTGCCAACCAATATCCAACATTTGATGTTTGAACCAAGCGAGCATAGAAAAGAAAAACTGCCCGATTTCAGTCAATATGCAGATTTACAGAGCTTGCAGCTCAATAATCTTGACTTAAGTGAGGATAATGTACTATCCTTACCGCAAGGAATTAAATATTTGGCCTTATATAATTGTCAATTGCCAAAGCTGAATAATTGGGATTTGAGCAAATATCCTAACTTGCAAACTTTGGGGCTCAATAAGTGTGATGCAAGGGATATTGAAGACATCATCCTACCCAAAAATATAAAGAGTTTTTCCTTTGAAAATACCATATTTAATGCGCGATATTTACCGCCGAAAATATCAAATCAAATATCAAATATGGGGCCAAAATATGTGATTGATGCCAGATGAGTTTCATTTTATTATTATTTAATACTTAAGCATTATGGATACATTACCGGTTAAAGTAAGGCTGTTTACCAAGATGATAAAGCAGTCTTTGTGGAAAAAAGATGCTATTGCCTTAATGAGCGAGCTAATCAATCATTATGGTATTAATAAAGATGAGTTGTTTGATGCGGCCAAAACTGTGGCTCAACAAGTCGACAATGTTCATACTTCTCGTCCAAGCACCATTCGCAAAACCGAAAGATTTAAGGTTATTGACAAAGTCGGTGTGGTGTTGCCGTCAAACAAAATATTGTATTATGACGGGTCGGAAAATTGTGGCCCTCGCGCACAAGCGCGTAGTTTTGTTAGGGGGCTGCCCAGTGGTTATAATTGGCATATTATGACCAAAGCCGAATTTGAGGAGATTATGGAGCTTAAACCCGATATTGATAATGCTCTCAGAAAAATGGGCGGATTGGCGATGTGCTATCCCGAAAGAGAGTATTTGTTGGGTGATAATAGTCTAGACAGAGGATATGTTCGCTATGTGGCTAATCTTTAAGCATCGTAAACTAAAACAAAAACAGCAAGATTTATTCTTGCTGTTTTTTTTGCGGCATAGTATCATCTTTATCAATTAAGGAGAGAATAAATGCTTAAAACACCTCAGTATATCAATCAGATGCTAAAGGTCAAAATTGACCGACCGCTCAAAAGTAAACATCCGAAATATGGTTTTGAATATGAGCTCAATTATGGTTTTATTCCCGAAACAATCTCGGCAGACGGGGAGGAAATTGATGCTTATGTTATGAATGTTTCTCAGCCTTTGTCAGAATTTTACGGACGGTGTGCGGCGGTTATTCATCGTACCAATGATGATGACGATAAGTTGGTGGTGGTGCCGGAAAATACAACTATTTCCAATCTTGAAATTGAAAAACAAACGGCGTTTCAGGAGAAGTGGTTTAAGCATATCATTATTCGCAATCCTAGGGTGACCAAAACGCATTTTGGGGTATATGGCGCAATCATTAATGATAACAAAATTTTACTTATCAAAAAAGCGCGTGGTCCTTATACCGGACTTTATGATTTGCCGGGTGGTTCTCAAGAAGAAGGTGAAACATTTTTGCAGACTTTGTATCGTGAGATTAAAGAAGAAACCAACTGTGAAGTGATTGAGGCTAATAATGAGCGACGATGCTCGGTTATTTTTGCAGATTTTACCAAGGAAAGCGGCGAGCAGGGTGTGTTGCAGCATGAGTCAATTTTGTATGATGTCAAAGTTAGCGGCAATCCTTCTCGTGACGGTGACGGCTTGGATTCAAACGGAGCAGTTTGGGTGGATATCCAAATACTTTCGACCAGCAATGCAACCCCGAATGTTCTGTTGGCGGTGAAAGGTTTAAGTCATAATGTTAAAGTTAGAACGGCAGTGGTCAAAGATGCGCATAGAATGGTAGAAATTAATGTGCAAACGTGGAAGACGGCTTATGCTGGTTTGCTGCCGGATGAATTTTTACAAAAACGTAAGGTGACGGAAGAACGTATCCAAAAGCTGGCGGAGCAAATTGCGCAGGGGCAGTATATCATTTTAGCGGCGGAAGTTGACAATTCGGTAGTTGGGTATCTTTGCGGCGGTATGGCTCGTGATAAAAATTATCCTTATGCGTATGAGCTAAGCGCTTTTTATGTGTTGAAGGAGTATCAACATTGCGGAGTGGGTCAAATGTTGTTTGATGAATTTAAGGCGCGTATCAATTCTCAATCTTTTTATGCTTATATGCTTAAAGGAAATAACTTGGCACTGCGTTTTTATCAGAAAAACGGTGGGGTGGAAATGCCGCAATATCAACGTCCGTTGCCAACCGAAGAATTTGTGGGTGAGGAAATTTTGTTAGCTTTTGAAAATTAGGGTAATATAATTCATTTACTAACTAGCAGATTCCTGATATACTCTTACTCAGAGGGGCAAGGTAATGACAAAGCTAGATTTAGTCAATCAATATGAAGATTTTATTTTGAATAATCTTCCGGAGTGGAATTATTCTGATGCAGAGGAAAATCCGCAAGTTTTAAGTCAGAAAAACTTGTTTGTGCGGGCGATATCGCTGATTGATAAAACACAATCAACCGAGGTGCAACTTAAGCATTTGGGGCGTTTGGTGGCAGAGTTGGTGCCAGATAATCATATTGAGATTTTTGATGATAAAAATCGGCAATTAGTACCTAAGAATGAGCCTAAATATTCGACTTTAGCCCATAATCTGGCTTATTGGTCGGATGAAAAACTCAAAAGCGAAAAGTTGCTTGAGGTCAAACATTACAAAATCTCCGGTGCACCGCAGTGGATGCTGGCAACTAAGCACAGTGGAAAATCTGTAATCGGGATTGTTGCCATTCCTTCTTTTAGCGGCGATGCCCTCAAACAAGCTCAAACCAGAAAGCAATTTGTGGAAGATTTTTTTGCGGCTAAGCAAAATCAATCTTGGCAAAGTCTGATTTTTGATTTTAGAGGAAATCAGGGAGGTGATGCCGAGCTGATTAAGGAAATCGGGGAGCGTATGTGGGGCAAGTCCTTAAAATATGCAGATTATTTTGAATATATCACTCCTAAAGCGCAGTCGCCGGAGCAAGCGCAAATTATCTCGGCTCAAGCCTATCGGCGGCCGGAAACCCCGCAATATATTTCATCTGCTCAAGATAAATTTAGCGGGCGAATTTATGTATTGCAGGATAGGTGGTGTGCTTCCGCATCAGAATGGGCAATTTATATGTTGTCGCAAATGGATAACACTACTACCATTGGGGAGCCAACGTCGGGATGTTTTGCCGGTGGTGCGTGTATCAGAGTTCCTTTTGAAGTCGGGTATTTGAAAATCGGTACCGAATATCGCCGTCGGAGCAGGGCCGGTAGCTCAATTAATGAAAAAGAAGGGCAGTTCGCAGATATCAAAGTTTCATCGGCGCAAGCTTATGAAACGGCACTAAAAGAAATTGCACAGTCGCAACTGAATGGTATTTCACGTTTATCGCAAAGCAAATTATCTAGGTGAGGGGAAAAGGTAAGAGATTTTAATGGTGGGCGTGACAAGGCTCGAACTTGTGACCTCTGCGATGTGAACGCAGCGCTCTGACCAACTGAGCTACACGCCCCCTTTCTGTTTCTTGCTTTTAATGCAAAATTATGGTGATGTCAATTAGAAATTTTTTAATTGTAAAATTTGTTTATTCTTTTGCATCGGCGTATCCTTAATCTGCATTGTATCTTCAATGAGGTATTTATGATTAAAGCACATCATTAGTGTTCGTGACGTAACTGAGTGAACTTAATTGCATAGCAAACAATACATAGAATTTATGTGCACAATTTGTTCTATGTTTGTTGATGTGTAGGGGATAATCCTTTTTATATTATTTACATCTAAGTTTGATTTTTATACCGAATAAATTATAAGTTTTGTGTTGCATTTCGGTTTGTGCTTTTTTAGTTTTCGTTTGTTAAAATCAAAAGATAAAATCCATTTCAATTCTGGGTATTGTTCAATTATTCCGGCATTCATTTTAAATCTATATAAAATTTGCTCCCACATCTCCATTGATACCGGAAGTTCCTTTGTCGATAACATCTGTTTTACTAATTGGCTGCTTTCCTTTTCATACTTAAAGCCAAAATCATTAGGGTTAAACCCTTCCGCCAGAATACCCATACATGTGCGCAAACATTTTTCACAAGTAGAACAGTTCTGAAGATTGTCAAATTGTTTCCAGCAAACGTGTATAAACATTGGTATATTATGTTTTTTTGCAAAATGACAAATATTATATATTTTATCTTGACGTGTGTAATCGTAGCCATCGTGTATAACTTGTGCGCTTCCAAACATTATATAATTATCAATCTGGGGGTTGGATGCATCTAAATGATGAACTCTGTCTTTATATGAATATGAGGAAGCAATGTATACTGTTTTAGAATTTTTTAAATATGCTATCGGTGCAGCATGAGTAATGACACCAAAACCATATTGAATACGATTCCACCAATGTAATCCTAATTTTTTTTCAAAACGTTCATTTAAAGCGGATTCATTAATAAATTTTCGCAAATTAGAATTAAAAAATACGTTCTCGCAATTAAGTTGTTTGGCTGTTGATTCTATATGTTTGGCAATTGCTCTATTACCTTTTGTATTTTCTAAATAAAAATCAGCACCAAACATAGTTAATAATACAGGTTTTTCATCATAGTGTTCACACAAGGTTTGCCAGGCGTCAACTCCAGAGGAGAAGAAAGAAATTGGGTTACCTGTGGTGGGAACAAGGTTCGTATTATCAATAATTTGTAATACAGATAATGTGCCTTGAAATGATAAGTTAGGATATGTCTTGGCGAAACCGTTTTTTATATCAGGTATTTGTTTATAAAAACATTTATCTAGTTCTGGTACAATCAAATCCGTATTCAATAACCAGGAAATGGGTAAAACATTTCCTAAAAACGGAATTGCCAAAATTGAGACGGGAACATCAGAAATATTTTGCGCAGAATTAAAGTTTTTTAAATCATATTCTATGGTGAAAGTTTCTTGTTTATTAAAATATTGGTTTAAATCTTCAGAATAAGAAAAGTCATAACTTATGCTATTACCATGTGTTTTGATTGAGTCTAATTTAATGAAACTTTGCATGTGATATCTCCGTATGTTATTAGAATTTTAAATGCCAAATATGCCACCATAACGAATGATGGTGTTTTTTCTGCTTACCTGACGAAAACTGCTTGTTCCAAAGCTTAATTTGTTTGCCCAACAGATTGTACCATTGGCGCGAAAGTGAATTATGTTGTGTGGCATAATTGTAGATTTCTTGATAATATAAAATATTGTGGGGAATTTTTATCATGCTATTATTTAAAAGTTCCTCTTTTGTCAGGTCATTGGGCATGGATGGAAGATGATTAACACCGACAGACAGAAAATTTAATTTGGTTCTGACACATTTTTCACACTTGCCGCAATTTTGAGACTTATCTTCATTGCACCAACAAACACGTAGGTTTTCTAAGCCAACCCGCCAATCTTTAATGAAGGCGGCACGTTCGGTTCTGGAGTGTTCATGTCCGTCTGATATAAATCTGAAAGTATCGCTGGTCAGGTATTGATCGGTAATTGGGTTCATACCCCAAGGCAATGCATAATGATGAACGCTGTCATCGCTTGCCGCCCCGTAAAAATAGGTTTTGCTGAAAAATTCTAAAGTGGCAACAATTACAGCACCGAATTCATATGGCCAGTTCCTTGGATATTCACGATAATTGGTTTCTACAGGAATAAGCTCAATGCCTAAATCGTCAGTCATTTTCTTGGCGTTGTCAAAAGCAATTTGAAATTGGGCGCGATCAGACAGCGGAATGTCTGCACCTAACAGCATGACAGATTTGTCAACTTCATATTGAAAGATAGGGTCTAAATTTTTTTTATATTTATAAGTTGTATATGAGGCATCTAATCCTCCGGAAAAGGCAGTTATCATTTTTTTGTTATGGGGTCTATAATCATCTGCAATTTCTTTAGCCTTGAGAAATATTGGTTTATATTTATCCGGACACCAAATGTTCCAAATTCTACAGAACATTGCCATATTTAATAAAACCGATTTGCTGACATTGCCGATAATCTCAAATTCGCCTCCTTGTTCCATCATCGGAAAAATTAATGCGTGCACAAAAGGATCGGCTCTATCCGTTAAATCATCTTTAACTGATAGTGGAAACTTAAAACAAAATTCAGGTAATTTTCCATTGTCAGAGTTTGCAGATTTGATAACTTTATCATTTTCGATTGAGGTGTTAATATAAATTTTGGTCATTGTATCTACTCACAAAATTGCTTCACATAACTTGGCTAGATTGTCACTAGTTGTGGGGGAAGCGGTTATACTTAAAGGTAGTTCGTTTAGCAAATAAACTGATTGGCAGCTTTTAAGGGTGTGGTTGTATACATTTGAAACTTTTTTATATGAATTATCAAGTAAATACGTGGGCTTGCCCATCAGGATACTGGCAATCCCTACATGTAATCTATCTGTAACAACTGCATTTACACTGTCTACTACACAAAGCATTAGAAGTGCACAAAACATAATATAATCTTTAGTCGAATGATAATTGCCATAAAGTAATGCGGATAAGTCTAAATCGGTTGAATAATCGTAAATACTTTCACAATCTTTGCGTAAGAAATATCCAACGGAAGATAATTTTGGACGGGTCAAATCTAATTTTTTGATAGCTTGGACAGTATTGCGGCTTAAAGTAAAATGACGGGGCTGGAAAATAGTGGCGTCAAGCCTGAATGCCATATCATGATCCAGGAGTATTTCAGCTTTTGTGTTAGCATTGGTTAAATATTCATAAGATTGTTGTTCTCGGCAAAAGACAATGAATCTTTCATCGAGTTGTTCAACTAATTTGCTACAATTATAAAAGCTGCCAGGCAAAATGAGAATCTTTTGGGCGGTTTGAAAATATGGCAAAATATTTATCCATGCTTCTTTATAATCGTTTGTCCAAATGCCGCCGCCACCATAAACAATAGTTTCGGGTTTGCTTGATTTTTGAAACATGGTATATGGCAGTTTATTTCTATCAAAAAATTGTAGTGTGGCGGCTGCAATCAGCATATCTCCCATGTTGCCGGGGTTGGGAATATAGGTAAATTTGTTCAAGTCGTGTAATTTTTTTAACAGCAAACTATCGTTTATGGGGAAGGGATGAAAATTTTCCGAACTTACATTGAGAAAGATTTTTTGGCTAGATT
Organism: uncultured Alphaproteobacteria bacterium; assembly: GCA_944391725.1. Lineage (GTDB taxonomy): Bacteria > Pseudomonadota > Alphaproteobacteria > RF32 > CAG-239 > MGBC133411. Next base: position 12,686 of record CALXUQ010000021.1, on the reverse strand, counting down.
TGCGCTTATATATTGGGATATTGAATAAATAGTATTTTGAATAATTGTTTTTATGTTTAATTTGAAAGAGAGGAAGACCAAAAATATAAAATTTGCTCTTGGTATCAGATACTTTCTTTTTCAGTAAAATTTGGGCAATCTTTTTTTGAAGTTTTTTACGAAATTGTTTTTTGCGAAGTTTTTGTAAAGGAGTATTCCTTCCTAGGATGTTGGTTATGTTTTGGTAAAATGCTTGATCTAGTAAGTGTTTGTCATTGATAAAAGAACGTAAGCAAAAATTTACAACAACATTTCTTTCTTGCAAACGGCACTTTTGCTGTGTGATGAAATCTATAATCTGTTGTGCTATAATTAAACTGTCTGCTTTTCGTTTTTCTTCTTTGGCCGGGTTGCTGGTGATGCTATTATCATTATGTACGTAGTTGTAGCACCCTTCGTCAATGACGGCGATTTGGTTAGAAAAATAGCAGGCTTTAATGGTGAAAATATTGTCTTCCCAGTATAAGTCTTTCGGAAATTGTATGTTATGCTCTAGGAGAAATTGTCGGCTATATAGCTTGTTCCAACAGCCACCGTGAGGTAGGCTGGATACTTTTTCCTGAAATGTTGTCAATATCTTATGCTCAAATACGTCTGTTTTAGTTTTTTTGTCATTAAGGTATCTAGTGGGAGCCATTGCAACATCGGCTTTTGTTTGGGTTATTTCTTTGTATAAGTTAAGCAGAAAATTTTTATCAATAAAGTCATCAGAATCCAAAAAGCATATGTATTTACCGCAAGCTTGAGCGAGGCCATTATTTCGTGCCATAGACAATCCCATGTTTTTTTGAGATATAACCTTGATTCTGGAATCTTTGGAGGCATATTTATCTAGAATAACCAAGCTGTTGTCTGTGCTGCCATCATTTATGCAAATTGCTTCCCAGTTGTCAAATGATTGTGATAAAACCGAATTCAAACATCTTCTCAAATATTTTTCAACATTGTATACGGGTATAATGACGGAGATTTTTGGGTGCATTGGTTTAGTCCCTGATTGATAGAAGTTGACTATTTAAATAGGCTCTGATTAATTTTCTTTTTTTGGTTGGTCTAATAAACATACAAAAAAATCTGATGTATTTTTTGAGGAGCCAGGTTCTGAATGAAAAGGGGGCTTTTTTACACTTGATTTGTGAAAATATATGGTCATTAATATTTTTATTTCCCAATGACAATTGTTGGGCATCACTAGTATTTAAGTTTGCTATGTTGGCAGTAATTTTTAAAATATTCTTATTTAATAGCTCTGTTGAGATTTGTTGGTCTGTCCTTTCGTCATTTTCTATAATTAAGAAAAATATTTTTGTTTGGGGAAAAACTTTACCAATTGATTTATGCGCATCAAAAATGATATTATTAGGCAAATGCGTGTTTTTAGAATACCACACAAATAAAACATTTTCTGCTTGTTTAATATTTGTGTAGAAGCGTTCAATGCGTCGGTTATATTTTTCCTGAACATTCTGAAAAGATTGGTTGAATTCCAAATCGTGAATGAAATCATGCAAAAATTGCGTCCCATATTTAGTGTCTTCATAATAATCGTTTTCATTATCTTGGAAAATAGCATTAGGATTTTTATCAAAAAATCTCAAATTCTTTTTGACTAGAAAATCCTGAAAATGGTTTTTGATTAATGTTATTCTGTTTTCAAAAGAAATCTTAAATAGCCAATCAAACGGATATGAAAAATGCCGTAACTTAAAGTGTTTTAAGTGAGAAGTACACGAACAATCAGCTCCTAGTGGTATAACAATATCAAATTTTGTATTAAATAGCATTCGTCATCTACCGTCATTATAATTTATTGGTTGGTTGAATATGGCTAAACAACATATTTTACGTGCCTATTAGTAATTAAAAATATTTATGAGCAGACTTTATCATATGATATTGTCTCGAAATACGTAATTATTATACTTAAGGTTAGGTGATGAAGTCAAGTTGCTTTATTTTTCAATACACGATGTTTTTTTATAGCTAAAGCGTGCCGGCGTACTCCCGTCCGCCTTTCGCTGGTAGTCAAACCAACTCCTCGTTGGTTCGAGCGGTCATTTTAAATTCACCATAAAAAAACTCTCCGCAAGGGAGAGCTTTTTTTTATGGTGGGCCCAGATGGACTCGAACCAACGACCAGACCGTTATGAGCGGCCTGCTCTAACCAACTGAGCTATGGGCCCAAAGTATGCCGTAAACTTGAAAACCAAGATTACGTCTAGGCATCATAATAATAAGAGCAGGGCCTGAGTCGCTTCGTAGATTTCGCGTTTAATCGCTCAATAACTGCGCTCCTGTCGTTCGTTCGTAACGCCTGTTTCGCTCGCTGTCGCTTGCTCACAGGCTAACTGCACATCACCCGTCGTCCTAAAACATCAAATCGTTGATGTTTTATTCCTCCGGCTAACCAACGACCTATGGGCCCAAAGATTTTGTTAACATTTTTCGGATTTATTTCCGATTATCTGTTCAACATCTCAAAAAATAGGCTAAACTATTTGCATAGTCAAGAAATTTTTTTGTTGCTAACTTTCTGTTTTTGCCTATAAACTTAAAAAAGTTCAAAATTTGGTGAACTTTTCTTATCGGTATTCCGTTTTATCTGGTGTAAGGAGGATAAATGATGGATGATGATATTTCCAAATTAATCAGAGAAGCTAAGCCTCTCTATTTTGCTCGTAAGCGCTTTCGTCAACGTATGACATCAGCTTTGGCCGTGCTTGTGTGCGTCTTTACGTTCCAGTTCTTGTTTCCGAACCCCGAAGTCAGCTATAATTATTTTTCTTTGGAAAATGAAATCTATCTGACCGAAAATGGTTCCGTGATTGAGGATATGGGCTTACCTACTGATGAATATGGTTTGTTGAAGGTTGTCTAATGAAACAGATTATTTTGGAAAACCGTAATCGGATACGCGCAATTATCAGAAAGCTTACCGGCTCTGATAATGAGGACATTGAACAAGAAGTCTATATCAAGACTTGGCAAAATCTTGACAAGTATCGCGAAGAAGGAAAGTTTCGGCAATGGATTAATGCAATTACCGTTAACTTGTGTCGTGATTATTTTCGTTCTCGCGGACATCAACAAGAGTTGCTCCAAGTTCATGATGATGAAGTATTGGAAGATGTGAAATCAACTGCCCAAAATCAGGAAGAAATTCTTGATGCCAAAACCAGGCAGAAAATTATTCTTAAAGCAGTTGATGCACTTCCGTCCAAACTCCGCAAAATTGTTATTTTGTATGAGTTTGAAGAACTCTCTTATGAACAAATTGCCAAGAAAACCGGTTTGCCGCAAGGTACGGTTAAGTCCAGATTGTTTAATGCCAGAAAAATTTTAAGTGAAACATTAAAACCGTTAAAGGAGAATACTGATGAATAAGAAATATTTGATGATGTTTACTGCCGCCGCTATCTTAATGGCAGGAGTTACTTCCGTTTCGGCTCAACCTTTGCCGCCGGTTGATGGCGCTCCGGCTCCTCATCATGAAAAAATGGAAATGCGTAAAGCTAAAAGAATGCCTCCTGACCCTGAAAAAATGGCTGAAAAATTAGCTGATGAACTGGGCCTTTCCGAATCTCAACGCGAGCAAGCCAAAGCAATTAATAAAAAAGGAATGGAAGAAGTTAAGCCTTTGATGGACCAAATGCGCGATATTCGTAAGAAAATGGACGAGCTCCGCAAAGAAAATATGAAAGAATTTGAAAGCATTTTGACACCGGAGCAAAAAACAAAATTTGATGCCTTCAAAGAGAAAATGCACCCCAAGCATCGGGCTCCGCGGCCGCGTCACAAAGCTCCTAAACCGGTTGTCGAACATCATGTGGAAAAATAAATGAGGCAAAATATGAAAATATTTTCGCTAATTATGATGGTGCTGGTCTTGGGCTGTTCAACAGCTCAGGCCAGACCCGGGCCGGGGGCTCACCATTTTGGGCCGTCTCCGCTACATATGCCGCAACATAGATGGCATCGTCCGGCACCGGTCTTGCCGCCGCATCATCGGCCGGGAAAACCAATCGGGGCTTTCTTGGCCGGTTTGGTCGGGACAGTTATCGGAAATTATGTCGTGAGTGATGTTTATCAGCCCAATACTTTTGCTAATACACGTTGCTTTACTATGGTTTCGCAAATAGACGGGCGAATGCTCAGAAAATGCGTCAGTGTGCAGGACTGGACTTATCGACCGCAATCGGAAATTTATGAAATCTTATATGTTGACTAAACTCTCATATTGACTAAACTCTACGGCACATGATAAATATGTGCCGTAAAGTTTTTTGTTATCAGGTAAAAAATATGTCAGATAAATTGTTGCTGCTGTCTTGTTGTGCGCCTTGTTCTTGTGCGGTGATTGAAAAACTAGCTCAGGAAAATCGCAACTTTGCCGTGGTGTTTTATAATCCCAATATTCGTCCGGAAGCAGAATATCGTAAGCGTTGTGATGAGAACAAACGTTTGTGCGAACTTTATGGGGTGGAATTTATTGAGCTTGAATATGATAACTCTCGTTGGTGCGTGCTAACTCAAGGTTTGGAAAATGAGCCGGAACGCGGGAAACGCTGCTCAATTTGCTTTTATATGCGCTTGAAAAGAGTAATGGAATATGCTCTGGCCCATGGCTATTCTCAAGTGGCGTCGGTGCTTGGCGTATCTCGATACAAAAATTTGGCGCAAGTCAACGAGGCGGCCGAAAAAGCGGCGCGTGAAACCGGAGCCGAATATATCCAGATTGAAGGTCGCAAAGGTGGTATGCAAGACCGCAGGGCAGCTCTAATCCGCGAGCTTAATCTATATTCGCAAACTTATTGCGGCTGCAAACCGCGCGAGTAGGGGAGTTTTTCTTTATTTGGGAATAAATTTGCTTATCCCCCTTGCAGAATCGAATAGGATGTTTTAAGCTAAATGCACTTTTGATAACAAGGAGACGAAAATGAAAAAAATCGTTTTATCTGTAATGTTGGCTTCTTTTTTGGCCGCTTGTGCAACTGACCCTTATACCGGAGAAAGCAAAGTTTCTAAAACTGCTTGGGGAACAGGTATCGGGGCTGCGGCCGGTGCCGGTATCGGTGCCTTAATCGGTGGCGAAAAGGGAGCTCTTATCGGTGCCGGTGTGGGTGCCGTTGGTGGTGCCGCTACCGGTGGATATATGGATATCCAAGCGCGCAAACTGCGTCAGGAACTGCTTAATACCGGTGTGCAGGTGGCTCAACAAGGCGACCAGATTTATTTGATTATGCCGGGTAATATCACTTTTGGTACCAATGAGGCAACCATTCAAAGCGGTTTCAAGCCGGTGTTGAACTCAGTGGCTAAGGTGATTAAGGAATATAACAAAACCATGGTTCAGGTTAACGGGTATACCGATAGCACCGGATCTAATGCTACCAATATGGCATTATCAGAACGGAGAGCCAATGCGGTGTCAAACTACTTGCGTTTGCAAGGGGTTAACGGCAACCGCATTATTACCGAAGGTTTTGGACCGGCTAACCCGATTGCCTCCAATGCAACTGCGGCCGGACGCGAGCAAAATCGTCGTGTTGAAATTGTGCTGATTAACCAAGGCGGCTAATCCGGCTCTTATAAACATTGAGGCCGTAGTTAACTGCGGTCTCTTTTTTTATTTATATCTATACAGGACTTAGACGAATAATGCCTAATTTTGAATTTGAAAACAGCATGGGCGGAATTGTGGTGGGAGTTGATGAGGCCGGACGCGGGCCTTGGGCCGGACCGGTGGTGGCAGGAGCTGTAGTGATAGCGGATAAAAACTTGCCCGAAGAACTCTTAACCGGTCTGGACGATTCTAAAAAACTTTCAGCCACTAAGCGAGAAAAACTCTATAAGGCATTGTTTGAAGCCGAAAAATCCGGAAAGATATATCTTGGTGTCGGGGAGGCGAGTGCGCAAGAAATTGACGAACTCAATATCTTGCAAGCAACTTTTTTGGCAATGAACCGCGCGGTGAAAAGTTTGAAAATTGCTCCACAATCGGCATTGATTGACGGAAATCGGGCGCCGAAAAATTTCCCTTGTCCGTGTCAAACGCTGGTTAAAGGTGATGCTAAGTCATTGTCGGTGGCGGCGGCCTCGATTGTGGCAAAAGTGTATCGTGACCATCTGATGGCAGATTTAGCGAAAAAATATCCGGCTTATGGGTTTGAGAAGAATGCCGGTTATGGAACGGCGCTTCATCAGGCAGGGCTTGAAAATTGCGGTATTTGTCCGGAGCATCGTCGTTCTTATAAGCCCATTCAGAAATATTTATAATACGAAACACTTGACAAATATTTTGTTTTCGTCTATATGTATGCCCAGTTGAATTAACTTTTTTATTAATTATTAAAAAAAATTTTTATTATGAACACAAAGTTTTTTGAACAAGTAGCAGTTATTTGTGATGTATATTCAGCATTGTATGTACACAAAGGTCAGGCGGAAGGTTTGGCGAATACGTATGCCCAAAAGCGTGGAAGTTTGATTGAGGCAGTATGTATTGATCAATACAAAATGCTGGATAATTTCTTTGAAATGCAACACAACAGCGGCAATAATGTCGAGAATTTACTGTGGCAAAGAATTCAAGTGGATTTTCGCAAACATTTTGAGGCAATCTTGGAATATTGTCGAGATTTTAATCCTAAGAAGGGAATGATGGCAGCACCGGTGTTTATTAAAGGGTTGAATGCAATTCTCAACGGATGTGAAACTTGGGGAATTGCCCGTAAAGAAAAAGAAGTGCTGATGTTTTTGGCCGGTGAAGTTTTATCTTCGTATCCTGATAAAGGGTATCGTGCCGCCAAAGATGAATATTTTTCAGACAAGGTGCGGGCACTCAGATTATGGATGCCAACCGATAGCGAACTTTCCATTGCACAAATGGAGGTAATCGCTCTGGAAAATCACAAACTTTAAAAAACTTTTATTCAACGCAGTTCCGAATCTTTCGGAGCTGCGTTTTTTTGCCGATGTAAGATTTGGTTGACTTTTAATGATTATGCGTCTATCTTCTCAGGTTAGGACAATAAATTAATTTACTAATCATTAAAATCATTATTATGGAAACAAAAAAGTTGTTTAAACAGTTGAGCAATATGTATCAGGCCAGTCAAGTGCTGCAAAACCTGAAGGTTGCTTTTTATATGCATGATTTAGAAGCTTGTGAGGCATTGGTTTCTTTTTATCGGAAGTTGCATGGAGATAAAGTGGCCAATGAACTGCTATATTGGTGCAAGGAAGACTGCGAAAACGGTTTGAAAGCCCGCATTGAAAAAGAGCATTATCGCTTTTGTTTGCAATTTCACGATATTTGTGGCGAGATGCAGTCTCGCTTTGATGTCGGTGTTGAGGCTTGGAATGAAGAATTGCTGGTGGCGTTTGCGCGAGTGTTCTTTACGCTTGGTCATGATTTGCAATTGCATCCGGCTATGGCGGCTTTTGTGAAAATCAGTGAGGAATTCTTGGCTAATCTTGCTCCGGAAATTCAAGAAGTTTTGAATAAAATCTTCAAAGAGTTGATGGGGTATAGCGGGTTGTCGGTGTATTTGAACGATATGGTGCTGTATTTGGAACAAAAACAATATTCTGAAGATAAGAAACAGGAGATATTGGAAATGTTCGGAGTTTATATGACCAAGATTGTGTTTGATGAACCGAGTAACGAACGGCGTACAGATATGAATTAGTAGAATGACAACTTATGTAACGCAGTCCCTCGTTCGGGCTGCGTTTTTTTGTGGGTGGAATTAAATGTTGACATAACTATATGATTTGTCTATATTTGCAAACAGTAATTTAATTAATTTATTAATCATTAAAAAATTATTGTTATGAATGCAAAAGAATTACACTCAGAAATTGCACGAATCAGTCTGTCTTTGAATTTGCTTATGTCAGCTGCCGAAATGAGAAATCTTGCGGCTTGTAAGTGGTATTGCGATGCTTATGGACAGCTTGGCAATGACAAAGCCGCCAAAGAACTATATTTTTGGCGTGATGAAGAAAATGATGAATCTGTGTCGATAGTGGTGGCACAAGAACAGAAAAAAATTTGTATTGCTTTTGAAAAGCTGTGTGAAGAACTCCTTAGAGCTAAGGTCTTTGGAGAGAAATATGTTTCGGAATCTGAAGATATGGCAATTGATTTCTTTAATTTGTTTTTGCAGATGGCAAAAAATATGATTAACAAGGCAATGTTGCGGAAAATGGCTCAGGCAAGTGAAAAAGTTTTGTCGGAAGCTTGTTTCTCGGTTCGCGATATGTGGAAAGAGATTATGCGCAAAACCATGATTAAAAATGTACTGGCTGACTATCTGACGGTTATGACAGATATATTTGCGGCCAGACAGGTTAGCCAAGAAGATGTAAATATGTTTTTTGCGTTGTTTGACGCCACCGTGCATGAACACAAAATCAGATTGTAGCAAGCGGAGTGCGGTTTTTAGCTAATTTTAAGGCACGAGAATCATTTTCTCGTGTCTTTTAATTTATTTACTTTTTTTTATCAAAATGGACGAATCTTAGAAAAAAAATATTAAAAATAAGAAAATTTGAATCCTTGGAAAGTCTTTTATAGCGCGGATAATTGCTTGTAATGTCAAAATTTTCAAAAAAAGACAAAAAAAATTAAATAAATTTGTGGATTGTTAATAAATTTATAACCAATTTCTTGCAATATTGTGTTATTAAAATAATAAACTCTAATAAGCGGTGTGTTAATAAAATGAGCAGAATGCAGATGAAAAAAATTCTTAATACAATTATTAATGATGATTGTGTTAAAGTGATGAATTCTATGGAACCAAATTCGGTGGATTTGATTTTTGCCGATCCTCCGTATAATCTGCAATTGGGCGAAGCTTTGACCAGACCCGATAACTCTAATGTTAACGGTGTGTATGAAGAGTGGGATAGCTTTGAAAGTTTGGCCGAATATGACCGCTATACTCGTGAGTGGATGACCGCAGCTCGCCGAATCTTGAAAGATGATGGGGCTATTTGGGTTATCGGCTCATATCACAATATCTTTCGGGTGGGCTACATCCTGCAAGATTTGGGCTTCTGGATTTTGAACGATATTATCTGGAACAAAACTAACCCAATGCCGAATTTTAAGGGTACTCGCTTTACCAATGCTCACGAAACTCTTATCTGGGCTTGTAAAAATCCTAAATCTAAATATACTTTTAATTATGAGGCGATGAAAGCCCTGAATGAAGATACGCAAATGCGCAGTGACTGGCAAATTCCGCTTTGTACCGGTAAAGAACGTCTGAAAGATGAAGACGGCAACAAACTGCACCCCACTCAAAAGCCCGAAGGTTTGCTCTATCGTGTGATTATGGCTTCTACTAAAGTCGGCGATGTGGTGTTGGATCCATTCTTTGGGACGGGTACAACCGGTGCAGTGGCGAAAATGCTTGGTCGTAATTTTATTGGAATTGAGCGTGATGCTCATTATGTGGCCGGAGCTCAAAAACGTATTGACAATACGCAATGTGTCAGCGATGATTGTTTGGAGTTTAGTGCGAAAAAACGCCAACCCAGAGTGCCCTTTGGTGCCGTGGTCGAACGCGGTCTCCTTAAAGCCGGCGACAAACTCTATGATGCCTCACGCAAACATTGTGCACTTATTCGTTCGGACGGAACACTTAAAGCCTCTTTTGGCGAAGGCTCTATCCACCAAGTGGGGGCGGCAGCTCAGAATGCTCCGGCTTGTAATGGTTGGGTATATTGGCACTTCGAAGATAAAGACAAAGGGTTGGTCAGTATTGATGAACTGCGCAAGGTTGTTCGCGTGGAAATGTATGGTGAATGATTTGAAACGTAAAATAGGATGAGCGGAGATTGGAGCAAAAAAAATAAAAATCATAAAGTAGTGAGTTTGAAAAATAAATCAGTGCCGCAAAATTCTCAGAGCCAAAAAACTTATGCGGCGATTGATTTGGGTACCAACTCCTGCCGCTTGGTTATTGCGACTCCAACCCCAACTTCTTTCCGAATCGTGGAAACTTTTTCACGGATTACTCGCTTGGGCGAGGGCATTATCAATAATAATGAATTGTCTCGTGTGGCTATCAAACGTACTATCGGTGCACTGAAGGTTTGTGCCGGTGTGTTGGAAGAATATGCCCCGATCTATAGTTGCCGCTATGTGGCTACAGCGGCTTGCCGCAGAGCCAAAAATTGTGCCGAATTCTTGGAGGCAGTGCGTCGCGAAACCGGTCTTAATATCGAAATAATCTCGTCCAAAGAAGAATCGCGCTTGGCCGTGGTGGGGTGCGTGCCGCTCCTTAATCGTAATATCAAACGGACTTTGGTTTTTGATATCGGTGGTGGGTCAACCGAAATTTCTTTGGCGCGCGTGACTAATACCGGTAATACATTTATTGAAGGTTTTGTATCTTTACCATACGGCGTGGTGACAATATCAGAAGCTTTCCCGGCTCAGGATATGACCGATTTGGCTTATGATACCATTATTGAACGTACCCACAAGCTTCTCAAAGATTTTGATGCCAAATACAATATTACCGAAGCTATCCGCAATCAGGAAATTCAGGTTATCGGTACGTCGGGGACCGTTACCGTGCTCGGTGCCGTGCACCTAAACCTGACCCGCTATAACCGCTCGGCTGTGGACGGAATCTCAATTTTGAAAAATGATATTGACAGAGCGATTGCAAAGATTAAAAGATTAGGTGATGAAGGACGAAAAAAACATCCGTGTATCGGAGCTCAAAAAGCTGACCTAACCATTGCCGGATGCGCCATTATTGAGGCATTGTGCTCGTTTTGGCCGATTGCCGAAATTACGGTGGCGGATAGGGGTATTCGCGAGGGCATCCTTTTGGATTTGATGCATCATGCTAAGCACTATGCCTTTAGGAAAAAAAGAAAACATCGTCATCCTTATGTTAAAAGAGGTAGAAAAAACAATGGAAACGAAACAAAATAAATATTATGCGGCAATTGATCTCGGAACAAACTCTTGTCGTTTGTTGATTGCTGATAAAAGTGGTACTTGTGTGTATAAAGATACGGTTTCTACCAAGTTGGGCGAGGGTATGTTTGCACAGAACAAACTTACCGATGAGGCGCAAAATCGAACTTTGGAATGTTTTTATAACTTCAAACAACAAATGGATAAGTTTGGGGTGGAACCTCAAAATGTGAGAGCAATTGCAACGGCGTCTTGTCGGATGGCCTCTAATGCCGAAGAGTTTTTGCATAAGGTCTATCATGAAACCATGATTAAACTTGAGGTGATTGATGGTAAAGAAGAAGCTCGGCTTAATCTTTTGGGCGCTATGGACAATGTTAAAAGCAGAGCGAAATATGTCTTGATTTATGATTTGGGCGGCGGTTCAACCGAGGTGTCGTTGGCGCTAAATACCAAAAATCCGGAAATATTGTTTACGATTTCTATTCCATGGGGAGCCAGAAATGCCAGCGAAGCTTTTGCTTTGAGTGCTTATGAACCTGAAAAAGCCGAGTTATTGCGGCGTGAAATCAGACGTTGGGTCGAGGGTTTTAAAAATGAGGCAAACTGGGAAAAATATCAAAACGATATTTTTGTGGTAGCTACTTCAAGCACCCCGCTCAGATTGGTTTCTATGGTGAAAAATTTTGGTGAATATGATCGCGAACGTGCCGATGGGGTGGCGGTCAAATACGCTGATGTTGACAAACAAATCGAAAATATTTATACCATGACTCCTCAGGAGATGGCTAAAAATAACTATATTGGTGAAAAAAGGTCGCTTATATTTGTGGCGGCGAGTGTGATTTTCCAGACCATTTCTAAAGGTTTGGGCGTGAAAGAGTTTACGGCCTCTCTGAAAAGTGCTAAAGATGGGATAATTAAAGAGTTGATTAGTCATGACAAATCAAAACAAATCAACCCGGTCAATTACCGGGCGGCGAGCGGTGACCGTTAAGGTCAAAACGGCAAAATATCGCAAAAAATCTTCCAATCAGTGGTTGGCGCGTCAGCTCAATGACCCTTATGTGGCGGAATCTAAACGTTTGGGATATCGCTCAAGGGCGGCTTTCAAACTCCTGCAACTAGATGAAAAATACAAATTTCTCGGCAAGGGTAAAACTATTGTCGATTTAGGTTGCGCTCCGGGAGGCTGGACCCAAATTGCCGTACTGAAAAATAAAGGCAGCGGACAGGTGGTAGGACTAGATATTCTCGAAACTCAACCGATTGAAGGTGCAATTACCATTCAGCAAGATTTTACGGAACCTGATGCCGCGGACAAGCTCAAAGCTTTGCTCCATGGTAAAGCCGATATTGTAATGAGTGATATGGCGGCCAATACGACCGGACACCAGCAGACTGACCATTTGCGCACCATTCATTTGGTAGAGTTGGCCTATGAGTTTGCCAAAGAGGTCTTGGCGGAAGGCGGTATTTTTATCGCCAAAGTGTTTCAAGGCGGGGCTGAGGGTGAGCTTTTGGCAGATGTCAAACGCAATTTTTCCAAAGTAGCTCATTTTAAGCCGGCGGCCAGTCGCAAAGAGAGTCCGGAGACTTATTTGGTGGCGCAAGGTTTCAAAGGAGTTTAAAGGTCGTCTAGCGGGTGACTAATACAGATTTTGCGAGCTGGCGGCTCCAATCGTGTATGTCTTTATAC
>CALXUQ010000020.1 GCA_944391725.1 uncultured Alphaproteobacteria bacterium | reverse complement strand
CGAACCCGAGACCCTTTGATTAAAAGTCAAATGCTCTACCGACTGAGCTACGCACCCGTTCAACAACGAGGTCATATATAGATGATAAAAAAAATATAGTCAACACAAAAATCAAAAAAGTTAAAAAAAATATTTTTATATTGTATTTGTTAATAAATATGTGCTAGCATACAAACAATTTCGTGAATTATGCATAATAAATAGAGAGGAACAATGGTAGATTCAGAACAAGAAGGCAGATATGATATTCTGGAAAACAACGCCGGCGAAATTATGATTATCATCAAATATCGCGAAGGCGGCCCTGAAAATCCTCGTTTGGTCTATGATGGCGGAGAGGTTGCATTGTTATATCGCAGCCGCGAGAGTGCAATTTTGCTGGATAATATTGATGAGCGGGCGCGTCCGTCCTTAAAATCTGTGGAAAAAGTATTGATGGTTGAGATAGACAAAGACGAAGTTGCCCGTGAATATGACGTTCCGCTGCGTTTGGTTAAAGATTTGGGGGCCTTGCTGAAGTCTGCCTAAACAAGTTTTGCACAGCACAAAGATAATAAGGGCTTTAAAAGCCCTTATTTTTTGTTATATTGGGGCAAGGTTAACCATGAAAGTCCCAAGGGATGATATCTAACATATTTGCGCTGCTGCTTGGCTCTGGCTTAGCATCAATGATATTTTCTCGGGAGCGCTATTCCCGATTCGTTTCACTGTTACTACTGGCTTTAGGCGGTGTGTTGTGGTTTAATTTTTACGAGAATTGGCAGTTTGGCACTTCTCACACCAGCATTTTCCGCATTTTTGAATATGAAAAGCTCTCTTTGGAAATCAATCTAAGCTCCACTGCGCTGATCTACGGCGTAGTTTTTCCGTTTTTGTGCATGGGAATACTTTCGCTGTATAATACGCTCACCAGCGTTCAAGAGGAGCAACGCGGACGCCTCAGCGGCTTGCTCATGCTCGATTTAGCCTTTTTAGTATTGTTGGCATGTAGCACTAACTTGTTGATTATACTTGCTTGCTCATCTCTAATGGGGGTGATTGGCTTATTTATCGTCAATAAGTTTGAAAGCAAAAAGACCTATATTTTTTATAACCTAACCTCTGACATGGCACTTTTTACGGCATTTAGCATTGTTTATACCGCACGCCAAAGTGTTGACTTGAGTGCTCTCAACCAATATGCCGCCGGCGGTAGTGCTCCCCAATTGGTCGGAGTGCTTATTTTGCTGAGCTTGTCGTTGAAAGCCGGACTATTTTTGTTTCATAACCAAATTTTCAGCTATCGCCATTTGAGCTTTAACCGAATGATATTGCTTAATTATTGTGTAGTTCCGGCCGCGAGTTTGATTCTCTTAACCAAGATGTCGCATGTATTTGCCACGCTTGAGGTGTGCCGGTGGCTGATATATGGCTTGGCCGGTTTGTCCATGCTCTATGGTTTTTTGGGCGCTTTGGTTTATGATAACATGAAAGAAAAAGCCCTCAGCCTAAATGTTCTGTTGTGGGGCTTTATATATGGATATACTGGCACTAATCCTCAGGTTTCGTTGGAAGGTTTGAGCGGGCTTTTAGTCCTGTTTTATATGTTTAACTGGTGGCTGCAGCTAGTGGTGCGTTCTTTTTCAGACGAAATTTACATCTCCAAGATGGGCGGCAGTTGGCAAAGGCTTCCCTTGCTGCAGCTCATGGGCGGGCTGCTGTCTGTGGTGCTTTTGCAACAGCTTTCCGCTCTAAGTGAGACCGCAACAAGCGGACAAGTATGGATTTGGACTTTAAGCGGAAGTATTTTGATAATTGTTCCGTATTTGTTTGCGCAAATTTTTTATGGCGACAATCATTGCGATGAGCGGGTTTGGGCATTTTTGAAAAACCCGGGAATATTATCGTGGCTTCCGTTTTTTTCCATCTGTTTAATCATGTTGAGCAAGTGCGAGTATTATTCATGGAGTTTGGGCGCCGCAGTTTTGTTTATGGTCGTGTTGCTGTGGCTCAATCCGTTGCGCTTTGTGGCCGAGATATATGAAAAAGACGAAATTCAATTAGCCGAATTTTTCGAGCGTGCGTATGAATATATAATTGTTGCCCCGCTCAATATCTTAGGGCGTATTCTCTGGCTGACGGTAGATTTTTTGCTGATTGAGCGTACCATAGTCAATTCATTTTCACACTTGACCGAGTTTCTAATCCGCATTTCCAAAAAGATACACACTCCGCGTCCGTTGGAATACATTGCGATGACCATAGCCGGACTACTGATATTGTTTTTCTTTATGCAGGTAAAACCATGATTGAAAGCTTATCTCTACTCTCTGTCATTATCTTGCTGCCGTTTTTAGGCATGCTGTTTGCGCTCTCATCCAAATCTGATGAAAGCTTGGGCAACCGCAATGCTTTCAACGTTGCCGTGTTTACCGTATGTGCCAATTTGGTATTGATATTGCGCATTTTTTACAATCTGGACATCTCTAAAAATGGCCTGCAGCTGGTTGAACGCTTCAATTGGTTGGAAAACCCCAAAATTGATATAATTTTGGGGGCCGATGTTTTCTCGGTCATCATCATTATGGCCGTGCACTTAGCCTTTATCATTGGCTTATATGGTATCAAGCGTCAATCTCGTCAAAAACCCTTGGTTGTTTTTGGTTTGTTGTTTTTGAGCTTAGTTACGGGTTTCTTTTTGGCCGCGGATATTTTTTCGTTTTACATTTTTTTCGAGGCGATGCTGTTTCCGCTGTTTATGTTGATAGGTATTTACGGCAACATTCGTCGCGATGGAGCAATATATCGCTTTTTCTTATATAATTTTTTGGGTGCCGCCGTTTTGTTTCTGGCAGTTATCATTTTGTATAATCTCCAAGAAGGGCAGTTAGAAATAAGTCACTTCAGCAGTATGAAGATGAACGAAAAAATTGAGTATTTCATGCTGACCTCCATTTTCATTTCCTTTTTATCGCGCATTCCGATTTGGCCTTTTCACTATTGGATATCCTCCATCAGCTCCAATATCCGCAACCCGCTGGTATTCATCATCACCAATATTTTACCGCTAACCGGCATATATGGTTTTATGCGTTTTTTGCCCGATGGCATGGATATGCTTTCCATCTTTTACATTTCGGCACTCGAAATTATTGCTGTCATCACCATGGTTTTCATTGCGCTGATAGGTTTCACCAACCGCGATGCTCAGTACAAGTTTTTCTCATATATCACGGTCTATTACATCATGTACCTTCTGGCCTTGCTCAATCACGATGCCTTCACGGAGATAAACATAGCTTTTTCTTGCTTTAGCTATCTGATTGTGATAGCGGCGTTAGAGTTTTTATCTGATTATCTGTATTTTGAGCAAGAAGAAAAAGGTCTCAATCCCGATGGCATATTGTGCTCGGTTCCGCGCATCTCATTTGCCTATTCATTTTTCATTTTGGCCGCAGTCGGATTGCCGGTATCATCATTGTTTGTCAACAATTTCCTGATAGTGTCCAATCTCATGTCCAAGAACTTGAACATTGGTTTGCTGGTAGTAGTATCGCTGACGCTGGTTTCAGGGGCCTTGCTCAAAAATTTATACCGCCTCAAAGACCGCGAACGTCTCAATCCGGATAAACCCTGCATCATTGACATCAAACGCAAAACATATGGTTTTCTGATAGTGATAATGCTTATCTTGCTCATGTCATCTTTCAAACCGCTATGGTTTTTAGAAATGTAGGAGAACGCCATGTCCCAACGCATTTTGACCTTTTTGCCCGAGTTTTTATTGCTGGTTGCTTTGCCGATAATGTATATGGTTCAGCGCTATCGCGCATCTGCCACCCCCAAAACCTATTTCACGCTCTCGCGCTATTTTTTGCTTGCCTGCCTCATATTCACGATTGTTTTATACAACAAGAGCGGCTATCCGGAATATTATGAAAACAGCCTATATACCAGCTTGTTTAAGGTAATTATATACCTTCTGGCTTGGCTGTGGTTTGCCTTAAGTTGCAAATGGTTTTTGGTCGAAGACCGCAATTCCTTGGGGTTTTATGCCTTGTGTTTAGTATCGCTGGCGGCGGTTAGTGTCATGATTTCCAGTCTTAATTTAGGGGTTATGGCCGCGGCATGGTTCATCATCAACTTGTGCAACTATTTTCTGTTGCGCCTCAATCCCGAACACGACGAAAACAGCTTTGTAGAAAAGAGTTACCTCATAAGCATAGTGTTTTTTGGCCTTTTGTTTGTTTTGGGCTGTTGGCTAATCTGGCAAAGTTGCGGCTCGCTGGATTACGGCAATGTCCAGCTGAGCTTACAACATCTCAATCATGCCGATGCCAAATCACTGATTGGGGTGGGGTTGGTTCTGGCCGTAATGTTGTTTTCTTTGAGTCTGGCCCCGTTTCATTTTTGGTATTTAGACTTTGTCAAAACCGCCATACTTCCGGTTAGCGGTTGGGTAACTTTAATCCCGATATTTGCCTATTTTGCGAGCCTGGTAGATTTGGTGGTCAATATGTTCTGGTCGGTATATCCGCAGTTTCAGGTTGGGATGATAGCCTTTGCGCTATTATCCTTGCTAATTGGGGCGGCCGGAGTGAACGGCGAAGACAATCTGCGTTGCTACTTTGGTTTCAGCACGGTTTTTCACATGGGATTTTTGCTGATAAGTCTGATAAGCTTCAGCGCCAACAGTGTATTTAGCTCCTTTGTATATTTGGTAGTATATGTATTGTCGATGAGTGGGGTCTATACTTCCTTATTAGGCATCAAGAGCAAAGGCATATATCTAGAAACTTTGTCTGCGATATCGGGCTTATCCAAGCCCAAACCTTACATCGCTGCGGTTTTGTTGCTGTTTATGGTTTCGCTGATTGGCAGTCCGCCGATGCTGGGCTTTTTGGGCAAACTTTCGGTCATCAACAATCTGGTTTTAGAACAAAATTACATTTTGGTCGCGGCGGTTTTAGCCTCCTTGATACTAATTTCCAATGGTTATCTGCGTTTGGTCAAAACGCTATATTTTGAAGAAGTCAGCCACCCCTTTGACCGCACCGATAAAGGCATCTACATTTTTATGTTTGCCAATCTGGTAGTGGTGGTAGTATCTTTATTGCACCCGCGCTTACTGATGAACGACTTTGAAAAAATGTTGATAACTGTATTTTAATGTGTATAATACGCCGCATGAAAGAATGGGAATGGATAGACTTGCCAAGTGTTGGCAGCACCAATGACGTTGCGGTTGAACATAGCTCCGCGCGTAAGCATGGCAAATTTGTCATCACGGCCGCAAGACAAGAAAACGGGCGCGGCCGTCGCGGTCGCAGTTGGATTGGTTTCGAAGGCAATTTGTTTATGTCTTTGGGCGTTGAGGTGCCCTTATCTCGGCTCGGACAGCTGATATTTGTAGTGACTTTGGCTTTGGCACAAAGCATATTAAAACTATCCCCTCAAGAAGCCGTTCGGGTCAAATGGCCTAACGATGTTTTGGTGCGAGGCGGAAAAATCTCTGGAATATTACTTGAAAAAGGCGCCGGAGAGTATATTATTGCCGGTATCGGGGTTAATGTCAAACACGCGCCTGAACTGGTTGGCAAGAGCTACCGCAGCATCAGCTTAGCCGAAATCGGGATAAATATTGAGCGTCTAGAGCTTTTGGAATTGTATTTAAGCTGTTTTGATGAGCTCTTTGATTTGTGGCAAAAGCAAGGTTTTGAGCCCTTGCGGCAAAAATGGTTGAGCTTGGCGGTGGGTCTAGGCCAAGAGATACAAGTTGTGCAGGAACAAACCGAGAAAAGAGGTATTTTTTCCGGTGTAGATGCAGATGGTTTGTTGCTGTTAGATGTAAATGGAAAAATCGAAAAAATCTGCGCCGGAGATGTATTTTTTAAGGAAAATAAGAGTATATGAATGAAATTATGAATGAAGGACTGCATTTTGTAGCCCTTGGCGGTGCCGAAAAAGTCGGCATGAATATGTACGCCTACATTGTTAACGGGCGGATTATTGTGGTTGATTGCGGATACGACTTTTTAAATGATGACTATCCCGGTATTGAGCTTGGCTTTGCCGATGCCACTTTTCTGGAAAATAATCAAGAATATATCGACGCATTGTTTGTGACCCACTCCCACGAGGACCACTTTGGCGCCATTGCGCAAGTATGGCCGCGGCTCAAATGTCCGGTCTATGCCACCGATTTTACGATTGAGCACATTTTGCCAAGACTACACGAATACAAACTTGACGGCGAGGTAGAGATACACTCGGTTAATGACAATCCGATAGTTAAGTTAAATGATTTTGAGGTTGAGTTTGTACCGGTTGCTCACTCTTTGCCGGAGAACTCCGCGCTGATGATAAGAACCAAGTATGGCAATGTTTTCCACGCCACCGATTGGCGCTTTGACGATGGCGGCGTCGATTTTATGAAAACAGATTATGCTCGCCTCAAGGAGTTGGGACAAGAGGGGGTAGATATTTATGTTGGCGATTCGATATTGATGTCGCACCTCAACCCCGAACCCTCCGAAATGGAAATACGGCAAAATCTGATTGAGCTGGTACCCAAATTTAAGAATACCTTAGTTGCCACTTGTTTTTCATCCAATATTGCCCGCATGGAAAGCCTGATAAGAGCCGCCGATGCCGCCGGTCGTACCGCCGTTATTTCGGGCTTAAGCCTGATGCAAAATATGAATATTGCCAAAAAATGCGGCTACTTTAAGGACTTGCCACCCTATGTCGAGGCCAAACAAGCCAGCGATATTCCCTTAGATAAAATGCTTTATATTTGCGCCGGCTCCCAAGGCAATTATCGCAGTGGTTTAACTCGGATAGTGAATGGTGAAAACAAGGATATTAAGTTAGGCAAGGGCGATGCCATTATCTTTTCGTCTCAGATAATCCCCGGTAATGAGGAAAAAATTGAGCGTATGCAAGAAAAACTGCGCGATGCCGGTGTTGAAGTTATTTCCTCTGAAGAATATGTGGTTCATACCTCAGGCCACGGCTGCCGCGATGATATCAAAAAAATGTTTTCGCTCTTAGAGCCCAAGGTCATCATTCCGGTCCACGGAGACAAAAGAGATATTCGCAAGCAAAAACGCTTTGCCGAGGAGATAGGCGGCCGCGAGGTAATGATTGTGCATGACGGAGATATGTTGCGATACCTAAACGGCACGGCCGAAATTGTTGGCGAAGTTCCGACCGGACACTTAGGTGTCGACCGCAAACAGATAACCGATTTGAACTCACAGTTAATCAAGAACCGCAAGCGCATTGCCTACAATTGCAGTCTGTTTATCAGTGCCTGCTTGGGAGAGAATTGGCAGTTGGAAGATTTGCAAATCAGCTCCATTGATATTTTGGAAGAAAAAGCTTGGGAAGAGCTTAGCCGTAAGCTAAAAGAAGATATGGAAAAATCACTTCCTTCCGAAGTAACCAAGCTCAACTATCGTGAAGACGCGGTAAAAGAATATATCCGCGCCAAGATTCGCAAACAAGTCTATAAAGCCACGGACATTAAGCCGGTTACGTTTATGCATTTTTATAAGCGCCCGTCATCTGCAGAAAGCTAATGAATTGTCAAACTAAATAGTAAATATTAAAAAATACAACTAAAAATTTGTAAAAAAATAAAAAAAAGATTGCAAATTATTAGCAAAAGATAATATACTAAATTTGAGCAGAAACAAAGAGGTCTGAAAGCCTATGTTACAAATCCGGTTCTGCTCAAATCCAAAAAAGCCGGATTGCGGCTGTGCAGTTTTGTTACCCAACTTTTCTGCACAGCCTGCATCATAAAGTAGTCTTATACAATATCCGCACATCTAAAAGATTTAAATTTAAAATTGTTGCAAAGAAATAATTTTGCAATATACTTTGACTGTTAGATGTTATGAGGTCTGAAAGCCTTATGTTACAAAAAACACAACATTTTTAACATTCTCTTTGGAGGATGGGTCGAGATAAGGTATATTTTTGCGCGAATAAGACCGCTGGGTAACACAGCTTTCAGCTCCTCCGCCTTTGTTTGAAGGCGGTTTTTTTTTCAAGGAGAATGAAATGAACAGCCCACACTTCAAGCCGAGCCCCCGCGGCCGCCGAGCCGACGGCAGTCCCCATCCCGTCGATGTCTATGTCGGTCACCGCATGCATCTTCGTCGCGTCATGTTAGGCCTAAGTCAAGAAGACTTGGCCTTGCAACTCGGCATAACCTTTCAACAAGTCCAAAAATATGAGCGCGGTCTCAATCGGATTAGCAGTAGTCGTTTATATGATATCAGCAATGTTCTGAAAGTAGATGTTGGATATTTTTTTGCCGGCTATAACGATGATAGCACACAGACAGATGATAATTTGCGCACTGACGATTCTGATTCCGACTACAATGAAGAAACTCTCCTTTTGATAAATGCCTTCAGCAAAATCAAAAAAGCATCGGTGCGCCGTTTGTTGTACAAACTTGCCCTGAGCCTAAGTTTTCCCAACTCCACCCCTTCCGGTTCTTATTCATCCGTAGATTCTTCATCTTGTAAAATCGGCAAATAGATGGTAAAAGTTGTTCCGTTATAAGAAGTTGACGTCACCATCAAATTTCCCCGATGCCGCAAGATAATCTGTTTAGCAATAGAGAGACCCAATCCGGTCCCTTTAATATTGAGGTCTTTGTGTTCTTGCATCCGATAGAAGCGTTCGGTCAGTCGGGTTAAGTCTTCTGTAGAGATTTTTGCGCCTTTATTATTAACTGAAATGGCAATTGCTTCTCCCTGAGCAACTTTGTGGCTTTTCGCCGGAGGAATGGAGGGTACTTTTGAAATACTGATTTGCACATCACTTTGGCTCACCCCATATTTAATGGCATTATCGGTCAAGTTTTGCAACAATTGGCGCACTTGCGCTTTATCAGCGGTAATTTCCGGCACATTATCTTCAAAATGGATTTTGATTTTCATTTTGCGTTCGGCGGCTTTTTGGGACAAAGATTGAGCCACATCTTCGGCAATATCCAAGACATCGACTTTTTCATCGGGGCGCTGATCTTGGTTGAGCTCAATTTTTGAAAGCGAGAGCAAGTTTTCGATTAAGGCCGACATAAACTCAGCTTGTTCTTTCATAATTTTCAAGAACTGGTCGCGTGCCTTAGCATCATTTTTAGCGGTAGTTTGCAGAGTTTCAATAAAGCCCGAGATAATAGAGAGCGGAGTGCGGAGCTCATGACTGGCATTAGCCACAAAATCCGACTGCATTTTTTCAATTTTCATGGATTTTGTCATATCATAGATTGAAATAACCGCCACGGCACGTCCTTTGGATAGCCACGGCAATTGCTTGATATGTGCATAAAGCTTTTGGCTGGATGGTTTTTTGATATAGAAGATAAGATTTTCCGATTTGCTTTCTTTGTTCAGCACTTTGCTAACCGCCGCATTAAAGCTGTTGGAAGGAAAGAGTTTCTCCACATTTTTATCGGTAATATTTTTGCCAAAGAGGGTTCGAGCCGAAAGATTAGCCCCCAAGATATTTCCGGCTCTGTCAATCATCATAATCGGGTCGGGCAAACTGTCCAGCACGGCCGTATCGGAGATGGTTTGTGCCTCCAGAGCATCATTTTTATAAGCCCAAAAACTATGCATGGCATTAACGGCATTGACAATTTCACGAGCATCTTTTTCGGAAAGCGACATGGACTTCTCGTCAAAATCACCGCCGGCAGCCAGATTAGAAACATATTTTTTAATTTGCTGGAGCTCAAAGGTAATTGGGAACAACATCAATAGGTTAAAAATTACCACCGAGGCCAAAGAAACAATCGCCAACAGCGGGCTGATAAGTTTTAGCGCCGCCAAAACCATAAACACCAAAGCCGACGGCACGGACAAAAACAAAATACGTGCCACAAAGCGGGAGTCACGTTCAATACTAAATATATTGCGCACAAACTTAAACATAGGTGTACCACTCGTATAAAATTCAAAAAAAAGTAGACGAGAACTTAAAAAGTAGTATGATGCATTAAGTTTAATTTTGATTTAATAATACGTAAGATGACAGAAAAAAAATCGCCGGCCATTACCCCGTTGATGGCGCAATATTTAGAAATCAAGAACGAGCACAAGGACTATCTTCTTTTCTATCGAATGGGGGACTTTTACGAACTTTTTTTTGACGATGCGATAACTGCGTCCAAAGCCTTGGACATTGCCCTAACCAAACGTGGCAAGATTGATGATGAAAATATCCCGATGTGTGGCGTTCCTTTTCATGCTTATGAAAGCTACATGGCCAAGCTGATAAAACAAGGCTATAAGGTTGCCATCTGCGAGCAGGTTGAAGACCCCAAAGAGGCCAAAAAACGTGGGTATAAATCCATTGTCAAACGCGAGGTCATCAGGCTGGTCACCCCCGGCACTCTGACCGAAGATAATTTGCTCGATGCCAAGCGCAACAACTTTTTGCTGGCGGTGAGCAAACAGCAAAATACGCTTGGTTTAGCCTGGATAGATGTTTCGACCGGAGAATTTTTCACCCAAGAAATTGTCATTGCCAATCAGGCCGAAGAGAACTTGCTTGGCACGGTTTTGTCGCGCTTAGAACCGGTCGAGATAATTATATCCGATACCTATTTGCAAAATCCCGATATTTTTAGATTGCTCAATGAGTATAAAGAAAAGCTCACGGTTTTGCCGCAAGCCCGTTTTAACAGTGATGGCGCCAAAAAAAGATTGGAAGCTCTTTTCAGGGTTGAGAGTTTGGAGGTTTTCGGCAGTTTCAGTCGGGCCGAGATTAGTGCTGCCGGAGTGCTGATGGACTATTTGGAAACCACCCAGCGCGGTCAGCTCCCGATTATTGAAAAACCCCACAAGATATTGGCCCAGCAGGTGATGGAGATAGATGGTCCCACCCGCCGCAGTCTGGAGTTGCTGGATTCTTTGTCCGGAGACAAATCCACTTCTTTGCTATCGGTCATTGACCGCACGGTCACCGGCATTGGCGGTCGTCTTTTAGCCGGGCGCGTGGCTTCACCTCTGGTGGATATTAGTGAGATAAACCGGCGTTTGGATGTTATTGAATTTTTTATAAATTTTCCTCAGATAAGAGAAGACCTGCGCGATTTTTTGCGCAGTTGTCCCGACTTGGAGCGTTCGGTATCGCGGCTGAGTGTAGGCCGCGGCGGCCCGCGTGATTTGGACAACATCAAAACAGCCTTGGCTTTAGTCCCCAAAATCAAAAATTTGCTTTTGAGTTATGGTCAAGAGGCCAGCGAACAAATTATCAAAGATTTGCCCGATGCCTTGCGCCTTGTTGTAGACAAACTCGGTTATCATGGCAATTTGGTAGAAAAATTGCAAAACGCCTTGGCCGATGAATTACCTTTGCTGGCGCGTGATGGCGGATTTGTCAAAGCCGGATACAGCGCCGCGCTTGATGAAATCAAATTAATCCGTGACGATAGCCACAAACTGATTATGGAGTTGCAAAATAAATATGCCGCCTCTACCGGTATTAGCCAGCTCAAAATAAAATATAACAATGTGATTGGCTATTTTGTGGAAGTTCCGAGCAAATTTGCCACCGAGATGCTAGAAAATGTTGACTTCATCCATCGTCAGTCGGTTCTGAATGCGGCGCGCTTTACCACCGTTGAGCTGACCGAATTGGAAAACAAAATCCGCGGTGCTTCCGATAAGGCTCTGGCTTTGGAGTTAGAAGTTTTTGACAGCCTGGTGCAAGATATCAAAATTGCCTCTGATGACATCTTGAGAACTGCAAAAGCTCTGGGCGAACTAGACGTTGGCGCGGCTTTAGCCGACTTGGCACAAGAAAAACAATATTGCCGCCCCGTGGTTGATGATAGCTTGGAGTTTGACGTGGTTAACGGCCGCCATCCGGTGGTCGAACGCTCAATTGAACGTGAAAACAGCGGCAGTTTTGTGGGAAACAATTGCCACTTAGATGAGCACAATTCCATCTGGTTACTGACCGGACCTAATATGGCCGGTAAGTCCACTTTTCTGCGCCAAAATGCGATTATTGCGGTCATGGCGCAAATGGGCTCTTATGTTCCTTGCGATAAGGCGCATATCGGCGTGGTCGATAAGATTTTCTCAAGGGTAGGGGCTTCAGACGACTTAGCCCGCGGGCGTTCGACTTTTATGGTTGAGATGGTCGAAACCGCCAGCATTTTGAACCAAGCCGACGAGCGCTCTTTTGTGATTTTAGATGAGATTGGGCGGGGCACCGCCACTTTTGACGGCTTGTCGATTGCTTGGGCGGTGGTAGAACATTTGCACGAGGTCAACCGCTGTCGCGCTTTGTTTGCCACGCACTACCACGAACTGACCAGTCTGGTATCCAAACTACCGCGTATGTCGCTCCACTGTATGAAAATCAAGGAGTTCAAAGGCGATGTTATCTTTATGCACGAGGTTATTGATGGTGCGGCCGATAGGTCATATGGTATCCACGTTGCCAAATTAGCCGGCTTGCCGAGTGTAGTGGTCAAACGTGCCGAACAAGTGCTGAGTTCGCTGGAAAATAGCGACAAGAGCCGCAATGTGGTTAAATTGGCCGATGATTTACCCTTGTTTGCGGTCATGAAGGCCAAAGAAGAAAAGGCGGAAGAAAAACGCTCTCCGGCAGTTGAGGCTTTAGAAAAACTCAATCCCGATGAGCTTAGCCCCAAAGAAGCTTTAGAAAAATTATATGAGTTGAAAGGCTTGTTGCAACAAACCGATAAGGCCGTTTAGGAGAGTCTGGCGCATCGTTGGGTTTTAGATAGCAAATCTTTAATGTTCATTCCGAAAAACAAGCCATATTGGCTCAAAGACTGACTTATTTGCTTAGTTAATTTCCGTCCCAGTTTGGAAGGTTGTTGCCAATAGAGTTCGTTTTCTTCAATCAACTGCCATACAAAGCGCACATTCAGTTCGGACAAACGCTTATTAGCCGCTTGTGTCCTTGAAATATAATATAAGTCTTTAATAGGGGAGAACAAAATTTCGAGTATATCTGGCGAGCAAAAGATACTGTTAGCAAATTGTTTATTAATGGTATTGAATATTTTTTCTTCCGCGGCAATTTTTTCTTTAAGCAGAGTAGAATAAATCATTTGGGTTTCGAGGACTAAGGCATCATATTCGGCTTCGAGTTCTTTGCGGCGTTTTTTAATTTGAGCTAAACGTTGATTGGTTTTCATGGCAACATCCCCAGTTTTTGGTTAAACAAAAACCCGCCGAAAAGTGCGGGTGGATGTTCACAACCGTCATAAACTCAAACGTCTGGCTTATTTGGCACAAAACCTTATTACACCAGCATCCACCCATCGTGGATTACTGGTATGAATTTAAAGTCACATACCGTGACTGAGTTTATGAGGAGGCTGTGAAACCCCAAGCACAGTCTTTTCCCTGTGCTCAAGACCAAGCATAAAGCAATTTTTCAGAAAATCAATATTTTTTTGTAAATAAAATATTTCGCAGACTTTGTTGCTAAGTCTGTTGTTGTAGGTGTTTGTTTGTATGAAATAAAAAAATAAAGGCGGGTGGATGTGCTAACCACAGTAGATTCAAAATGGTCTGGCTTATTTGGCACAAAACCTTATTACACCAGCATCCACCCCAAATATATATTTATGCCCGCGCCCCACACCGCGCTCGCATACTCGGGCACTTCGGCGTTCCTTGCTAAGTGCCCCACGCTGCGTTCCTCTCACTCTCATACTCCCTCATCCCATTCCACTTCACTGAAAACGCCCCGCCTGATACAATCAGAACGGAGCGTTTTTTCTGGAAGAAAGTAACTTCATTATGCCTGATTAACTTTATTTTGCAAGTCTTTTATCAAAGCATCCACACCTCCGGGATTATTTTTAATAAAGCCGGAATATTCGTTGCGAGCCGTAATTGCCAAGCTGACATTTTCAATCACAATATCAACGATTTTATATTCATTTCCTTCCTGACGCACGCGCCATTTTACGCTGACCGGTTTGGCCTCGCCCATATCCACGGTCGAATCCACATAAACCTGCCCCTTAGAAGAAGAAGGAGTAGTGCCCACAAATGTAAACGATTTTCCCTTAAATTCATCAAAGCGTTTTGACCAGGTTTTGATGTTTAGCTCCCGATACACTTTGATAAAAGCCTGTCTCTGGGCCGGAGTTGTCGAGCGCCAGTTGCGTCCGAGTACGAATTTGCCGATAAAATCCAAATCCAAAGCGCTGTTGAAAAGTTTTTCAAAACGTTTGTCTTTTTCGGTTTGGGAAACATTAGCATTGATAATTTGTTCAATACCTTGCGTGGTCACTTCTTCCACAAACTTTTGCGCTGCCTTGGCATCAACTTCGGCCTGAGCCGAGCCGGCCACCCACATCATCAACGCCACTACCGTGCCAAACAGATTTTTTTTCATATATAGTCACTCCAGTAAAATTATAAAAATTGTGTCTTAGTCTTCCATCTCGTCAAAGGCTTGGTCTTCCTCGTCCATTCCAAAGTCAAAATCATAAGACTTATCTTCTTGAGCATGACAGCCCATAGATTTCCGATTTTGCAAATAAGCCGACCGCATGGTAGCGTAGAAATCAACCGAACCGCGCTCAAGTTCATCTAAGAGTTCAATATTTTGTTCTCTTAGCACAATCGCATTGACGCCGGTGTAAGAATATGTCACTTTGTCATGAATATTTGCATCATTGTAGGTTGCCCAGTACAGCGGGTTCATAAAATAATCTGTCACATCACCCACGGCTGCACGCGGAGTACTCGGTCCTGCAAACGGCAGCATAATGAACGGCCCGTCGGGCACGCACCAGTTAGCCAGCGTCACATCAAACTCGGTTGGCTCACGTTTGAGCCCCCAACCTTCGGCCACATCAAACATACCAAGTAGACCCAAAGTAGAGTTGATACCAAAACGAGCAATACCGATACCGGTCTGTTTAATATTTCCTTGCAGCAAGTGGTTGCCGACCGAGATAGGCTCCTTGATATTATCAATTGCCGAGCTAATTCTCTCCCGCGTAAACTCATTGGTCACTGCGCGATAACCCTCTGCCACCGGCCGCAGCACATACTTATCGAAACGATAGTTAAACTTAAACATTGCCCGATTATATGTTTCAAAGCGGTCTTCGTCCACATGTTGATCTTGATTGGCGGAGTTGCTGGCGCAAGAAGTCGTCAAGCCCATCACCAGAGCCAAGGCAGTGCACAAAACAGATTTTCTAATCATTTTATACCTACTTGTGTTAATAAAGCTAAGCATAATATAACAGTAATATTTATTAAATCAACAACTATCCGCAAATTTATAAATAAAAAAGTATGTAAAAATATGCCGCAAAAACAGTGTTATATTTAGCTTTGAGCTTTGGGCGCGCTTGGTTTTTGGTTGTTTTTGTTACGAATGTTACAAAGCGGAAATGTTTTGTGTTTTGCCAAAAGAAGAAAAATATACTATTCTCCCCCTCAGTTGAAACAAATTGATAAGGACAATATGATGACCAATAAACCTGCAAACCCGATTAATCTTTTTGACTGCTCTACTGCACAAAAAGTCATCGGCCAAGACAAATTTTTGAAAGCTTTTGAAACCATTTTGAACCACGGTGCTTATTGCCAAGGACCCGAGACCAAAGAGCTCGAAACCAAGCTCGCTGAGTTCTCCGGTGTTAACTATTGCACCACCTGCGCTTCCGGTACCGATGCTCTGATTTTGCCGCTCATGGCTTGGGACGTCAAACCCGGCGATGCGGTATTTGTATCTTCATTTACCTTTGTTGCCTCGGCCGAAGCTCCGGTTTTGCTCGGTGCCACCCCGATTTTTGTAGATTCGGACCCCGACACCTATAATATGGATCCCAAAGACCTCCAACGTGCTATTGACGAGGTCAAAAAAGAAGGCAAACTGAATTTGAAAGCAGTTATCGCCGTTGATATTTTTGGTTCTCCGTGCGATTTTGATGCCATTATGAAGATTGCTCACGCAAACGGCATGAAAGTTTTGGCCGATTCTGCTCAAAGCTATGGTTCAACCTATCATGGCAAGAGAGCCGGCAGTATTGCTGATATGACCGCCACTTCTTTCTACCCGACCAAACCTTTGGCAGGTTATGGTGACGGCGGCGCCAGCTTCACCAACAATGAAGAAGAGCACGATTTGATGGTTTCTTGCCGTGTTCACGGTATGAGCAAAACCGACCGCTATGACAACATTCGCTTTGGTTTGAACTCTCGTATGGACTCTTTCCAAGGTGCAGTTTTGTTGCAGAAGTTGACTGTTTTTGAGAAAGAGCTCAAAGACCGCGAAATCATTGCCAAACGCTATGACGATGGTTTGGACAGCTACTATGGCAAACAAAAGATTTTGGATAATGCCACTTCTGCCCGCGCTTTGTACACCATTCATTGCGAAGACCGCGATGAACTGATGGCATACCTCAAAGAGAAAGGCATTCCTTGCGGTGCATATTATCCACGTCCGGTCAACACTCAAACCGCTTATGCCAAATGGAACACCAGAAGTGTACCGGTTTGCGAAAAGTTGTCCAAGACGGTTTTGAGTATCCCGATGCACGCATATTTGGATAAAGAAACTCAAGACTACATCATTGAGTGCATGAACGAGTTTGCCGCTAGCAAAAAATCCAAAGCTGCATAATAGTTCATCAAGCAATAATTAAGGCGGGGCTTTCCCCGCCTTTTTTGTTGTACTGACAATAGTTGTCGATATATTTGCTTGCTGATAAGGAAACGTCCAACCCAAAGAGTCATCCCTCGTTTTTCGCAGAAAAACGTCCAGGGATCTTCTGATTAATTTAAGCAACCGACATATAGGTAGCATCGCGGTTCTTTTGCTCAATCTCTCAGCCTCTAACTCGCCGCGCTCCTGCCGTGCAGGTCATCCCTCGATTACACTAGCAATCGTCTAGGGATCTTCGAATTTTTTTTATGTTTTCCTAATGGTTAACTAAGCGGAAGACCCCATGACGACTACTAACGTAGTCGAGGGGGAGTGATAATAGTGGTATAACGACTACTCCTAAATACTTAAACCACAAAAAAGCCCGCCAATATAAGGCAGGCTATTTTGATTTCAGAACGAGTATAAAACTTATTTTTTCTCGTCTGGGTCACGCAGCACATAACCGCGACCCCACACGGTTTCAATATAATTTTTGCCGCCGGAAGCTTTTTCGAGTTTTTTGCGCAGTTTGCAAATAAACACGTCAATAATCTTGAGTTCCGGCTCATCAATTCCGCCATACAGATGGTTCAAGAATTGGTCTTTGTTTAAGGTTGAACCTTTGCGCAACGATAACAATTCCATAATACCATATTCTTTGCCGGTCAGGTGCAAAGTTTTGTTTCCGACCGTAACGGTTTGGGTGTCCAAATTGACCTCAACATCGCCGGTCCGAATAATGGAATTGGAGTGTCCTTTGGAGCGGCGCACCACGGCTTGCAAACGAGCCAAAAGTTCAGATTTGTCAAATGGTTTGGTCAAATAGTCATCAGCGCCAAAGCCGAGTCCCTTAACCTTTTTGTCCGGCTCCGACAAGCCCGAAAGAATCAACACCGGAGTATTGACCTTGGCCGCACGCAGATTCTTCAAAACTTCATAACCATTCATATCCGGCAACATCAAATCCAAGATAATGATGTCATAATCATAAAGCTTACCAATCTCAAGTCCGTCTTCGCCCAAATCGGTGGTATCAACAATCATTCCTTCTTTTTTGAGCATTGTCTCAATACTTTGAGAAATTGCATAATCGTCTTCAACTAACAAAACTCGCATTTTTCGCCCCCCTCTATTGATAAGATAATCACATCATAATCTCATATTTTTTATTTGTTAACCAT
The DNA here is from genome assembly GCA_944391725.1 of uncultured Alphaproteobacteria bacterium. Classification (GTDB taxonomy): domain Bacteria; phylum Pseudomonadota; class Alphaproteobacteria; order RF32; family CAG-239; genus MGBC133411. The sequence goes on along the minus strand of CALXUQ010000020.1, from coordinate 11,223 downwards.
TTTGCGCAGGTTGTTAATAATTATTAACAGAAAAGTAATTTTTTCATGTGAATAAAATGCAGCAAATTCTCAAAACTTGGCAAATAACTGCTATATATGAGTGAGAGTTAATAAGGAAAGCGGAGTTTTTGATGCTGTTGTATTCAAATCTGATAGACGAGGTCAACAAGCTGGAAGTAGAGGACTACTACGGCAGTGTGACCGGCGTTAAAGGGCTGTTTATTGAGGTCAGCGGTATCAGGCGTCAGCTTTCCATTGGCGATAGGTGCAATGTCTTGACCTCGCACGGGCGTAAAGTGGTATGCGAACTGGTTAGTTTTATGGAGGACCGCCTGCTTTTGATGCCCTATGGTTCGTTGGAAGGTATCGGTCTAGGCTGTAAAGTTGAGGTTGAAAACGCCGCTCCGGTTATTTATCCGCATCCTTCTTGGCTGGGGCGCATTATCAATGCTTTTGGTGAGGCCATAGATGGCAAAGGCCCGCTGATTAAGGGCAATAAGCCTTATTATATAAAGTCGTCACCGCCGCCGGCACAGTTTCGAGATAGAGTCCGCGGCAAGGTTGACTTGGGTGTCAAGGCGGTCAATGCCTTTTTGACCATCTGCAAGGGGCAACGTATGGGTATTTTTGCCGGTTCCGGTGTCGGAAAATCTACCCTGATGTCGATGATGGCCAAAAACACCGATTCGGATATTTCTGTTATTGGGCTTATTGGCGAGCGCGGCCGCGAAGCCAAAGAATTTGTGGAAGATACCTTAGGCGAGGAGGGCTTGGCAAAATCGGTTTTGGTGCTGGCCACTTCAGATGAAAGCCCGCTGATGCGCCGCCAAGCCGCCTATACCACTATGGCCGTGGCCGAATATTTTCGGGACTTAAACAAAAATGTCCTCTGCATGATGGATTCTATCACGCGTTTTGCCATGGCTCAGCGCGAAATTTCTTTGACCGTTGGCGAACCTCCGGCATCTAAGGGCTATACCCCGAGTGTCTTTGCCGAATTGCCGCGCTTGTTGGAACGTGCCGGACCGGGGGCGGGTAATGGCACCATTACCGGACTGTTCACCGTTTTGGTAGATGGCGATGACCACAACGAACCGGTGGCCGATGCCGTGCGTTCCATTTTGGACGGACACATTGTGCTGGATCGTGCCATTGCCGAGCGTGGGCGCTATCCGGCAATTAATATTTTGCGTTCCATTTCGCGTACCATGCCCGACTGCGACACTCCGGAGGAATATGCCATTGTGGCCAAGGCTCGCAAATACATTGCCGCTTATGAAAATATGGCCGAACTCATTCGCTTGGGTGCTTATAAAAAAGGCTCCAACCGCGAGGTCGATGAAGCAATTTTCTATTATCCCAAAATTGAAGAATTTTTGAGCCAAAAGAAAGGGGAGAAGGTCACACTTCCGGAATGTTACCAGCAGTTAGATGCCATTGTTTCCACGCCCTATGAACCCAAGGCCTAATCAATGAAAAGTTCGCTCCAAACCCTCACTCGGATTCAAAAATTCAAAATTGACGAACAGCGCAAGATTCTGGTTGATTTTCAAAATCAGGAAGAAACCTTGCAACATCGCTTAGATGCCCTCAATCAGGAGTTTGAGCAAGAAAAGAAAACCAGCCGCAAGCTAGGTTTGGTGGGCGATTTTGGAGCTTATGTCAAACGCTATCTTAATACCAAAGAGAGTTTAGAACACCAGTTAGCCGCAGTGCGCCAAAAGATTGAAGAAATTCGCGAGATAATCGCCGATATGTTTAAGGAGCAAAAGACATACGAGATTGTCGACCGTGAGCGTGAAGTCAGAGAAGCCAAAGAATTGTCTGATAAAGAACAAAAGATGCTTGATGAAATCGGAACCAATACCTATATAAAAACACACAAAGAGAATTAATCAACCAACAAAGGAGAACAACTATGGCTTTTGACTTACCGCCTTTGCCCTATGACATGAACGCACTGGAGCCTTATATCTCGGCACAGACCATGAGTTTTCACTATGGCAAACACCACAAAACCTATGTCGACAACTTAAATAAGCTGATTGCCGGAACTCACTTTGAAAATATGCCCTTAGAGGAAATCATTCGCAAAACTGCCGGCAAGAGCGAATATACCGCCATTTTCAATAATGCGGCTCAGGCTTGGAATCATAACTTTTTCTGGAACAGTATGCAACCCAACGGCGGTGGTGAACCAACCGGCGAAATGAAAAAGAAATTGATTCGCGATTTTGGCGGCTATGAGAACTTTCGCGCTGAGTTTGCCAATGCTGCCACCGGTCAGTTTGGTAGTGGTTGGGCTTGGCTGGTTGAAGATGAAGCAAACGGCAAGTTCAAGGTTATCAAAACCGCTAACGCCGATACGCCGATTGCTCACGGCCTCAAACCCATTTTGACCGTGGACGTCTGGGAGCACGCTTATTATCTGGATTATCAAAACCGCCGTGCCGATTTTGTTAATGCTTACCTCGACCATTTGGTCAAATGGAACTAAGTTTTCATAACAAAACAGGGTAACGAGAAGTTACCCTGTTTTTTTCTTGCCCATACCACTTCTGTAAAATGAGCCATTCTCACTACTTGAGATAGTTGAGGAGTGACACGCTCATGGCATTTTGCAATACTGCATAAGATGCCTCCAAATTGCTGGCCGCCATAATCGCCATAACGGCCGCCTCGGTTCGGTCCGTGTTCTTGAGCGACGATATACTATCTTCCAAATTCTTTTGGACTAAGGTTTGGTTCTCCATTGCCTTGTCTAACACTACATAGTTAGAATTAATTTTAGCCATCACGGTGTATAAATCACCATTTTGTTGAGAGGTAGTTTTTCCACCGCTATATAGCCCGTCTTGGATAAGTGATAGCGCCTCTTCCACTCTTTCTCCGGCACGTCCGACATCAATCAGTCCGTCAAAATCATTGCGCGGGTCTTTGTTGTCGACCATATTACCTTGTGCAATTTCACCAAGCGCGCGGAAAAGTTTTTCAAACGCCGGGTCGGCCGCCGTAATATCCATGGTCACCGATTGGTTTTCAGAAATCATTCGCTTAGAAGAGAGGTTCCCTCCCTGATAATAAGATGAACTCTTCAAACTCCATTTGCTTGATGCCGTAATATTAACGGTTTCACCTTCTGCCGGCCAACGACTGCTGTCCATGCTCACATAAAGCTTAGTTCCGTCAGCACTAACTCCGGTAACTTGTACTTGCGAGGCAATGTTATTGTTGAAACCGTTCATGTCCACCACACTGCCCACCGGCAAAGAGGTGCTAAAGGTCACATTTTTATCAGCCTTTAATTGTCCGTCGGCTTCAAGCGGAGTTTGTTCGCTGAGGGTTAATGTTTTGCCGTCTTCTGAAACCGATTCCACAATATAGAACTTGGCATTAGCCCCGGCATCAGCTCCGCCAATCACTAATGTATCGCCGGACTTAAGTGTGTTAAACGCCCCATATTGGGTCGAGTGAATGGTGTTTTTATCGCTATTAAAAGTAAGTGTTCCGGTTGTTTCGGGCCCAGAGGTAATTGCGGTAGTAAGGAAGGAACCTCCTTGAGCTTTGATGACACCGGTTTGCGGATCATCAGGCTTGCGCGAAAGTTCCAAATCACCGAGTTGTTTGGCATCAAAACTCCAGGTAGAAAGGCTGGCCGCCGCATTGGTCGGATAAGTAATACTCACTCCGTTATAATATTGCTGAAATTCTTCGAGTGTGCTGAACGGGAAGTTAATCGGGGCTTGGGTAGAAACCCCGCCGCCAAACAAATATTTGCCATTCGCCGAAGTGTTTAGACAATCCACCATTGCCTGCATGGTCGAAAACGCCAGTTGCTGTAGTTGTGATAATGCTTGGCTTTGGTCCCCGTTCATGGTGTGAGGTTCACCGGTTGTCACGCCGTCAACATTGAGGACGGAAGATGAACCGTTAACGGTATAAAGCGGGAAGGTGACTTTGTTATCTTCAAAAGTAAATTCATCAAAACCGGCCGGTGGATTGGCGGCATTTTCGAGCTTGCTTTTAAGTGCGTTCAACACGTCGGCACCGTTAGTTGCGGTAGAAATATCAATGTTGTTACCATCACCGTCATTAGCAAAGGTATATTTGACCTCGTCAATGGTCAATGTGGTGTCAAGATAATCGGCCACATTGTCGCTACCAAACGTAATTTCTCCACCAGTATAGTCAGGAGTAATCATATCAAGGTCATTGCCGCTAAAGCTGTTGAGCGTAGATTTGAAATCATTAATCAAATCATAGATTGACTCCATTGAAGTATTCATGGCCTTGATTTCGATGTTGAGCAAATCATTGTTCGCCTGAAAGTTTTTGGTCACGTTCAAAGTTGCTTCCAAGCTCACGATGTTAAACGCGGTAGAACCATAGCCCGAATAATTAGGAGATTTCAGTCCGGTTGTAGCCTGATAGCTGTAAAGATCGAGCTGCTCCTTATTTTTCAAGCTCGCACTAAGTAGGTTCATATAACTAGCATAAGTAGGAACTCTCATTGTCGTACCTCCTAATTAACCATATCCAAAAGCAGGTCCAAAATTTCTTTAGACGCCGTAAAAGCTTGTGCACAAGCTGCATACGTTTGCTGAAAGATAATCATTTGTGATAATTCTTCATCAATATCAACCCCGCTAACCTGAGCCTCTTTTAATGAGATAGATTCGGTCAGTGTTTGCTGATATTCAAGCTCGCTAGATGCATTGTTAGCGGCCGAAGCAATATTGCCAACAAAAGTAGATGCATAATTTGCAAGCGTAGTTTGAGTTTTGCCGATAGTGCCAGATTGTTCAAAAGTCTGCGATTCCTGAAATACTTTGGCCATTGCATTGGCAATATCATTGGCCGCTTGGTTAAGCTCATATTTACCGGTGTTGTCATTAAATATGGGCGAACCGTTGGCAATCAGTTCCGGAGCAACGGTAATGTCCTCGCGCACTTTGATAGTCGTTGCAATTGAGGCATTAGATGGCTCCAAACCGATATTTTCCAAAAATCCGGTTTGCGGGTTGCTAAGTTCGGTAATTTCGAGCTGAGCTCCGCCCACATCTTCAATCCGCAACACATAACCATTGCCATTGGGGATAAGCGAGGCGCGCAAATTTTCGCTCAATACTGGGTCATTGTTAATTTTGTTAACAATATCGCGCAGGCTATCATTGGAGTTTATTTCCAAACGTCCGAAATCAATACCGCGCTCACTGTCTGAAAAACTCAAAGTGACAGTACCCTTAACGCCAAGATTAGCATTTTCTGCCATTACTTTGGAGTCATAGATATATTCGTTGCTGTCACTGACAAAAAAGTCATTGAGCCCAAAGAAGCTTGCAAAACCTTCAAACTCACGGTCATAACCGTTAGCCCCGTCCGCATCAAAACTGAGCTTAACATCTTGTTGAGCAGCTCCGGCATTGGAGTTAGCTACATCAATAATCCCGATAGAGTAGTTACTGTTTTGGGTGTTGATGTTAAGTTTGCCGGTTTGATCAAAGGTCACGGTTGCATCTTGCATATTGGGCGTGTCCACAGTGCGCAGCCAAGTTTGGATTTGAGCCGCCATACCCGAAAGCGTTCCTTTCGAGAAGCCGATATCACCTTTGAGAGATGCGGTAGAGACTTGCTTGCCGTTTTCATCAAAAATCACAAACCGCACATCGCCTTCATCAATGCGAATAGATTGGGTGTCCGGATCCAAAAATGAGCGAGTACCGGTCATTTCTGAAGGAGTATTGGGATAAGCGGTACCTTGGTTGTGAACATGATTAATGCTGTCCTTGAGCACTCCGGCCAACTCATCAAGCTGAGCTTGCAATGAGGGCAGGGTGGTGTCGCGAATTTCAATCAGGCCTTTAAGCTTACCATCTTTAATACTTTTGGTAATGTCCACACCGTCAACATAAATCCCCGAGATTGAACCTGCCGCATAAGACGTTGTGGCACTGGCTTGAGCAATTGCGGTGTGTGAAAGCTTGTGCGGATCGCGGTCTAAAAGGGTGGCACCAGACTTGGTCTGAATGACCATTTCGCCGTTTTCGCGTTGATAGTAGGTAATGTCAATATAACTGCTGAGCTCACGCAAAGCTGTGTCACGTTGGTCCTCAAGGTCAGCCACACCTTCATAGCCGAGCACGGTATATTTGACAATACTGTCATTGAGTTCGGCCAAAGTATCCAAAGTTTTGTTAATACTGTCCACGGTGTCGCGAATTTCAATATCCGCATCACCGCGCAATTTCTGAATTTCGGTTGACACAGAGTTCAAACGCGAGGTCAACGATTGCGCTGAGGTCAGCAAAGAATAGCGATTGGAAGCCGAGGTCACATCGGTTGCAAAAGTATCAAAATAAGCCTGCAAATCAGACACATTAGCGGCGAGAGAATTGTCGCCTTGAGGTGTGCCGAGCAAAGTTTCTGCCTTGGATAGATAATCATTTTGCGCACTGAGATTAGTGGTCAGGCTGTTAGAGCTCAAGAAGCTACGCAACAATCCTTGGTTAACCGTACGTTTAACATCACCGAGTTTGACCCCGGCATTGTAACCGGCCAACACCACATTATTTTGTTGAGCTGTTTTACGGGTATAGCCTTCGGTGTCGACATTGGCAATGTTTCTGCTTATGATGTCGAGCTGATTTTGGGCCACTTTCATCCCGCTGAGTGTAGTCTGAAGTCCTGATAATAGTGCCATGGTCCTAACTCCTATAAAGTTCTGTTTACGGTCAGAGCGTTGCTGTTATTATCCAAGGGAGAATACTTTCCCTGCGCGCCATAAGAGGTCGAATTTGCATTATTCGCCACTTTGGCAATATTAATAATTGAATCCATCACCACTTTGTTGGTCTGCATTTTGGTTTTAAGGAGCATATCGTTTTTGCGAATAAGCGCATCTAAGTTTTGCGAAATCTCGCGCAGATTATCTCTTTCCGGTTCTGGCAGTTGTTTAAGACTTTCCTGATTTTTAATAAAATATGCCACCATATTCCGATAAGCGGTCACGGTTTTGGTTTTTTGTTCGTAGAGTTCACCGACTTTGTTCAAATCAAATTTTTCCAAGGCTTCGTTTTCCGCCTGCAACAAGGTTGCAAAACTACCGACAATAGCCTTAAAATCATTCACTTTGGAAGCGAAAATATTTTGCTCTTGGTTTTCCATTTTTAGTTCTCCTTAGAGGAGGCGGCCATCGATGCCATTTCTTGCATCTGGAGAATAGAGCGCATTACTTCGTCTTTCACTCCGATACCGCCGGTTTTCGCCATAACTTTTCCATATTCGTTAAACAACATCGAGCGATAGATTTTCTCAGCGTGTCCCCCGCCAAACATTCCGTCCGTAGAAACACCCTCAAACATAGATTCCATGGTACGGGTAATAAAGAAAGCTTCAAAATCCTCAGCCGCCTGGGCAATTTTTTCCTGGTCGTTGGATTTTTTTGCACTTCCGAGGCTGCTTGGAGTTTTAGCACTCAAAGCTTGGCTCAATAAGGGGTTTTGATATGTGTTTGCAATTTTCATTTTAAATCACCTCGATATCTGCTTGCAAAGCGCCACTAGCCTTAATGGCCTGCAAAATACTGATTAAGTCGCGCGGTGTAACGCCCAAAGCATTAAGCCCGTTGACCAGTTCTTGGAGATTGACACCGGTGTCAAGCACACTGAGCTTGCTGTCCACGCTTTCGTTGATGTCAATGGCGGTGTTCACCCCCATCACGGTTTCGCCGTTAGAGAAGGGCAGGGGCTGAGAAACGAATGGCACATCGGTAATCCGAATAGTCAGGTTGCCCTGAGCAATCGCCAGTTTGTTGATTTTGACATCTTTACCAATCACGATAATGCCCGAGCTCTCATCAATCACCACTTTGGCGTTTTGGTCGGGTTGGACTTGCAGCTGCTCCACTTTGGTCATGAGGTCGACTACGCGGTTGCGATACTCTCTAGGCACCTGCATTTCGACTGTACCGGGATCGAGCGATTGCGCCAGATTAGTGCCGAGATTAGCATTAATCGCATCGGCAATCCGGCGAGAAGTAGTAAAATCGGGGTTGCGCAGAGCAATTTTGATAGTGCGCAAACTGTCAAGTTCAAACGGAATTTCTTTTTCGATGATAGCCCCATTAGCAATACGCCCAGAGGTCGGCACGCCGCGAACTACTGAAGCAGTAGCACCTTGAGCAGAAACTCCGCTCACGGCAACTTGTCCTTGAGCCAGGGCATAAACTTCGCCGTCTGCACCGGTCAGCGGGGTCACAAGGAGAGTGCCGCCTTGCAGATTTTTAGCATCACCAACGGCACTTACCATGACATCGATTCGGCTACCCTGACGAGCAAAAGCGGGAAGATTGGCCGTAACCATCACCGCGGCGACGTTTTTAGATTTAATTTGTCCGCCGCGAGCATTAATCCCGATTTGATCGAGCATCGAAACCAAACTTTCTCTGGTAAAATCAATAGATTTAATGTTATCACCGGTACCATTAAGACCGACAATCAAACCATATCCGACCAATTGGTTGTCACGCACGCCTTCAAAATCGGCGATATCTTTGATACGCGAGCTGGCTTCCGCCGGAGATAAATAGGCCGAAAAAGCGAGCATAACCGCGGCAGAAAGAAGGCTAAAGCAAGATTTTTTAACACACCACATGGTCAATTCCCATCAAAAAATTACACTAACTTGATGGAATAGATGCAATTTCCGTGCCATTTTTCACGGAGAACTTGCTTTATGTTATAATAAAAGCACTCCGACAGCGCAAAAGCCACTGCCGGAGCATCGGAGAAAGAAAAAAACATAATAATACCTGTTACCCAAACTTGGTTAGTTAACTAAAAAGCTAGGACACACCTGACGTAAAAGTTGAAACCGCCGCTCTTACTGAAGTCGCTCATATGGCCGTCATTGGAGTACAATATCCACGCTTTGTCGTAGTCAATCTCGGACGAAGACCAATACCATCCACTCTGAATAGTCGTACCTCCGGCCGCACTCAATCCGCTGTTTACGGCTGAATAATTAGTTACTATTGAGGCATACAACTCTCCTGCCGCAGGTAGATACCACTGTCCCTTAGATGTTCCTGTGGTCGTAAAATTATAGCAATATCCTGGGGCATAGCTACTTGTACTACTTCCATAGTACGATACCCATGCCGCCGTATTGCTCTTACCGCTAAAATCATTCTTAGCCGTACTACTTGAACTACAATTCGTGATGCCGCTGATATCTGTATAACTACTACTACTCCAATTCAAGCTCGTATTTACCAGATTTATCGCTAATCTCGTACTGCCGCTAATATACGATACCACACCAATCGGCGTTTTACCGCTTACCTTTGAGGCCGAGCAAGTCATATCGGAGTTGAGGATATTTCCAACCTCACAAACTACCGCCTGCTCACACACCCCATTCTTCCACTCATAACCACTCGAGCAAGTACAAGATTGATACTTGCCACCGCAAGCCGTACCTGAACCGCCCGAGTAACCCGTACCAGAACAAGTGTACTTATATGTTGTCGGGCACGAGCAAGCTCCGCTTGACCAGGTATAAGGACTAATACAAGTACAAGCTGTATATTTTCCGCCACAAGCCGTGCCTGAGCCGCCAGAATAGCCCGTACCTGAACAAGTGTATTTATATGTTGTCGGACATGAGCAAGCACCATTAGACCATGTATATGGGCTGTTACATGTACAAGCCGTATATTTTCCGCCGCAAGCCGTACCTGAACCGCCGGTTATATTTGCTCCGCTACAAGTATATTGATAAGAACTATCGCAAGACAATACGCAAGCACTGCCGCTCCACGCATAATCTTGTGCACAGGTACAAGCTGTATATTTGCCCCCGCAAGTTGTGCCCACACCTCCGGCATAGCCTGTACCCGAACAAGTATATTTATATACACTGTCGCAAGTGCAAGTTCCATTTACACAGCTTTGTCCGCTCGTACATTTAGAAACCCCGCAACCACTATAATAGGTTACGCCGTTTTTAGAGCATGATTGAGTTCCAACATTAAGGCAATTGGCATCACAATCAGCTTTAGTGGTCGTTAAGTTACAACTCGGTCCGCAAAAAAGCTTGGTTGTATCCCACGGACATTTTACCCCGCCTTCCGGACACTCGGTTTCGGTATAACCCAATTCTTCACAATCCGGCGTCGGCACACATGCCGCATATACTGCCGGAACCTCCAGCATTGTACTGCTTAGTAGTAGATATAAGTAATATTCTTTCTTCATTAGTCCTCTCCTTAGTTCTGGTTACTCCACCGAGTTGCTATAATAAAAAAGTCATCCCTCGATTGCTTTAGCAATCGTCCAACCAATAAAGTCATCCCTCGTTTTCTGATAAGAAAACGTCCAGGGATCTTCCGATTTTTCAATCTAACTGAAGACCCCTTGATGGCTGTTATCACAGCCAAGGGGTGACAATAATAATTTTTTTACTCACCAAAACAGCATCGCGTCACATACAGAAGAACAAGCCCGCATTATACGGACACACCAACTTGCGCCCGCCACAACTGGTTGCCGTATAACCAAGCGCCGCACAATCGGTTACCGGTTCTTGGCAATAATCCGTATGATCCACCAAACAACCAACAATACAGTACTTGTTCGAACATACTTCATAATTGCAATCTGTACCGGCCGGACACTCATCCAAACTGCAATCATAAGCACAACATTCCTTATACCAAGTTTCGTTGCCATGCTTACATTCCGGCGTTCCCGATTTCGGTGCATCACTGCATTTCTGATACCCGATACAAGGGTCTGGCTCTATCTTATACCGCACTACTCCTCCACAAGCCGAACAGCTTTCCGCACTCACATAACCTTCCGGTATTTCATCTTTCTCATAGGGATAATCCGTGCACAAATCACAGCACTTACCGTATAGTTCCGAATATGAACACAACTCATCTTTATCTAATACCCAGCCATCAGGGCATTCGCTCACATAATCTTCATCTTCTTCCAGGCAGGCTTTTTCATAATCGGCTTTACACTGTTTATAAAGTTCCAGACCATTAGGACATTGCGTATCTGGATATTCGGGAATAGTACAATCTTCGGGCTTGGTTTCATAGCCATTATCGGTGCACCACTTGGTCGCATCGCATTTCAGATAATGACTGTCATGTGGACAGACTTCGGCAGCATAATATTCCGGACAGCGCCCATTGCCATAATAGACATACCC
>CALXUQ010000019.1 GCA_944391725.1 uncultured Alphaproteobacteria bacterium | reverse complement strand
GCTCAATGGTGACTTTTTTTTCTTTATCATTTTTGGCACTAATCCGATATATCGGCTCGCCCTTATCATTATATATCAGTTCCTTGCGGCGAGTGTTAAACCTTGAGCGCGACTTATATTTATAGCTCTCGGTGCGTAATTTATCGCCTTCGATTTTGCCATTCGTGAAATACTCAGCTTTGAAAGGATACAGCGTATCAAAAATTCCACTGGTGGAAACTTCGGATTGAACCCGATAGTCTTTGCCGCTTAATTCATAAGTAAACCGAGTGCGGCTGGCGTCAAAAATACCTAAGCGAACGGCAAAGTCGTGAGTGACGGTGGCAGCATGGGCGGAATCGCTCCAAAGTGCGCTCAAAAACAGGGCTATGGTTAGGCTTTTTTTCATATTTATTAGTCTTTCGTAAAACATTTTTGCATACAATATCATAAAATTTAAGAAAAGGAATAAAAAAATGTCTAAAAAAGTTTTGGTGATGATGGGGGGCTTTTCGGCTGAGCGCGAAGTGAGCCTGGTATCAGGGCAGGGTGTGGCTGAGGCACTCAAAAAAATCGGCTATGAGGTTATTCCTTATGACTTAGTTGATGTTAAACAGTTTATTGCCGACTTGGAAAAAATCAAACCCGAGGTGGTGTTTAATGCTTTGCACGGTAACTGGGGTGAAGACGGTGAAATTCAGTCGCTCTTGGATTTGTTGCAAATTCCTTATACGCACTCGGGGGTGTTGCCCTCGGCTTTGGGCATGAATAAGGCTTTTACCAAAGAGATTTGCGCGGGCTTGGGTATCAAAGTGGCTCAAGGTAGCAAAATGACAGCTAAAGAATTTGCAGCAAAATCTTCTAATCTACCCATGCCATATGTGGTCAAGCCGGTGAGCGATGGTTCCAGCGTGGGGGTGTTTGTGGTGCATAATCAACAAGAAGCCGCGCAGATACACTACGATAATCCAAATTTGGAGCTGTTGGTGGAGCAATATATTTCGGGGCAAGAGCTAACCGCGGCGGTGATTGGCGGTAAGGCTTATGTGGTGACGGAACTTCGTCCTAAAACCGCATTTTATGATTATCATAACAAATATACCAGCGGGGCAACCGAACACATCTTGCCGGCGGAAATTCCGGCTGAGGCGGCCGAAACCTGCAAGAAATATGCGGAGATGTTGCACCATGCTTTGGGCTGCAAAACGGTTTCGCGTTGCGATTTTCGCTATAATCCGCAGGACGGAGTGGTGTTTTTGGAGATTAATACGCATCCGGGAATGACACCGTTGTCTTTGGTACCCGAACAGGCTAAATATGCCGGAATTTCATACGAAAATTTGTGCGATATGTTGGTGAAAGAGGCAAGTTGCCGCAAAATGTGAGAGGTGAAATTTGGCAAATGCGGTTTTGGTGATTGCCGGGCCGACGGCTTCGGGCAAATCGGGGTTGGCAATTGATGCCGCCAAGCATTTTCGCGGGGTGGTGATTAATGCTGATTCCCAGCAAGTCTACAAACATATACCGATTATTTCGGCTTGTCCGAGTGCGGAAGACAAAAACACCGTGCCGCATCGCTTATATGAAATTTATGAACCTTCATTTTCCGGTTCGGTGGTGGATTGGCTGGAACAAGCCGTTGCGGAAATCAAATCAGCATGGGGGCAAAATTTACTCCCGATTGTGGTGGGTGGTACCGGTCTTTATATTGATAATCTGATTAACGGCACAACCCCAATTCCCAAAACGGCCGAACATATTCGCGCCGAGGTGGCGGATATCTTGGCTCAAAAAGGAGTGCAGTATCTTCACGATTGTTTGGCAAAGGTTGATGCTCCTAGCGCCAAACGCTTGAACCCGAATGATACAACCCGTGTGCGTCGCGCTTATGAAGTGTGGCTGGATACTTCCGTTCCTTTAAGCAAATGGCACGAACAGCCAATGCTCAAACGTTTGCCCGAGGCCGAATTTAAGGTGATTAAAATCTTGCCGCCGCAGTCTCAACTAGATGAGCGCTGTGCTCTGCGCTTTGATCAGATGATGGCAAAAGGTGCTTTAGATGAGGCTCAATATATGAATAAGCTCCATCTCAAACCCAAACTTCCGGCAATGAGGGCTTTGGGCTTGCCGGAGCTAATCGACTATCTGAACGGAAAAACAGATTTGGCGCAAGCAATTAAACTTGCAAAACTTCATAGTCGGCAATATGCTAAACGTCAGCGCACTTGGTTTAAGCATAAACTTCAAGCCGATATCGTCTTAAATGAATGTTATCAGGGAGGCTTGGAGCTTGAGAAGTTGAAAATTTAATTTTTTTTGCGAAGAAGGCTGTTAAAAACGTTTTAACTTGTTGCACAATATGAGTTATCGTTATACAAAATAATAAATATGATTTTTTTAATGAACTTGTGGAGAGGTTTTATATGCTAGCAAATTTAATGGGATGGCTGTCGGCTGATATGGCTATCGATTTGGGCACCGCTAATACTCTGGTCTATGTTAAGGGCAAAGGAATTGTGCTTAACGAACCTTCCGTGGTGGCTATCGAAGAATATCGCGGCAAAAAACAAGTGCTTGCCGTTGGTAATGAAGCAAAGCTGATGCTCGGTCGCACGCCGGGAAATATCAGCGCTATTCGTCCGCTGCGTGACGGCGTAATCGCCGATTTTGAAATCGCCGAGGAAATGATTAAGTATTTTATCCGCAAAGTTCATAATCGCCGTACTTTTGTTTCTCCGATGGTGATTGTATGCGTTCCTTCCGGTTCAACTGCAGTGGAACGTCGTGCAATTCAAGAATCGGCAGAGGCGGCCGGTGCTCGTAAAGTTTGGTTGATTGAAGAACCTATGGCTGCGGCAATCGGTGCGGATTTGCCGGTGACAGAACCTACCGGTAGTATGGTGGTGGATATCGGCGGCGGTACTACCGAAGTGGCAGTGCTCTCCTTGGGCGGTATTGTGTTTGCTCGCTCAGTCCGCGTGGGCGGTGATAAGATGGACAGTGCCATCATTTCTTATATTCGCCGCAACCACAATCTATTGGTTGGTGAAGGTAGTGCCGAACGTATCAAAAAAGAAATCGGTTCTGCTTGCCCGCCGGAAAATGGTGAAGGTCGCGTGATTGAGATTAAAGGTCGCGACTTGATGAACGGTGTGCCGAAAGAAATCATTATTACCGAACGTCAGGTGGCCGAAAGTTTGAGCGAGCCGGTTTCCCAAATTGTGGAAGCTGTTAAAGTGGCTTTGGAACACACAGCCCCCGAACTTGCTGCCGATATTGTGGACAAAGGTATTGTGCTGACCGGTGGCGGTGCTTTGCTGGCTAATTTGGACCAAGTCTTGCGCAATGCGACCGGTTTGCCGGTTTCAATTGCTGAAGATCCGTTGGCTTGCGTGGTCAAAGGTACCGGCAAGGCTTTGGATGATATTGGTCGGTTGAAGACTATTCTCTCAACTATGTATTAATCTAATTGAAAAGCGCACGTCGGCTGGTGTGGAATCGGCGTGCGTTTTTCCGTATCCGTCTTGAGTGTCGGACGGTGTGGAGAGGTTATGAAACGACGGAAAAGTTTGTTTATGCATTTGAGCAATATTCGGCTTCTGGCAAAGAAGTTTGCTCTGGTGCTGCTTTTTCTCTCCGCTTTTGTGCTGATGCTGGTCAACAAAACCGATACCGCCATCATTGAAAAAACTTCTTCTTTGGCTACCGATGTGGTGAGCCCGGTGATTGATATCTTGGTTATACCGGCGCGGGCAGTGGCCGATGTCTATGATTATTTGAAAGAACTTAAGCAAATTCATCAAGAAAATCAGGAGTTGCGCCGGGAGAATCGGAAACTTCTGCAGGCTAAAGATCGGGCGCAGGCTCTGGAGATCGAAAATCGAATCTTGGCGCGTCTGCTCAACTATGTAACTCCTCCGGAAGCCAAATTTATTACCGCAAGGGTGATTGCCGAAGAAGGTGATGCTTTTTCTCATTCGTTGATTGCTTATACCGGAGATGCTAAAGGTGTGCGCAAAGGTCAAGTGGTGCTCAGCAATCGGGGTGTGGTCGGGCGAATCGAACAAGTCGGCAAACTTTATTCTAAAATTATCCTCATAACCGATATTAACTCCAAAATTCCGGTGATGGTGGAGCGTACACGTGTGCGTGGTATCTTGACCGGGGATAATACCCCAACTCCCAAAATGGTCTTTATTCCACTCGAGGCCGAACTTACCGTCGGTGATAGAATCGTGACCTCGGGGGTGGCCGGAGTGTTCCCTGCCGGGCTCCCCATAGGTAAAATCAGCTCCATTGAGAAAAACAACGTAACAATCAAGACTTTTACTAACCTAGAGAGGCTGGAGTATGTTAAAATTGTCGACTACGGCCTTTAAAAGGGTGTATTTTGGGCTATTAGAGCGATTTTACGGGGTAGATGCCAATCCACGTAGGTCTATCTACGCTAGGATTGTCATCTCCCCTATAAATCACTCTACTAACCTCAAACTACCCCCTTTTAATAGTGCCAAAGTTGAGAGCCTAAAATGTGTAATACAGAAACTGCGAGTAAAATGCTCGGTCACGTATTTTGTTATACGCTCACTCGCATTTTCTTTTGTTTCTTATTATACGACTCATTCTCCGATTTTTTATAAAGGGTTACGTTTCTTAGAGCGATTTTACGGGGTAGATGCCAATCCACGTAGGTCTATCTACGCTAGGATTGTCTTCGCCAGCGAAATCACTCTACTACCCTCAAACTACCCCCTTTTAATAGTGCCAATTAGCGATTGAACTATGAGTGATGAATTGAGCGAAAATATCATGACCTATTTACAACGTCTGTTGCCGTTGTTGTCTTCGCTGTTGCTGATTTTTTTATCTTATGTCCCGATGGATTTTCTGATGTTTGGGGATATTCGTCCGGCCATGGCGATGGTGTGTGCATATTTTTGGATGATTCATCGTCCGGATATTTTTAATCTGTTGTCGGTATATTTTTTAGGCTTGGTCGATGATATTATCAGTAATGTCCCGTTTGGTACCAATATCCTGACCTTGTTGGTGTTGTATCTTTTGATTAGTAATTTGTCGCGCTTCTTGAGCGGCAAGCCTTTTATAATTACTTGGTATGGCTTTGCCATTATTTCTTTGGTGGTGTTTTTTGTTAAGTGGTTGGTGTTGTCAATTTATTATGCTCAGTTTTTGCCGCTTTCAATCGTGGGCTTTAGCTTTATGGTTACGGCGGCGGCTTATCCCTTTATCAGCCTGATTTTGGCTTTTGTGCAAAATAGTTTAATTGCCGATGAGGAGCTCTGATGAACCGCGATAACGATAAAGGAAAAATTTTAATTAAACGCTCGCTCATTTTGGGCTTGGGCGAATTTTTGATGTTTATGGTAATTATCGCCAGATTATATTATTTGCAGGTCTATCAGGCCGACAGATATCAAACTCTTGCGGATGAAAACCGCATTTCAACCCGCTTGCTCATTCCGCCGCGGGGCGTGATTTATGATCGTAACCAAGTGGTTTTGGCCTCCAATCAACAAAATTTTCAGGCCTTAATCGTGGCAGAGCAAACTACCAATGTGCAAGAAACTTTAGATGCTTTCAAAAAAATTATGCCGCTTTCCGAAGCTGAGGAAGAACGCATCAAAAAAGATTTGCGCAAAAATCGCAGCTTTGTGCCTATCAAAATTAAAGACAACCTCACTTGGGAAGAAGTTTCTAAAATCCAGCTCAATGCTCCGGATTTGCCGGGTATTATCATTGATGAGGGGTTAACCAGATACTATCCTTTCGGGGAGGAGCTTTTCCATGTGTTGGGATATGTATCATCTGTTTCATCTAATGATGTTAAAGATGACCCGTTGCTTGAAATCCCCGGATTTAAAATCGGAAAATCAGGTATTGAAAAACTCGATGAGAAAAAACTGCGCGGCCGCGGCGGTACACTCAAGCTTGAAGTCAATGCCTATGGGCGCGTTATGAAAGAGATTGAGAAAAATGAAGGTGTTTTGGGTGAACGGGTGGATTTGACCATTGATGCCCGTTTGCAGAAAATGGCTTATGAATTATTAGGTGAAGAAAGCGGCGGTGTGGTCTTGATTGATGTGCATACCGGAGAGATTTTGGCTTTGGCCTCCGCTCCATCTTATGACCCCAATCGCTTGGTACAAGGATTGAGCACCAAAGAGTGGAATGAACTGACCAAAAATGAGCGTCGCCCGCTCACCAATAAGGTAGTATCAGAGCACTATTCTCCGGGCTCAACCTTCAAAATGGTGGTGGCTTTGGCGGCTCTGGAAGCCGGAGTCATTCGTCCGGAAACTCGTTTCTTTTGTGCCGGCAAAATGTTTTTGGGCGACCATGCGTTCCACTGTTGGAAACACAGCGGACACGGATATCTGGATGTGGTGCAGGCTCTGCAACATTCTTGCGATATCTATTTTTATGAAACGGCGCAAAAAGTCGGAATTGAAAAAATTGCCGAAATGGCTCGCCGCTTGGGTTTGGGCAAAAAAATCGGTATCGGGATTGCTCAAGAAAGCCCGGGGCTGATTCCGGACAAAGCATGGAAAAAACGTCGTTTCCGCGGGGCCAGAGGTGTTTGGCAACAAGGCGAAACACTGATTTCGGGTATCGGGCAAGGATATATCCTAACCACCCCGTTGCAACTTGTGACCATGACGGCACGTTTGGTCAATGGCGGATATGAGGTTACGCCGACTTTTACCAAAGTTGATGATGCTGACCGTAAACCACTAAACAAAATCAAAATTTCTTCCACTTATCTGGATTTGATAAAAGAGGGAATGTTTAGTGTGGTAAATGTGCCGGGCGGTACGGCCTATGGTTCGCGCTTTAATTATCATGGGCAGATGATGGGCGGCAAAACCGGTACAACCCAAGTGAAGCGGATTACCATGAAAGAACGCCAGTCCGGTATTATCAAAGATAAAGATTTGCCCTGGCGGTTGAGAAGTCATGCTTTGTTTGTGGGCTATGCTCCTCATGATAACCCCAAATATGCGGTGGCGGTGCTGGTCGAGCATGGTGGCGGCGGTTCGTCCGTGGCGGCGCCTATTGCCAGCAAACTGCTTCAAGAAGCTATCAAACTTGACCCCACCAAACAAACTGTTGAGTAGGTAAGTGCAATGTACAAATATTATGAAACCAGTTTTAAAAATCAGAGCCTCTCATTGAAAGAAAAGTTTTTTAACTTAAGCTTTTCTTATATTTTGTTTATTGTGATTTTGGCCTCTATCGGTATTGTGGTTCTATATTCGGCTGCCAACGGCAATTGGAAACCTTGGGCAATCAACCAACTTATTCGTTTTGGCATGGGTTTGGGGGTGATGTTGGTCTTTGCACTTACCGATATCCGCTTTTTTATGAAAATTGCTTATCCGTTCTATTTTGTATCTTTGCTCTTGCTGATTTATGTGGAAATCCGCGGTTCTATCGGTATGGGGGCGCAACGCTGGATTGACCTCAAGTTCTTTAATCTGCAACCATCAGAGTTGATGAAAATTGCGTTGGTGATGGTGTTGGCCAAATATTTTCATTCCAGCTCGCTGCAGAGTATTGAAAGTACGCGGGGACTGATTATTCCGATTATGCTGACTTTGTTTCCGGCATTTTTAGTGATGACCCAGCCTGACCTTGGTACGGCACTGATGCTGATTATGAGTGCCGGCGCTATCTTTTTTGCCGTGGGGGTGCAGGTCTGGAAGTTTGTGGTGGTCATGCTTGGCGGAGCGCTGATGATACCGTTTGCCTGGCACTTTTTACACGATTATCAGAAAAATCGGGTACTGACATTTCTTGATCCGGAGCGAGATCCCCTTGGCGCCGGATATCATATTATTCAGTCCAAAATTGCTCTTGGCTCGGGCGGGGTGTTTGGTAAAGGTTTCTTAAAAGGAACCCAAAGCCATCTTAATTTTTTGCCCGAAAAGCATACGGACTTTATTTTTACGATGTTGTCCGAAGAGTTTGGTATGATTGGGGCCGTATTTGTGGTGTTGCTCAATATTCTGATTATTGCCTACAGTTTTAGTTTTGCGTTGCGCAGTACCAGCTATTTTGGCAAGCTGTTAGCCATAGGTCTGGCTACCAACTTCTTTCTTTATGTATTCATCAATATGGCGATGGTGCTGGGTTTGATACCGGTGGTGGGCATTCCCTTGGCCCTCATTTCTTACGGTGGAACCGTCATACTTTCCGTTATGGCCAGTTTTGGGATGATACTTTCGGTATGGATTAATCGAAATGTAAATATAGGCAAATAAAAAAATAACTTGTTTTAAAGCTCGTGTTAAAGTTCGTCTAGCGGGTGACTAATACAGATTTTGCGAGCTGGCGGCTCCAATCGTGTATTTCTTTATACACTCAGTCGCCGCCACTCTGAAATCTTATTATTCCCCTCACTATCCGAACTTTAAGGAGTGACAAAGGTTGCGCTTATTATACGCTAGGATTTTCTTCACCCCTAGAAATCACTCTACTAACCTCAAACTCTGAACTTTTTTGTGACAAAGGTTGCGCTTATTATACGCTAGGGTTTTGACCGTTTGGTTTATTTATCTCCAATGCGCAAAGCTTCAATGAAAGCGCTTTGCGGAACTTCGACTTTGCCAAACTGGCGCATCCGCTTTTTACCTTGTTTCTGCTTGTCCAATAATTTGCGTTTTCTAGTAACGTCGCCGCCATAGCATTTGGCAGTTACATCTTTACGCAATGCCGAAATGGTTTCTCGGGCAACAATTCTGCCCCCAATCGCGGCTTGAATCGGAATCTTAAACAAGTGCCGCGGAATGAGGTCTTTTAATCTTTCACAAATCTGACGGCCTCTGCTTTCGGCGTCACTGCGGTGGCACAAGAATGCCAAGGCATCTACCGGTTCCTCGTTTATCAATATCTGAACTTTAACCAAGTCAGATTCGGCATAATCGGTTAACTCATAGTCAAAGCTGGCATAGCCGCTGGTGATGGATTTTAACCTGTCATAAAAGTCAAAAACAATCTCGTTTAAGGGCAATTTATAAACCAACATGGCGCGACTGCCGGCGTAGGTCAATTCTATTTGCTCGCCACGGCGTTCGGTGCAAAGTTTGAGCACGGAACCAAGGTAAGTGTCGGGAACCAAAATGGTGGCTTTGACCCACGGTTCTTCAATGGATTTAATTTGGCTGACATCGGGCATATCGGCCGGATTATGCAAGGTAATCTGCTCGCCGTTGGTGAGGTTGATTTTGTACGCAACCGATGGCGCCGTGGTAATAATATCCAAATCAAACTCGCGGTCTAATCTCTCCTCGATGATTTCCATATGCAACAGCCCTAAAAATCCGCAACGAAAACCAAGTCCAAGAGCAGCTGAATTCTCATTTTGATAATCAATACTGGCGTCGTTTAATTTAAGCTTTCCTAGGGCATCTTTGAGGTTGTCATACTCACTGCTGTCAACCGGAAAAATGGAACAAAACACCACCGGAACCGAGGGCTTAAACCCTTTTAGGGCAGTTTCACAAGGACGCTTGTTGTCGGTAATCGTGTCGCCGATGTGACAATCGCTGACGCTTTTAATACTAGCGGTAATGAACCCGACTTCGCCCGGATACAAAGCATCAATATCTTGCATTTTGGGCGTGAAGATACCAACCTTATCAACCAAATAAGTATTATTATTGCTCATCATGCGGATTTGGGTTTTGCGTTTGAGCACACCATCATGAATGCGGACCAAAATAATGACCCCTAAATAGGAATCGTACCAGCTATCAATCAACAAAGCTTTGAGCGGAGCGTTTTCATCTCCTTTGGGGGCGGGCAAGTGTTTGACGATGGCTTCTAACAACTCGGGCACGCCTAAACCGGTTTTGCCGGAGGTTTCTACCGCGTATGAGGTATCTAGGCCGATAACATCTTCTATCTGCTGTTTGACACGTTCGGGGTCGGCTGAGGGTAAGTCAACCTTATTTAAGACCGGAATAATCTCGTGGTTGTTATCAATGGCTAAATACACATTGGCCAAAGTTTGAGCCTCGACGCCTTGAGTGGCATCTACTACCAGCACGGAGCCTTCACAAGATGCTAATGAACGCGAAACCTCGTAAGAAAAGTCAACGTGGCCGGGAGTGTCTATCAGATTGAGCTGATAGGTCTTGCCGTCTTTAGCCTGATAGTTGAGCCGGACGGTTTGGGCTTTGATGGTGATGCCTCTTTCGCGCTCAATGTCCATAGAATCGAGAACCTGCTCTTGCATTTCACGGCTTTGCAGTCCGCCGCAATATTCTATCATGCGGTCGGCAAGCGTGGATTTGCCATGGTCAATGTGGGCAATGATGGCAAAGTTGCGGATTAAATCTAACTGAGTACTCATCTTATTTTTTTTCCGTGATAAATGTTTAGTTTTCTTGAAAATAGATTAATTTTTCTGAATAGGCAACATATATTGATTGTGAAAATGAATAAAAGTGGTTATACTAGAGTTTATAGATGAGAGGAGGCTGCCATGAGAGAGATTGTAGAAGTTGAATATGGGTCTTCACGTTATGATGAATTGTTAAGACTGCGGTATCGGGTTTTGTTGGAACCGCTGGGGTTCGATTTTTTGGATGAACACCGTGCCAAAGAGGCTAATTATCTGCATATTGCCTGTATTGAAAAGCTTGATGATGCTCTGCTCGGCGGTTGTATGCTGGCTCCGATTGATAATGAACTTATCCGCTTGATGCAGGTGGCGGTTGATAGCAAATATCAGGGGGAAGGTATTGGGCACGACTTGGTGAAATATGCCGAAAAACGCGCTAAAGAGGCTGGATATTCTAAAATTGAAATGCACGCCATGCTCTCAGTGGTGGATTTTTATGAAAAAATGGGCTATCACCAAGAAGGCGATTTGTTGGAAGAAAAAGGCGTCAGCTTGGCTAAAATGGTCAAAGCACTTTAAGATTTTTAGTCTTTATAAAAAAATAACTCCGAGTTTGGCCAAACCCGGAGTTATTTTTATGGGGAGGATAAAAGTTTTGGCCGTGACTTTTATCCAATGGGTTGAAGCGATTGAGTTTGGCATGGGGAAGCAAAATTCAACCATCTCCGCAACGAAATTTCTTTCGCTAAACGAGATGTAATCATTAAGTTTTATAATTCAATACTAAAGGATAGATTTTTCTTAAACCAGTTCGTCGATTTCTTCAATTATCTCGTTGCGTTCATAAAAATGTTTGAGATAACTGTGCGAAAACTGCTCCTGATTATCTTTGAGCATGGACTGGTTATTGTCATAAACCCCGATTTTGCGGTGACCTTGGTTAGGCGTAGATAGCGGGGTATCATCATATACACCGCTTGCTGTCAAAGCTTCAATGGCGTTGGGAATGTAGGTCGAGGAAGAGGAAATTTCCGGACGTTTGTTTTTATCTTCGGGTTTTTTAAAAGGTGTATCCTGCCGGCCTTTCTGATTGTCAGAATCATTATCCCTGACCAGCACACTATTGGTGGTATCAATATTTTCTACAAAGCTTTCCCCATCTCCTCCACGGCGATAAAAATCTGCTTTTGAGGGGGCGTTGGGCGAGCCGGAAACTTTTCTAGTCGACGTAATGCTCATTGATTTTCTCCAACGATTAAATAATCCCTTTCTAGGGATTTTATATATATAAATAGTATAGCAGAGAAAAAATCAAATGTCTATAGATATTTGATTTGCAAAAAAAATTAGCATTACTGCAAGTGAAAGTACGTGCAAGTCAGAATAAGATTTGGAGATAAGCGGCTATTCTTTTTTATTATCTTTGCTTTTTTTGCCAAGGGAGGCAGTCTTTTCGGAGGCAACCTTTTTGACGTTGTCTAATTTTTGCAAAACAATGGTTTTCCACGTACTTAGGTTATTAGCACCAAAGACTAAAACCAAAACCAAGATAATCAGTACCCATTCCCAGAAATCTGAAAACACTATTTTTCTCCTTCTTTGTCTTGCATGAGATGCAAAGTTTCCGTTGCATCATAAGTTTCTTGGTATTCCGCAACCTGGCCGATTTGCTGTTCATAAGCGGCGGCAAGCTGCTCTAATGCCTCAAAACTTATATTATTATGAATAATTTTTTGCAACTTTTCAAATCTAAAAATTGATTTATCCCTCAGATTTTGAGCCGCGGCGGTGACTTCTTTTAAGGCGGAGATTTCGCCGCCACAATAGCATATGCAATCGCAACCGGCATCTAAGGCGCTTCTCACACGTTCGCTTAAACAGCCTTGCAGAGCGTGCATTTCGATGGCGTCGCTTATCAAAAATCCGTCAAATCCCAACTCGCCACGGATAATTTGATTAATTCCTTTGGCAGATTGGGTGAGGGGGAACTTGTCATCAATTTCGGGCAAAAGAATGTGCGCAGTCATACCGGCCGGGCAAGTGCTCAAGCTTTTAAAGGGGACAAAGTCGGTACGTAATTTGCTAAGCGGTTTATCAATTACCGGAATTTGTAAATGGGGGTCGGTAGTGCTGCTGCCTAAGCCAGGCAGATGTTTGATACAGGGGCAAATGCCATATTTGACATAGGTCTCAACCATTTCTTGGCCCAAGGCGGCAATAATCTTGCGGTCAGAGCCAAAAGTGCGACTGCGTAAAACTTCGGATGTGTCACGGTGGCAAACATCAATAACCGGAGCATAGTTCCAGTTGATGCCAAGACTTTGCAAATCGTGAGCAATTAAGGCGGCATGAGCGGCAGCGGTTTGTTGGCCTATTTTTAATCCGAAACGGCGGGCAATTTGTCCTAAGCGATATTGCGAGGCATAAGTCCGATAATAAGGTTCGGTTAATCTTCTGACCCGTCCGCCTTCTTGGTCAATACCGATTAAGATATCATCTCGGCCAATGCACTCTTTAATTTCTTTTACAAGTTGTTTTAATTGTTCGGGGGTATTGATATTGCGACCAAAAAGGCTTATTCCCAAAGGATTGGTTTTAGCAAAAAGGTGCTTTTCTTCATCGCTTAATTTTAAGCCGGAGCAAGACAGCATGGCGGCCAAAATCGGTTTTTCCATCTGGCCTCCTAGAGCAATAATTTCATTAGGGTTTCGGTGAAAGCTTGCAACCAAACCGTAATGGGATTGGGAATGCTCAAAGCCTGAAACAGTAATGGTAACAAGATAAACATTACCCCGATGCCAATTAAGGCGGCGCGCGGTGAATTAACATATTCTTGTGCCCAGGGTTTTTCTATCCAGCCCAAAAATAGCTTGGAGCCATCAAGCGGAGGAATGGGCAACAGATTAAAGGCGGCCAGTATCAAATTCACTAACATTAAAATGTAAAAGAATGAGGCAATCAGCGCGGTGAAAACATTGAGCTCAAAATGTTCGAGCAGGCGAATGCAAGTACCGCAGAGCGCCGCGAGTAAAATATTGGCTGCAATCCCTGCGCCGGAAACTAAAAGATTGTCGCGGCGGGGGTTTTTAAAATAGCGTTCATCTATCGGAACCGGTTTGGCCCAGCCAAAAACAAAACCACTACCTGAAAGCAGCAAAAACAGCGGCAAAATAATACTGCCAAATGGGTCAATGTGCTTGAGCGGGTTTAAGGATAAGCGTCCGGATAAACGCGCGGTAGGGTCGCCAAGTTTATGGGCGACCCAGCCGTGAGCAATTTCGTGTATGATTACACTAATAATCAGACTGATGGCAAAATACAGAATTTCCAAAAAGTCTTTGAACATACTATTTTTTCTTTACAATACAGCTACCGCCGGCGGCTTTGATTTCTTTGCAAAGAGCATCGGCACCACTGCGGTCGGCAAAGGAGCCGGCTTGCAAACGATAGAAAATACCTTTGGCGCCAAGGTCGGCAGTTTCAATCTCGTAGCCGTGATTTTTCAAAACCGGATATTTCTTAGACAAAGAGCTCCAAGAGTTTTCAACGGCTTTACGGTTGGTGGAAGCCATTAGTTGTACTTGCCAAGAACCTTTGGCGGCAATACTGGGTTGAACAACTGCTTTTTCGGGAATGTTGATTTTTTCCGGAGCGGCTTGTTTAGGCTCAGGCGCC
Source organism: uncultured Alphaproteobacteria bacterium (assembly GCA_944391725.1). Taxonomy (GTDB): domain Bacteria; phylum Pseudomonadota; class Alphaproteobacteria; order RF32; family CAG-239; genus MGBC133411. The sequence continues at coordinate 16,621 of CALXUQ010000019.1, read as the reverse complement.
GGTTTGACTTCTACTTTAGGTTCAACTTTAGGCTCGACTTTAACTTCTTTTACGGGTTCTGGTTGGGTTTCTACCTTGATAATTTCTTCGGCGGCGGCAATGGTCTTGTCGGTCGAGGGAACACTCGGAGCCACCGGGGCGACTTCAACTTCCGGAGTGATAATCGGAAGTTGGGGTTCTTCGGGCGGAGGCAGAATGGTCTCAACAGCCGGAGTATCACCGGCGCCCTTTTTATCAATGATATTATAAACGGTTTTATCTTGATTCAAAATTTCCATTCCACCCGGATCTGCCGGTTGAACTTTAATGGCATCTTTAGGGCGACGAATGACAGGAATTTCTCCCGGGGTATCTGCGGCATATTGCGGAGATAATACAAACCAGCCGACAATACCTGCTAATACTATACCTGATACGGCACCGATGAATACATTTTTGGAAACATTTAAGTCATTACGTTTTTCATCATATTCCAAATTGGACTGACTGGCCAATTTTTGGCGCAGATCATTGAGTAATTCATCGTTGTTTTTGTTGTCTTCGGGGCGATCCAGAAGCATTTGTCATCTCCTAAATTTGATTTATTTTGTAGCATAGTCTATTTTATAATAATTTACAATCATTTAAAATCTGGTCATATTGTCAAAAAGTTTTTGGTGTTCATCTAAAGCGCCCATATCGGTCATGTTGGCAATGTAGGTGCAAATGATGCCGGCGATTTCGGCCTGAGGCAGTGCTGAATTGATTTTTTGGCGCTCCGAACCTGGCAATAAACGCCAGTCGGACATGAAAACCTCAAACAGCTCCTCAACTACTTTTTGCGATTTCATATCCATGCGGACCACATTGGTATGATTGTAAAAATGCTCGGTTAAAAAGAAACGCAGCTGTTGTATTTCGGTTTGGAGCTGCACAGAATGAGATGCCAAAGCCGAATCGAGACGGCGTATGTCTTGCGGGGAGGATATGTGATGGTGCTCAATGTTTTTCTTGGTTTGTGCTAAGAGGTCAAATATCATCTTGGCAATCATACTGCGGGTGATGGCATAGATGCGAATGTTGTCATCAATATTTTGATGCTTTTGTTCCAAATCTTTGATTATCTCATTGATGAAGGGGAGTTCTTGGAGGTCGGCAATGCTATAAAAACCGGCGCGGAAACCATCGTCAATATCATGATTGAGGTAGGCAATATCATCAGCCAAGGCGGCAATTTGGGCCTCAAGCGAGGCATAGTGATGTAAGTCTAAATCAAATTTTTGGTTGAATTTTTTTAAGAAAGGCGGAATTTTAGTGCCAAATTTGCCATGGTGCTTGACGGTGCCTTCCAAGGTTTCCCAAGTGAGGTTTAAGCCCGGAAAATTGGGGTAGTGACTCTCATATTCGGTAATTATCCTTAAAGCCTGAATGTTGTGGTCAAAGCCGCCATAGGGTTTCATTACTTTGCTCAAGCCGCGTTCTCCGGCATGTCCGAAAGGGGAATGTCCCAAATCGTGCGCCAAGGCAATGGCTTCGCCAAGTTCTTCATTCAGATCCAAGCTTTTGCAAAGCGTACGCGTGATTTGGGCTACCTCGATACTATGGGTTAATCTGGTGCGGTAATTCTTACCTTCGTGGTAGGCAAAAACTTGGGTTTTACCATCTAAGCGGCGGAAAGACATGGAGTGAATGAGCCTATCGCGGTCGCGTTGGAACGGTGAGCGGATAATGTTGACAAAGTCGGGGTACATACGGCCGCGGCTGTCTTCGGGTTTGGTGGCATAGGAGGCTAGATTCATAAAGTTCTTCCTTTATCTGACTTTTTATTGTATAAGAGCTTATTATATTAATCTTAATATTCGGTGAAAGCGGAAAGATGAAAATTGCTACTTTTAATATAAATTCTATCGGGGCGAGGATTGAACTGTTTTCGAATTGGCTCAAAGAAACCAATCCCGATGTGGTGTTGCTCCAAGAGATTAAGACTGAATATAATTCTTTTCCGTTTTTTGAAATTCAGGCTTTGGGGTACGAGGCCAAAGTGCTGGGGCAAAAAATTTATAACGGTGTGGCTGTGCTCAGCCGCCATAAAATTAAGACAATCAGCGAGGGAATCCCCGGTTTTGATGATGATAACAGCCGTTATCTTGAAACTGAGGTGGAACTCGACAAGCAGACTTATCGAATCGCCTCGATTTATTTGCCCAACGGGAATCCGCCCGCCAATCAGCCAGATGATAAGACTAAGCTGGATTATAAATTGCGTTGGATGGAGGCTTTTTATCGACATTTGCAAAAACTTCTTTTGCTTCATCAACCAGTAATCATCGGGGGAGATTTTAATGTGATTTTGACGCCCGATGATGTCTATAATCCGGAGGCTTTTCGTAATAATGCCTTATTTTTGCCCGAGGTCAGGCGGCGGCTTAACTCCATTTTGCATTTGGGGTATTATGATGCATTCAGGACCTTACACCCGCATGAAAACGGTTATACTTATTGGGATTATGGCGGCGGGGCTTTCCAAAATGATTGGGGAATGCGAATCGACTATTTCTTATTATCTCCGCAGGCAACCGATTGTTTGCTTGCTTGCGAGGTGGATAAATCTATTCGCGGACAAAACAAACCATCTGATCATACGCCGTTGGTGATAGAGCTAAAACGGAGCGCTCATGAAGAAAACTAAAAACAGCTCTCGTCTGCCTGAGACCTTGCAATTGGAAATTTCGGGAATCGATGATGAGGGTGAAATTCGGGCTGTGCCGACAGAGGTAAGATTTGCCTCGGTTGGGCAGATTATGGTGCTTCCCAATCACAAAATCAAACCGCCGTTGGCACTTGGTGATCGTGTTTTGGCGCGGATTGACGGCAAAAACGGCGAATATTATGCGCGTGTGATGTTGCGCACTTCAACAGCACAACTCCAGCCCGAAAAACAATATGGCGTGATTGAAAAACGGGGCGGAAGATATTTTATTGTTTCAACCGCAAAATCTAAGCATACCGATTTGCTACTTGATAATCCGGCTAAAGCCAAAGACGGAGATTTTGTGGCTTATGCCTTAGAGGGTAATTGTCGTTTTAAGGAAGTGCGAATCTTGCGCAACTTCGGGCCGTTTAGTCTGAGCAAAGCGGCGGAGCTTTTGGTGCTGGAAAAATATGGTATTCCCAACGAATTTAAGCCGCAAATTGCTAAAGAATTGGCGGATTTGCCGTGCTTAAACCTTAAAGAACGCGCAGATTTAACCAATTTGCCGTTTGTTACGATTGACGGTGATGATTCCAAGGATTTTGATGATGCGGTGTGGGCGGAAAAAACGCCCTTGGGTTTTCGGCTCGGGGTGGCCATTGCCGATGTGGCTTTTTATGTGCGTCCGGGGAGTGAGCTGGACCGTGAGGCATATATGCGCGGAAACTCGGTTTATCTGCCCAATTTGGTGGTGCCAATGTTACCCGAAAAACTCTCAAACGATTTATGTTCTTTGCGCCCGAAAGAAAAACGGCCGGTAATTGCTTGTTTTATGGAAATTGATAATGATGGAAAATTGCGGAGTTATGATTTTTGCCGCGGTACTATAAAATCGGCGGCAAGGTTGACTTATCGGGAAGTGCAGGCCGCTCTTGATGGGGATAAAAGCGAAAATATTGCTCCGGTGTTTAAGTCTTGTGTGTTGCCATTATATGAGGCATATTTGGCTTTGGATAAGGCGCGCAAAAAACACGGTGCATTGGAGCTCACCACAACCGAAATTAAAATCAAATTTGATAAACAAGGTCAGGTCCTGCTGATTGAAAAAGCGCCGGATTATATGTCGGAAAAAATTATTGAAGAATTTATGATTGCGGCAAATGTGGCGGCGGCTTTGGCATTAGAAAAAACTCATCTGCCGGTGATGTATCGGGTACATGACCGACCACCTCAAGAAAAGCTCAAAGAAATGGAACCCTTGCTCTACGAACTTGGAATGAAACTTCCGGATGCTCCGGCACTTAAGCCGATGTATTTTAATAAGTTGATGGAAAAAACTCAAACTGCGGGGCTGGCTTCTGGTATTAGTGATTTGGTGCTTAGAATGCAGGCGCAAGCGCAATATAGCCCCGAAAATATCGGACATTTTGGTTTAGGGCTCAAGCACTATGTGCATTTTACCTCACCAATCAGGCGCTATTCGGATTTGCTTATTCATCGGGCGTTGATTGCGGCGAAGAAATTTGCCGGCGGTGGAGAGTTGGAAAAAAATGCTTCATTATCCCAATTTGCGGAAACTGCCGAGCATTTATGCGTAACGGAGCGGCGGGCGGTTAATGCGGAACGCGAAATGACCTCCCGTTATGTCTCAGAATATTTAAAGCCGTCGGTGGGGCAGATTTATGAAGTGGTTATCAGCGGTATAACTTCGGCCGGTATCTTTGTGCGAATCGAGAATCTCGGGGCGGAGGGCCTTATTCCGATGAATAGCCTTCCTAATGATAAATATTATCTCGAAAATAATGGGTTTAAGCTCAGCGCGGCTAAGTTGGGGTTGGAATTTAGCCTGGGGGAGAAACTTAAGGCCCAGCTTGTTGAAGCCTCACCGGTGAGCGGCGGCTTGGCGTTTAAGTATGTGGATGAGGACTGTGGGCTTAATTATGCTGATAAGTCGGGGCCAAGCTTGCCAAAGCGTAAAAAATCGGCTAAGAAAAAAATTAAGAGAAAAAAAATTATGCGGAAGGGCAAATAATGCGCAAAATTTGGCTTCTGGTCGGGGTTTTGATGTTTGGCACTATGCAAACGGCAAAAGCTGCCGATGAAAATATTGTGATGATGATGAATGCGGTTAAAGAACAGCATTTGGCGCCGCTGGATTTGCCAAAGCTTAGTATGGCCGCCTTTGAAGGGTTGCACAAAATGGACCCTAAAGTGCGGGTGGCAAACGATAAGTCTCGCTTTACTTTCTATTATGATGCGAAAGTGTATAAAAATTTTAATAAGCCTGAAAATGAGGAAATAACCGATTGGGCGGAGCTGATTGATCAGATTTTTAAAGCGGCGGTGCAGATTTCACCCCAAATTTCGCTCAAGGATTTTGAGGCGCCCGATGTCATGATAAGCCAAATGGTAGCAACTTTGGATAAGGATTCCAAACTCTATACGGCGATGGAAATGGCTGATAAGTCAAATTTAAAACGAAGAGTAAACTTTGCTTCACGAATGATTGATAATATTTTATACATTCGTATCGGGGTGTTTGATGTTAATACTTATCATAAAATGACAATGTTGCTGCGTAAACATAAGAATGCTCAAGCTTTGATTTTGGACTTGCGGGGTAACAGCGGCGGTCAGTTGCTGGCGGCTTCTAAAGTGGGCGGAGCTTTTTTGGAATCAGGGATTGTCTTTATGACTAAGGGAAAATCGAAATATGCCAGTATGGTCTATCAAGCCAGCGCTAAAGATGAGTTTGATGACAAACCGGTGGCGGTCTTGGTCGATGCCGATACGGCTTCGGCGGCCGAACTGGTGGCCGGAAGTTTGCAAGAGCAAAGCCGGGCTATTATTATCGGAACCGAGACGTTTGGAAAGGGAACAACCCAAAATCTGCAGCAATTACCCAATGGTTCGATTTTAGCTATTACTAATGCGGCAATCTATTTGCCGTCGGGGAAAAGTTTTACCGACCAAGGGGTTGTGCCGGATTATTGTGTGAGTGCTGATGCAAATAATGCCGGTAAGTGTGTGAAACAAAGTCGTGAAAATAGGGAAGATGACGTGGAAACGGCTGTTAAATTGCTAAAAAGCAGAATTTGAGAGTTTTTTTGAAAGAAAGTGATAAAATTTGGTTGACAATATGCTAAAAAACTGTATAGTGCAGCTAAATGTTTTTAGGTATAACTTAACTTAAAGAGTAAATGAGATGGCAAAAGCAGTAAAAATTTTAGTGAAAATGGAAAGTACCGCTAATACCGGAACATTCTATGTTGCCGAGAAAAATCCGAGAACCCATCCGGAAAAAATGTCTTTGAAAAAATATGACAAGAAAGCTCGTAAACACGTAGAATTTGTTGAAAAGAAAATGAAATAGTTTCTTGGTAAAGTATTTTTGAGTTTTAAACCTCCGTTAATTACGGAGGTTTTTTTTGGCTTGGAGTTTATCGGGCTAATGCGAAGGCCCCTTGACGACTACTAGCGTAGTCGAGGGATGACATTTAAAAAATGTACTCCGGGAGCGCGAACGCTACCCCCGGAGTATCGGAGAAAGAACATAATAATACTTGTTACCCAAATCTAATGATAGCTAGAACCCTTTTACGCATCGCGGATAATACATCTTTGCGGCATTATCTGTTGAGGTTGTGAAGCCATATTTATCCAGGTAGGTTAACCCGTAACCACGACTCTCTATCCAGTAGTATTGTGAAGCCAACAGTTCCTGACCGTTGGGGATGGTTTTGAGTTTGGCGTTGATGGTATTGAATTTGGTATTGGCAACACCATTGATTCTCTCATTGCCCATACGCAATATTTCCATGGCGTTAGGAAGTTTCCAGTCGCCGGCAGAAGTGCCTAAGGTTTTATAGCTGTTGCAGTAGGAAATGGCTGAACTATATGCCATCTTTGCGGGTTGCTCCAAAGTGAGAACATAACCGTGGTCACGACGGTCAGATACCCAAAAAACCACTCCAATCGGAACTTTGTCGTCTAAGACGGTTTTATCAAAGGTACCATCGTGATACATGATGTCGCCTACTTCCGCAGCCTGAGAGGCGGAGTTGGTGTAGATTACTGCTGCAGCAAAAATAAGCATGGCAGGTATCAGGTTACTTAAATTTTTCATGTTTGTTCTCCTTAAAAAATTGCAATACAGCGGAAGTTGTTATATCTGCCGGTGTAATTCCCATTATAAAAGCTGAAATTGTTGTTTAGCGCCGGTAGTAGCTGAGCGGTGGGGTTGCTGACATTGTCGCTGCTGGTCCAGGGATAATAAGATGTGCAACTTGAAGTGTTGCAAGTGCCAACATAACCATGACTGCCATAGTAGTTGACACCACTGACGTTAAACAAGGCGGAATATTTTCTCTCTAGATTGTCACCTTCGGGTACTTTGGATAGATAGTTGTTGAAATCGGTATATTGGTAATTTACATTGGCATTGGAAAGTATCCACATTTCCCCGGCCGTGGGCAGATGCCAATCACCAGAGTTGGTCCCTTGGGTCGAATATCCGTTGCAAAATAAATTGGCTTCGGCTCGAGTACGCGGCATGGGAGCATTGGTGGAGAGGACTATCCCATGGTTGTTTTGTTTGTTGGGGTGAACATAGACAATAATGCCAATGGGGAGTTTGGTCGAAGTATATGTAGCGGAAGTGGTCCCATCAGAATATACAATATGTCCGATTGCAATGCTATTTTTGAAGATAAATCTATTGGTTGTTGAGGCAACGCAGAACATTTTGCTGGAATCAAACGGACATTTCATACCGCCATCGGGACATTGAGCAGCGGTTTTGGTGTATCCCAAAGAGGCACAGTCCGGTGCTGCGGTACAATTAACGTCATCAGCTAAGGCAACAGACGGAATGAGGCCGCTCAGGTAAATTAAACTATAAAAAATGTTTGGTTTTATGTTGTTCATGACTATTCTCCAGTTGATTGCTGATGTTATAACTGGGCTACACATCGGAAATTGTTGTAATATGTAACGCGCGTGTTGCTCGTATGTGAAAAGTTATTGTTGATATGTGGAAGTATAACATATCCTGCATTGCTATACCGCTCTGAGGTAGTCCAAGGGTAATATGATGTAGACTGTTGTGAGCTGGTTTCACCTATGAAGGAGTGACGACCGTAATAGTTGGTGTTATATCCATAGCTATAACCAAACAACCATGATTTGACTGCGTAAATGCCATCTCCTCCCGGAACTTTAGAAAGATATTCTTCAAAGTTTTTATAAGTATAGTCGGGGTTGGCATTCGAATACATCCAGACTTCACCGGCATCGGGCAAATGCCAGTCGCCGATTTTGGTTCCTTTGGTGACATAGCTGTCACAGTATAAATTGGCCTCGGCTCGAGTACGAGGAAGTGGTGCATCTATTGCTAAAACTAAGCCGTGGTTGTTTTTGCCATTGGGGTGAACATATACAACTATACCAATGGGAAGTTTGGTAGATGTATATGTGGTGGAGGTGGTCCCATCAGAATAAACAATATGTCCAACGGCAATTTTGTTCTGAAAAACAAAGTCTAATGCTTCAGCATTAACGCAGAACATTTTGCTGGAGTCAAACGGACATTTCATGCCGCCATCGGGGCACTGACTGGCCGATTTTGTATAGCCAAGTGAGGCGCAATCGGGAGTGGCAGTACATGTTATTTCAGATGCAGATGCTGATGTGCCTAGCATATTAAAACTTAGAGCACTAAGGGCAGTGCAAAATATTGTCTTGATTGCTGGTGTGTTTATGTGTGTCATGTGATTTCTCCTGAGGTATATATTTTCTCATTATCTGCAATAGACTTTTGTGTTATCGTAGGGACATGCCAGATACCCGTTGCTGCAATCGCCAGCTTTTTGCGTGTAGCCGCGTTTTTCACACGGAGATATTTCGGCATCATAGTAGTTTTTGCCGTTACAAGTGCAGGTCTCGGTTATGGTGTAACCGTCAGGTACACTTGTGTAGGGGAGATGCTTACATTTGTTGCATGAAGAATCTTCATATTTATCTTGGCAAATAACCCAATTGGTATCATAAGGACATTTGAGTATGTCTTGATTGGTGCATCCAAAATCTTCAAGATGATATCCTAGAGCGCGACAATCAGTTTCAGGTTGGGTGCAGTATAATGTGTAGTTACTGTTGGCACATCCGGTGACACAATATTTTTGAGAACACTCTTCCTTGGTGCAGACGGATCCAGTGGGGCAGGTGTCAAAATGGCAGGCGTCCGGACAAGTTTTGCATTTACTATATAGGGTGCTGCCCTCGGCGGTGATACAAGTTTTTGCGCCTTCGGCTTTACCATACGGACAATCTAAAAATCCTTCACAGTTGTTGGGTACACCGTCGTAATAGACTTTACCGCAGCATTCACATTTGTCGGTTTGAGTGTATCCGGCCGGTAAACTGCCCTCAAAGGGAAGTTGCATACAGTTGCGGCAGCAATCGCCTAAATCTTTTTCAACGCACATGACCCAAGATGAATCGTAGGGACATCTGAGTATATCTTTGTCGGCACATTCAAAGTCCGGAACAATGTAGCCTAACTCTTGGCAATTGGTTTGAACTTTGCCGCAATAGTTTTTATAATTAGTTTGGCATCCGGTAGGACAATAGGTTTGTGAGCAACTGTCATATTGGCATACGGAGCCGGGAGGACAACTGGTGTTGCCTTCACAGGCGTTGGGGCAAGTTTTGCAGTCGGAATATAGGGTTGTGCCGTCGCCAGTGATACAGGTTGTGGCTCCATCTGCTCCGCCAAAAGGACAATTTAAATATCCTAGGCATACGTTGGGTATACCATCATAATAGACTTTGCCACAGCATTCACATTTGTCGGTTTGAGTGTATCCGGCCGGCAAACTGCCCTCAAAGGGAAGTTGCATACAGTTGCGGCAGCAATCACCTAAATCTTTTTCAACGCACATGACCCAAGATGAATCGTAGGGACATCTGAGTACGTCTTTGTCGGCACATTCAAAGTCCGGAACAATGTAGCCTAACTCTTGGCAATTGGTCTGGACTACGCCGCAATAATTTTTATAATTAGTTTGGCAGGCATAAGGACAATAGGTGCCGGAGCATTCATCTTTGTTGCAGAGTGTGCCAGGAGGACAAGTAGTATTGCCAAGACATGCATTGGGGCACTCTTTGCAAGTTGAATAAAGAGTTTTGGTGCCGCTCAGACAAGTGGTGGAACCAGCTGCTCCGCCAAAGGTGCATTCTGAATAGCCTTCACAAGGATCTTCTTTAATCTTGTAATATACTTTTTCACAGCAGGTACAACTTTCTGAAGCGACATATCCTGCAGGAATGATTTCAATTGGATAGTCTTCACAAATTTTGCAGCAGCTGCCGTCATCGGGCAAACAGTATACAAGCTGGTCATTGTAGGGGCATTTGATGGTTTCGGCACCGGGGCAATCCGTTGGAACTTGGGTATAGCCTAAGGTTTCGCAATCGGTGCTATCCGGAGCTTGGCAAAAGTAAGTGTAGCCGATTTCGCAGGCATAGGGGTCGCAGTAACGCCAGGTGCAGGCTTCATATTCGCACAGCGCATTTTCCGGACAGGTTTCGTTGGAGCATTTCGCCTCGCAGCGTTTGCACTTGTCACACTTAACCACACCAAAAGAAATACAGGTTTTGGCATCGGGCGCACAACCATCTTGACAATCCCAAAAACCTTCGCATGCATTGAAATCTCCGGAGGCGGCAATGTATTTGGTTCCGTTACAGCTCTCGCAAGAGGCCACGGCAGTCTTATCTCCTAATTCATCTTTACTGACGAAACCGGGGCAGGTATTGCAGCAGTGCCCAAACTCATCAGAAAGAGAACAATGGTCGTTGGGGTCAATTACCCAGCCGGCATCGCAGGTAGAAACATAGGTCGGGTCTTCGGCCAGACAGGCTTCTTCCAAGTCGAGCTGGCACTCTTTGTACATTTCCTCCCCGTTGGGACATTTGTTGAAAAGCTCGGTCGGAGGTTCGCACTCGGTGATAATGTAGTCGTTGATGGTGCACCAGGCTTTGTTGTTGCACTTGATATAATTGGAATTGTAAGGACAGAACTCAACAATGGAATATTGATGACAGACGCGGTTTTGGTAACTTTCATAACCTTCGGATTTGCATTTTTCGGCGTCTTGATTGGTATCGGGGGTGGCGGTTTTGTCACCGCAGTCGGGCAAAAAACAAATTGCTGCCTGGGCACTGAAAGTCTGCAGCATTAAAAATACCGTGAAAATAATTCCGATTGCTATTTTGGCTTTGTTCTTCACCATTCAATCCTTTCTTTCTCCGATGTCAATAATGATAATATATCAAAATATGAGAGCAGACCCAATCTGGCAAAAGGTCTACTTTGCAACTCTTTTTATAGACATTAGTTATAATAACTCATTATTTGCAAATAATCAACAATTATTTAGGGGTGGGTGCGAAATATTGTATAAATTTTAAAATTAGTTTTGAGATATATAAACTATAATATACTGAATATACATGATAAAATCAGAAGTTGGACGCGTTCGGGGCGAACCAAACATATAATTAAAATGGACAGAAAGGAAAAAACTTGTAAAATTGCAAATATCGTGCTTACTATCCATATTATTATTACTTTATAAATCTTTTAATGTTAACATAATGAAAAATTTGTGAAATGTGAGGTTTTTGATTATGAATAAAGTGAAAATTGCGGTGGCCGGTGTTCAAGATAGCCGCGGACGCGAAATCCTGAATCTCTTGGAAGAAAAAGGAGTGAAAGCTGAAAATGTATTTGCTCTCGAGATGAAGGCCCCGCTCGGGACTATGGTCTCTTATGGCGAAGATGATGAACTCGATGTATATAATTTGGAAGATTTTGATTTTTCGCAAGTGAATGCGGCGATTTTTGCTACCAATGCCGAAGTGTCTAAGCGCTATGTGCCGAAAGCTTTGGCTAAAAACTGCAAAGTGGTGGATTGTTCCAATGCGTTCTTTGCCGATGATGATGTGCCGATGATGGTTTCAGGTGTCAATGACGAAAATATCAAAAATGCCAAACGCGGTTTGGTGGCGGTACCGTCTGCCAATGTGACCCAGATGGTTTTGCCGCTGGCTAAAGTGTTTGCTCAATTTGGGGTGAAACGTATTGTGGTTTCAACTTACACCTCGACATCAGTGTATGGAAAAGAGGCAATGGACGAGCTGTTTGCGCAGGTGCGTAAAATTTATATGAATGATACATTGGTAGATGACCAAAGCGTGTTTAAAAAACAAATTGCTTTTAATGTTATTCCGCAAGTGGAAGAATTTATCGGTGAGGAAACTGCTGCAGAATGGGCGATGAATGCGCAGACGAAAAAAATTTGGGGCGGAAATGTCAAAGTTCATGCCAATTGCGCCATTATTCCGGCTTTTATCGGCTGTGGCGAGTTTGTCAATGTGGAATGTGACAAAGAAGTTGATGTTGATGAAATCAGAAAACTGATGAAACAAACCAAAAATGTGGTGGTCTTTGATAAAAACGTTGATGGCGGTTATGTAACTTTGACCGATGTACAAGGTGAAAACTCGGTTTATGTCAGTCGGTTGCGCCAAGATGCCTCGGTCGAAAACGGGTTTAGTTTTTGGTGCGTGGCCGATAATCTTTGTGCCGGAACAGCTCAAAATGCGGTGGCGGTGCTGGATTTGTTAATACAAAATTAGTGACGGAGTGAAATTTATGAAAAAGCTTTTAAGCTGTGGTTTGACGTTTTTCTGTTTGTGGTTGGGGATGGTGGGTTCTGCTGCTGCAACACAAACCGAGGTCTCAGATGTGGATGCGGTGACCAGAGTAGTGGAATCTATCTCTAATCCGGAAATCGACTACAATGAGATGAACAGCGATTTGGATAAAACCGAAAACGAGCTTAAAAGTCGAAAAGTGACCGGGCAAGAACTGAGCGCGGCAGTGAAGTTTTTGTCGGATAATCGTTCCAAAATCGATGAGGTGAAAAAACAAGTTGAGAAAGAACTCAATTTTGTGCAGAAGAAAATTGATGCTTTGGGACCGGCTCCGGCAGAGGGTACAACCGAGCCGGCAATTATTGCTGAAAAACGCAGTGAGTTTAATCGGGAGCTCAATTTTCAGAAAAGCAAAATGGCTGAGGCGGATATTTTGCTCACCCGAATCGATGAGTTGGACAATCTGATTATTACGGTTCGAAACCAAAAATTACTCGGAAGTTTGCTTGAACGTCAGTCATCGCTGATTAATCCGACGGTATTTTGGGAATCTACCGAAGAGTTTGTGGACTTTGGGGTCGATATTATTAAGTCGCCGCTAAACTGGTTTGCCGAACTCAATACGGAAGGGCGCGATTTTGTAAAAACCAATGTTATTCCGGTGATAATCATTTTCTTGCTCAGTTTGTGGCTCGGCATTTATCTGCGCTTGTTTATTATGCGTCATTTCGGGTATCGACAAGATTTGGAGCATATTCGCTATGGGCAGAAAGTGATTGCGGCAATTTGCGTGGCTGTGGGATATGGCGTAATTCCGGCCTTTATCTTGGGCAGTTTGCTGGTGTGGCTGGTCAGTAACGAGGTAATGACCGTCGGCTTCTTTGGTTTGGTTCTTAATTCATTTTTGTATTTTGCTCTCTATGTCATTCTCATTCGGGCGGTGGCGCGTGTTATCTTTGCGCCCTATAATGAAAAATGGCGCTTGGTTAATGTCTCAACCCCTAAGGCCAAAAGTGTTACTCAGGCTCTGTATGCCAGTATTATGCTCATCGGATTTGTGGCATATTTGGAATATGTGGCACAAAAAGCTAATTATTCTTTGGAGCTTATCAGCTATCTGACGGCAATTTCGGCGGCAGTGAAAGCCTTCTGTATGGTGTGGGTGATTAAACGTTTGCTGTGGGAAAGTGATGAAGAGCCGGTGGAAGATGCAGATGAGGCTCAGGAAGAAAAGTCCGATGATGAAGAAGATACCCCCAAGGAAGAAGAAATTACTCCGGCCTTTAAGATAACGTTTTTGGCTTCAATTTTTGCGATTGGGGTGTTTGGGCTATCGTTGTTTGGATATCCGTATCTGTCGGATTTTATCTTTAATCATATTTTGATGTCGGTGTTTGTAATCGGGGTATTTGCGGTTATTCGGAAATCTATTAACGAATTGCTGCAACGAGTGCTGATTATGAATTTTTGGGTGACAACCTTTAGGTTGCGGCGGCGGATTTTGCGGAAACTGAATTTTTGGTCCGGATTGCTGATTGACCCTGTGCTCCTGGTTTTGATGGTGCTGATTTTATTAAGTCTATGGGGAGTTTCAACGGACATTTTGCTGCAAACAACCATCAATCTTTTGACCGGCTTTACCGTGGGCGGTGTGGAAATCTCTATTGTGGCGATTATCTTGGGGATTATTGTTTTCCTCTTGCTCGTTGGGTTGGTACGCGGTGCCAAACGCCGATTGATGGACAATATTTTGAGCAAAATGGATATTGATGAAGGACTTAAGCACTCGTTGGCATCGGGTTTCGGGTTCCTCGGATTTACGGTAGCGGCGTTGCTCTCCTTTGCGATTATGGGTGGTAACCTTACAAACTTTGCTCTTATCGCCGGTGCGTTGTCAGTCGGTGTCGGTTTAGGTTTGCAAAATGTGGTTAACAACTTTGTATCTGGAATCATCTTGCTGTTTGAACGTCCGATTAAAGTTGGCGACTGGGTGGTTATTAACGGTGAAGAAGGTAAAATTAAACAGATTAATATTCGTTCGACCGAGGTGGAAACCTTTAAGCGCTCCAGCTTGATTATCCCGAATGCCAGTTTGCTTTCGACGACGGTGACCAACCTGACCCATGGCAACAACTGGGCCAGATATGCAATTAAGGTTGGGGTGGCTTATGGTTCGGATACACAAAAAGTTAAAGAAGTGCTGTTGGAATGTGCTCAAAACAATCGTCGGGTTTTGAAAAAGCCGGAGCCTTATGTGTTGTTCCAAGATTTTGGTGCCAGCAGTTTGGATTTTGAACTGCGATTTTATGTGAGCGATATTTGGAATGGTTGGACAGTGCCAAGCGATTTGCGTTTTGAAATTAACCGACGCTTTGCTGAAGAAGGAATCGAAATTCCGTTCCCGCAGATGGTGGTTCACCATGGTAGTGAGGTTTCGAGCGAAACTCAAAGTCAATTCTATGCGCTCAAAAATAAAGGAAAAAATAATGCGGATTAGTGAACTTGTCGATAAAAATGTGGCCATTTGGGGTTTGGGGCGTGAAGGTAATGCGGTATTGGAGTATTTGCAAAAGCATAACATAACCCCGAATATCCGCATTTTTGAAAATGACAATGAAGTAAATTTGGACGGGGTGGAGATTGTAATTAAATCTCCGGGAGTGAGTTTATATAAACCGGAAATTATTGCCGCCAAAAAACAAGGTGTCAAATTTACATCATCATCTGATCTATTTCTAAGCGAAATGCGAGCTCGCAACACGAAATGCAAAGTGATTGGGGTGAGTGGTTCCAAAGGAAAGAGCACGAGTGTGAGTGCCATGGCGCATATGATGTCTGCCGCCGGCTTAAAGGTTGGTTTGGGGGGTAATATCGGACGGCCGATTATTGAGCTTTTAGATGGTGATTATGATTATGTGGTGGGCGAATTTTCCAGTTATCAAGCTGCAGATTTAACTGCTTCTCCGCAGATTGTGATGTTTACTAATTTGTTTTATGTGCATACGGATTGGCATAATCATTCTCATGAGCAGTATTGCAAAGACAAACTGCATTTGGTTGCAAATCAGCAAGCCGGAGATGTATATTTTGCCAATGCTCGCAATGAGCAATTGGTGCAGTATAGTAATGAATATCCTCACAATCGGCAATTGTATGATGTGGCTGATGGGTTTCATGCGGAGGGGAGAGAACTTTATTATCGGCAAGAAAAACTTTTTTCAATTGGTGATTTAAAGTTAAGCGGTGATCATAATCTGGATAATTTAGCCGGAGTGTTTTCTGTACTCAAATATTTAGGCTTTGATATCAAAGCGGCGGTCGAAGCGCTCAAAAGTTTTGAGCCTTTGGAGCATCGGTTGCAAAATTTTGCACAATATCAAGGTATCAAATTTATTAATGACAGTATCTCGACAGCACCGGAGGCGGCTATCGGAGCGATGAAAAGTTTTGATGAAAATATTGTGATTATATCCGGTGGGCAAGATTTGGCGCAAAATTATCAGTCTTATGCAGAGTATATTGAAAATAACCCCAAAGTTAAAATGGTAGTGGCGATGTATCAAAGTGGTCCGAAAATCGCTGAGCAAATTCGTACTTTAGTACAGCGCAATGATTTCAAATTGCTTGAAACCAATGATTTGGAATTGGCAGTATCTCAAGCCATGGAAACACTGCAAAACTTAGGGAAGGGCGGAATTGTGCTTTTCTCGCCGACGGCACCGAGTTTCGGTGTTTATAAAAATTTTATGGAGCGGGGAGAGCATTTTATGTCGGTGGTGAAAAATCTGCTGGCGAAAGCCGCATAATTTGCTTGATTTTTTCGTAACCTTGCATTAAAAAGACTTCATCGTGCCGGTTTAGCTCAGTTGGTAGAGCAACGCATTCGTAATGCGTGGGTCGTGTGTTCGAGTCACATAACCGGCACCAGTTAAAAAAGTTTCAAGAATAAAAACTCCGGGATTTTGTGAAAAAATCTCGGAGTTTTTGCGTTGCTATCTCTGGCTCGTAAATGTTGCTTTTAATAGCAACATTAATTCGCTGCGGTCACCGGATAGCTAAGAGTGGCAAGCTCATGTGCCCATAAGCTCGCCGCTTAAGCAATCCGTAATCTGCGGCAAAAAATCTGATATCAATCAGATTTTATTGTCCTCGCCGCATTCGTAATGCGTGGGTCGTGTGTTCGAGTCACATAACCGGCACCAGTTAAAAAAGTTTCAAGAATAAAAACTC
>CALXUQ010000018.1 GCA_944391725.1 uncultured Alphaproteobacteria bacterium | reverse complement strand
TTTTGATAGTTTTCATAACCTTCGGCCTTACATTTTTCGGCACTGTCGTCTTTGACATCTTCCACCACCTTGTCGGCGCAGTCGGGCAAAAAGCAAATCGCCGCTTGGGCGGGAACAACATAGCCCATAAAAACAAAATAAACCAGCCCGAACAGCAGATTCGAGTTGGCACAAATACATCTCAGATTCTTTTTGAGACCCAACAGCATAATGTTTCTTTCTCCGCGATAACAATCAAATAAATCTCTAAATCATGATTAAATCCTGATAAAAGGTGTTAAACCAAACAACATAGATTTATGATATGTCAATTTCTCGGAAAAATCAACACTAATTTAGTCTCCCCTAATGTAATTTGTATATTTTATCGGTAGTATAAAAAAAATACCCCGTTGAAAAAACAGAGTATTTTTAAGCAAAAATAAATTTATTTTTATAGTGCTTTTCGAGAGTTTAGAGCTAGTTGCAATGTGCCCTCGTCCATATAATCGAGCTCTGCGCCCATCGGAATCCCTTGCGCTAAGGTTGAAACTTTCACCTCAAAATCTTTAAGGCGTGATACTAAATAATGCGCGGTAATTTGTCCGTCTACTGTTGCCGGCAAAGCTAAAATCACTTCTTTAACATTTTCTTTGCCAATTCGCTCCAGTAAGGGCTCAATATTCAAGTCTTCCGGTGTTACTCCGTCTAAGGCCGATAAAATTCCCCCCAAAACATGATATTTACCCTTGAAAAATGAAACTCGCTCCATGGCCCACAAATCCGCCACATCTTGTACTACGCAAATTGTGCCGTTTTCTCTTAACTCAGAAGCACAAATTGAGCACGGCGAACAAGTGTCATAATTGCCGCAAATTTCACAAGTCTTCACATTGTTGGCCACATTTTGCATTGCCTCAATCAAGGGCAAAAACAAGTTTTCGCGTTTTTTAAGCAAATTGAGCACAATCCTCCGCGCCGAGCGTGTTCCGAGCGAGGGGAGCTTAGATACCAGTTTGACTAATTTTTCAATATCTTGTCCGGCCATTTTTTATATCCTAGAACGGCAACTTTAAGCCACCGAGATTCATACCTCCGGTAACGCTTTGAACACTGTTCTGCATTTTTTCATCAACTTTGTTTTTAGCATCGTTATATGCCGCAATAATCAAATCTTCCAGCACATCTTTTTCATCAATATTAATTAAGGAACCGTCAAGCTCAAGCTTTTTCATTTCAAATTTGCCGTTTAAGACCACTTTGACCATTCCGCCGCCGCTAATTCCTTCAACTTCTTCTTGGGCCAGTTTTTCTTGCATTTCTTCCATTCTTTTCTGCATTGCTTGCGCCTGCTTCATGATTCCTTGAATATTCATCATTTTTTCTTACTCCTCATCAAAAAAGATTTCACTGTCGTTTGTTTCGGTATCACTTTCGTTAACATCGTTTGAGTTGTTGATTTTGCGGGTTAAAGTTTCAATTTTAGCGCCCTTGAATTCCGCCAAAATCGCCTTGACCAGCGGATATTCGGAAACATTGCGCTTATATTCTTCTTCCGCCGCTTTTTCTTTGCTGGCAATGGTGTCGCCTAAATCGCCGTGGCTGGAATCAATTTTCCACTCTTTGCCGGTTGCCTCCAGCAAGGCTTTATGCAAGTTCATCACAAAATCGGTATTGATTTTGGCATCGGCTACCATTTTGATGTATCCATCACGAAATTCCACCATGGAAACATCTTGCTTTAAGGCACAAGCCATCAGGATTTTTTTGTGATTTTCGAGATAATCCACCAAATCTTCCGGCTTTGCAAAAGTTACATTATCACTGGGCTGTGCTACCTGTTCCGACATATCTGAAACAGCGCTCAGATTATTTTTTTTTTCCAAAACCGGGGCAATATGCGGAGTAGGTGCAACCGGTGTAGATACACCTAAGCTAGAGTTTTTTTTTACGTCGTTTAAAAGCTCATAAGGGGTAGGAAGGCTTGCCGAATAAGCAATTCGGATTAAAATCATCTCCACGGCATCAATCTGCACCGGAGCAATTGCCAATTCGCTAATCCCTTTGATAAGCATTTGCCAGACTTTAGACAGTACGGCAATAGAAATTTCGGGAGCCAAGCGCTTGCAAAAATCTTTTTCGCTTTCTGACAAGCTGACATCTTCAACCGAACTCGGAATGATTTTGGCTTTAGCCAGCATATGCGCAATGTTCACCAAATCTTGCAAAATAGTCAGCGGGTTGGCGCCATTTTTGTATTGTTCTTCCACATTAGCCAACAGCTCACTAGTTTTGCCGTTAACCAGCAGTTCAAACAACTCAAAAGTTTTGTTGCGATCAGCCAAACCAATCATATTTTTCACAATCTCGGTTTCGACTTTTCCGGCTCCAAGCGAGATAGCTTGGTCTAACATTGACAAGCCGTCACGAGCCGAACCGTCAGCCGCTTTGGCAATAATTTGCAAAGCTTGAGCATCGGCAGCAATTTTTTCTTTATCCAAAATCCGCGTAAACAAAGTCATCAAATCTTCAATTGACAAGCGCTGCAAATCAAAACGCTGACAACGTGAAAGCACCGTAATCGGCACTTTACGGATTTCGGTAGTTGCAAAAATAAACTTCACGTGTGATGGCGGCTCTTCCAAAGTTTTTAACAAGGCATTGAAAGCATTTTTAGAAAGCATGTGCACTTCGTCGATGATATAGATTTTGTAGCGGGCGTTGGTGGGTTTGTAGCGCACCCCGTCCAAAATCTCGCGAATATCATCAACGCCTGTGCGCGAGGCCGCATCAAGCTCCATCACATCAATATGACGTCCGGCCGCAATAGCGCGGCAGTTTTCACACACTCCGCAAGGTTTAATTGTCGGTCCGCCTTGACCGTCTTTACCGGTGCAGTTAAGAGCCTTGGCGATAATACGCGCGGTGGTAGTTTTACCCACTCCGCGGATACCGGTCAAAATATAGGCATGATGTAATCGATTATTTTTAATGGCGTTGGTTAAGGTCTGCACCAAAGCATCTTGCCCGAGCAAATCATCAAAAGTTTGCGGGCGATATTTGCGGGCTAAAACCACATATTGATTATCACTATCTTCAGCCATGACCTTAACTAAAAAACAAATGGTGGAGAGCCTCTGACCTCAAGCAAACCGTTATGGCTGCTTCCTTCCGAACCTGACCAGATTGGCGGCTGTTTGACCCAGCGCTCTCCTTTTGATAATATTGTCGAAAAGCAAACATATTTCAAGCAAAATTTGACTTATCAGCTAAAATTCTTGAGCCATACCGCCATAAACCTGTTCTCCGAAAATCTGTTCTGCTGCTGCTTCAGAAGATTTACCGAAAATCTGCGGTCTGGAGAGTTGATAACTGCCAAATTGCTCGCGGTTGTAATAATGACTGTCATCACCCGAAAAGCGCTTGGGAGCGGCATCAACCACCGCATCACCGTTAGCTCTGATTTCCATAATATCCAGACTGTGCTGGTTGCTACCGTTGGCAAACAAGCGGAAAGTTCCGTTTATACCGATGTATCCGTCCGGATTGGTAATAGCATAATTAATATCATCGCTATTTTGCGATTTTGAAAGCGCCGACGATAGTGCCACCGCATCATAAGCAAAAGAATATAAACTGTTGGGGCGCTCACCAAAAAGTTTGGAATATTTGTTAGAGAAGTAAGCACTTTGATAACGCGACAAAGTCGGATACCAGCTATTGATAATCATGCTTTCTTTGTTGAGTTGACTGCTTTCCCAAATTGACGTACCGAGAAATTTCACTTCCGGAGCATAAACGTCATAATAACCAAACATTGAGATAATAGATTTCAGTTTGGAACCATATTCGGGGATTAGCACTGCATCAAACCCGGGGTCGCCCATCGAGTTGGTTGTCTTAAGCTGCTTGAGCTGACGTTGAGCATTAATGTCGCCTTGCTTAGCTAAGGCGGTAAGGTTGGCTTTTTTCCGGTTGAGCAAGGCACTGCGGGTGCCATAATCGGTCAGCTGTTTGACAATCTCGGCAAAATTTGTGGTGTTGGGCGGATAGAAAGCAATTTTAGTCACCTCAACTTGGTTAAGAGAGGCAGATGCAAGGGCCGCTTTGGCCACGGCAATACCGGTTGCGTTATCTGGCACCAATAAGGCAAATTTACTACGTCCCTGGCTTGCGGCATAAGACATGATTCGATTGACCTGCTCATCAATCAACAACCCCAAAGTATATACTGTTGGCTGCAAAACATCTTTGGAGGTAGAAAAAGCAATGATCGGAACTTGATTATAAATTGTCTCTTCCGAAATCGCCCGCACTTCATTACTGCTGAGTGGCCCGACAATTAGTTTAACTCTCTGACTTAAAGCATTTTCAACTGCCGTACGAGCCCCCTCAGGAGTGCTCTGGGTATCATAAAATTGCAAAATCAATTGTGGATTTTTAACATCATCCATCGCCATCATTGCCGCGTTTTTAAGACCTTGCCCTTGTTTGGCGGCTTTACCGCTTAAAGGTAAGAGCATACCGACCCGAAAAGTATTTTCTTGTTGCTGAGGGGTGAGCCACACTTCGCCAAAATCAAACACATCAGAAGAATCTGCCGAGGTCAAAGTCGGTTTATTGTTGGAGGCACAGCCCGACAAGATTAAAGCCAAAAGCAGTAGGTGGATTTTTTTTATCACTTGCAATTTTCCTCAAAAAGCATCATTAATCAAATAATACTAAGATTTAGAATAAAAAACCCGTCTTGTAAAGAGTAGAGATATATGAAAACAGGTTTATACATTGTTGCCACTCCGATTGGAAACCTTCAAGATATGTCCCCACGCGGGATTGAAACCTTGAACGCGGCTGATATTATCGCTTGTGAAGATACTAGAATAACCAAAAAACTTTTTTCTCTTTTAGGGATTAGTATCAAGAAAAAGTTTATTACACTCCACGACCACAATGAGGACCAACACGCTCAAATGTTAATTGAGGCGGTTAAAGATGGCTTGAGCGTGGCCTTGGTTAGCGATGCCGGTTCCCCGCTGATTTCCGACCCCGGTTATAAGCTGATTCGCGCCTGCCGAGCAGAAGGTGTAAATGTCTATACCATTCCCGGATGCTGTGCCTTGATATGCGCTTTACAGTTATCTGGTTTGCCGACCAACAGGTTTATGTTTGCCGGCTTTATTCCCAACAAGGATAAGGCGCGCCGTGAGTTATTTGATGGCTTAAAGAATTTGGAGGCCACATTGGTATTTTATGAAACCGCCCCGCGGATATTAAAAACTTTGGCCGTGGCTCAAGAAGTTTTTGGATTGCGCGAAATGGCGGTGGTAAGAGAAATCAGCAAGATTTATGAACAAACCGTTACCGGTAACGCGGCCGAAATTATCGAAAAATTTTCTGCCCAAGAGCCTAAAGGTGAAATGGTGTTTATGGTTGCTCCGCCTCAAGAAGATGAAAAGGAGGTTGCCGAATTTGATGTACTATCAATCTTGCAATCTAAAATGGATTCGCTACCCTTAAAAACGGCAGTTAAAGAAGTGGTGTCTCAATATGGTCTGAACAAAAATGAGGTCTATACCCTTGCCCTGCAAATCAAAAATCAAAATCAGTAGTCCGTGCGGTGGTAAGTTAGCCGAATTTTTAGCTCGCTTGTGGCTGCGTTGCCATGGTTATCGGATTCTCGCCGCCAACTATCGCACCGGCCGCGGCACTCATGCCGGAGAAATTGATATTATCGCATTAAGAAGAAACACGATTATTTTTGTAGAAGTCAAAAAGCGTTCCGGATTGGATAAGGCGGCTTATGCCATTCGCCCCGCTCAGCAACAAAGAATTATCCGTGGCGCCGAAGCCTTTTTACAAAAACACCCCGCTTATCAAAATTGCGATGTACGTTTTGATGCAGTGCTGGTTAGCTTTCCACTGTGGATTCGCCATATCAAAAACGCTTGGACTTCTTGATAAAAATTTTCTTGCAATTTAGCTGATTTGTTCTAAGCTAATCCTCGCAATCCAGATATGGATTGTGGTGTCTTCAAACACCCCCACATGAGATAATCCACCTTATGGTGGAGTGGCTGATATAAGCATACTCGTATGTCGAATAAGGCTGACTGTTTTTGTGGCAGTTTGAAGCTCCACCGCCGTTCTTTTTTAGGAATTGGCGGTTTTGTTTTTCTATAACAAAAAAAGGAGCGAAAATAATGATTATCAAAAAATTCACCTATCGTGAAGTTCGCCGTGCTTTAGGCTTAGAATTAATGAAATTGCGTTGGGATTACTGTGTAAAGCTCAAACAGGCTGCACATTTGTCCGGCATAGACTTAAAAAAAATTGATGCCGCAGAGATTGTTCGTGGTGTCGGTGCAAAAAATATCTGTTGCTTGCTGAATTTGTATGATGCAGATATTAAAATTGAACTTGTCAGCCGCCATTCTGAAAAAATACCCTTAAAAAAGCAATATAAATAATTTTGAAAATTAATTGAAATGCCATGCTCTAACTAAATTAGTCATGGCATTTTTGTTTTTGCAAAAAAATATCAATTTTCGGCTTCATAAATTTCACTACTTGTTGATAGACCTCTTTTTTGAAATCCACCACCAGATTTGGGGCCTCATCAATCTCAATCCATTTATAAGCCTTAAACTCGATTTCGTCGGGATTTGTAGTAAAATCAATTTCGTTTTCCGAACCTTCAAAGTAGAACAAAAACCAGTACTGCTCTTGCCCGATGTTAGTTCTTCCCAGTTTTTTAAATTTTTCTAATACCTGTGGTGGAAAATCATAGCGAAGTGGTTGAGGCATGATTGCAACCAAACGAACCGATTGGATGTTAGTTTCTTCTTTAAGCTCACGTCTGGCGGCGACTTCAGGAGTTTCATTAGGCTCAATTCCCCCTTGCGGAAATTGCCACTGATTTTCAATATCGTTTCGCCCGAAAACCAAGACCTTGCCTTGGCTGTTAAACACAATTGCCGCCGCATTGAGGCGATATAAGCCATTCATCATTTTATTCTACCACCAAGTTAGAAACCGGTACTAATACCAAGGGCTTTTCGGGTGTTGTTTGTTGTTCTTTCATTTGCTCGTAGGTTAACTGCGGCGAGAAAGTTTCCACCCAATCTTTTAGTGCATGAAGCACTACCGGTTTAGGTGTAGCCGCAATGAGTACCGAACCATTATTTTTAGCAATAATTTCGGCTTGTTTTAATTGTTCATCAATGTCATTACGCACAAATTGAGTATCAATCACAATATCGGCTTTTCGCCTTGCTAACCCCGGGATATTGACTTTATCAATTCCATCCTCTCCGGTAGCATCAATCATCAAAAGACCACGTTTTTGCATATCTGTCATAATAACCTGCAAATGTTCGGCAACAGTTTCGTCGGCAATTCCGTTGTTAACCACCATTCCGCCGATGGGTGCCCGCACATTAAGAGAAGCCTCGGCTCTCCGCAAATTTTCTTCTTTGTTTTGAGTAATACTCATTGCCATCGGTCCGCTGTCGGCTTTCAAGAAGTTTTTGGAGCAAAGCAACCAATCCACATAAGTTTCATGGCCAAAT
This sequence comes from uncultured Alphaproteobacteria bacterium, assembly GCA_944391725.1. GTDB lineage: Bacteria > Pseudomonadota > Alphaproteobacteria > RF32 > CAG-239 > MGBC133411. The sequence goes on along the minus strand of CALXUQ010000018.1, from coordinate 25,101 downwards.
TCTCTTGCATGCCGCACCGCAATATTTAAGTCGCGCCCATAAGGAGAAAAAGATAAAGACATATTCGCGGGCATAGTTTCGATTGCCGCGGTGGTAATCATACTGTCCATACCCAAATTTTTCAGAACAATGGCAACCTTATAAAAATTAGGCTGAACATTTTCGGTTTTTCCATATTCTACCCAAGGCTTTTGCCCATTATCAGAAATTTTAGGTAACACCATGCCGTTTACTTCTTCGCTCAAGCCCGGAACAATATCCAAAGGATTAAGTGCCACCGGATTGGCTATAGGAGTAAGTTTAGCAGTTAGCGGAATTTTTGCGGCCAATTCTGCGGCAGAAAAACCTTTATCCAAGCTATTTTCCGACTGTTCCTGATTTTGTTCATTGAGCTCATCTTGAGTCTTTTGACCCAAAATTTCGGCTCGTCTGGTCGCCGCATCGGGAAGCGTAATAATAAACTTGGGAGATTTATTTTTACGCTCAAACATCATCCGATCAATTTTGGAGGCAAATTCAGGTTCACTTTGTTTTTCGGCAAAGAAATACCCCAGCCCGATTAACAAAGCCGCCGTAAAAAGCATGGTTAATATTAATAACTTATATCTTTTCAGCAGTTTTCCCAACTAATATGCCTCCGTCGGATTATTTTTCCTGATTTTCATAAATCGCTAAAGCTTTCACCAAATCTACGGCTCTGGAGAGCTGATAGTCATTAGCTAAATCTTTATCGTTTTGAGCTGATTTATCATTATCCTTGGCCTTTTTTGTATCGGTATCATTTTTAAGCGCATTGCCAAATTCGGCCTCACTACGTTCAAAGATATTTTCGATTACCTCCACTTTAGCCGGGCGTACTTCAACATCTGGCTCAATACCTTTAGCTTGGATAGAGCGTCCCGAAGGGGTATAATAACGAGCGGTGGTCAAACGCATTGCTCCGTGGTTACCGAGCGGAATAATTGTTTGTACCGAACCTTTACCGAAAGATTTTTCACCCAAGATAATCGCGCGTTTATGGTCTTGCAAAGCCCCGGCCACAATTTCGGAAGCCGAAGCCGAGCCATCATTAATCAACACTACCATCGGCAAACCTTTGGCAATATCACCGTCTTTAGCGGTATATTTTACGGTATCTTCCGGATTGCGCGAGCGAGTTGATACAATTTCACCTTTGTCTAAGAACAAGTCCGAAACATTAACTGCCTGATCCAAAAGTCCGCCCGGATTGTTACGTACATCAAGTACCACACCTTTGAGTTTGTTTTTGGCTTCTTTTTTGAGTTTTTTTAATGATTTTTCGATTGTCTGGTCGGTGTCTTCGGTAAAAGAAGAAATGCGAATATAAGCCACATCACCGGATTTTAGTTCGCTTTTGACCGAACGGATTTTGATTTCTTCACGAGTAAGTTTTACATCAAACGGTTTTTGATTAATGCGACGTATGGTAAGCTTTACCTTAGTGCCGACTTTACCGCGCATTTTATCAACCGCATCATTTAATGACATACCGATAACCTGTTCTCCGTCAATATGTGTAATAAAATCACCGGTCTTAATTCCGGCCTTATAAGCCGGAGTATCATCAATTGGCGACACCACCATTACCAAACCTTGTTCCATGGTGACCTCGATTCCCAAACCGCCGAATTTTCCCTTGGTTTGTTCATTCATATACTTAAAACTTTGGCCATCAAGATAGCTTGAATGAGGGTCAAGTGCTACGAGCATACCATTAATTGCGGCCTCAATTAATTTTTTGTCGCTCACATCTTCCACATAAGACATTTTAGCTCGTTCCAAAACTTCACCGAACAGGTTTAGCATCTCATAAGTATCGGCCTCATTTTCGGGTGCATCTTTTTTAGCCTCTTTGGCGGCATCGGCCCAAGTTGCATAGCCTAAAAAGATTGAAAATACGATTACGGGTATGATTGAAGTTTTCTTTAGCATTTTCTTGTATCCCACATTTTGTTTTTTATATATTCATCCAGCTCAGCGGATTAATCGGTTTGTTGTTGCGGCGCATCTCCACATATAAGCGAGCATCGCCATCTTCTGGCATTTGTCCGACCGGTTCTCCGGCCAATAACATTTGCCCCACTTCCGTGTCAATACTTCCAAGTCCGGCCAGTAATGACAAGTAACCACCGCCATGCTCAATAATAATCATATTACCATAGCCGCGGAAAGGTCCGGCAAACACGACCGACCCGTCAAAAGGAGCAATTACTTGGGCCTCATTACGGGTATCAATAATGATTCCCTTAGAAACCACACCTTTAACTTTCTGTTCGCCGTAACGGGTCACAATTCTGCCTCGCGCCGGCATTGGCAATTTCCCTTTGGCTTTGGCAAAAGCCTTCCCTAAATCTTTTATAATCTCCTGATTATATTTTATCAAGTCAGCTCTTTGAGTTTCCTCAGCTTTTTTCTCAGCCGCTAACCGTTCTTGTTCTTGACGCCAAAGTTCTTCCTGACGTTTGCGCTCTTCTTCGGCTTTTCTTTCCTTTTCGAGACGTTCTTTTTCGAGCTTGTCGAATAACTCGCGCAGGTCTTGAGCTTGAGAAGCAAGTTTATCCATATTTTTCTTGGCTTGTTCACTTTTAATTTCAACCATATTGCGGATTTTAGATTTCTTCTGCACTAAGGTTTTCATCTGTTCATGCTCTTTTTCGAGCACTTGTTTTTGCTTGCTGATTTGTTCAACTTGCTTTTCTACCAAGTCTTTGCGCTTTTGAATATTAAGGAGCTCGGCGCGAATTTGCTCCGCCTTGTCCTCAAGATGAGGTACGGCTTCTCTAAGTAGCATGGCGCTGCGAATAATCTCCACCGGTGTCAGCGGCTGTACAAACAACGCCTCGGTTGGTTTGAGTGCCAAGTTTTGCAACGCGGAAAGAGTTTTGATAAGGTTTTCATCTTCACTGGCAAAATCGGCCTCGGCTTTCTGCAGATTTTTTTTGAGCAGTTCGAGTTGTTGCTCCATTTTAGAAAGCTTTTCCTCACTGTCTTGGATTTTGCGAGCCGCTTTTACCATATCTTGGCTCACCTGGGTTAATTCCATATTAATTTGGTTGGCCTGAGCTTGGAGCTTACGATGTTTGATATTTTGGAGTTCGACCTCTTTTTCGACCCGATCTAATTCTTGTTTGGAAACAGTTGCCGCCGACACCGGAAAACATCCTGACCCATAAGCCAGAATGCTTCCGATAAGAAAAACGGTGCCGACGGTATAAAGTTTCATTTTAGTCCTTAATCAAAAGCGAATGTCCGGTCATTTCAACAGGTTGTTTGATGTTAAGGAGCTCAAGCATGGTCGGTGCCAAATCGGCTAACTTACCGTCTTTAAGCGCGGTAACGCCGCTTTTATCATTTACCAAAATGGCCGGTACTTTGCCAACGGTATGAGCCGTATAGGGTTCGCCGGTTTTTTCATCAACCATTTTTTCCACATTACCGTGGTCAGCAGTCACAATCATCACGCCGCCCACATCTTTAATGGCTTTTTCCACTTTGCCCAAGCAGTCATCAACTGCGGCCACGGCTTTGAGTGCGGCTTCCATCACGCCGGTATGACCGACCATATCACCGTTTGCATAGTTGCAGATAATCACATCAAAACGCTTGTCCTCAATGGCTTTGACCAGCTGTTCGGTCACTTCATAAACCGACATTTCGGGCTTGAGGTCGTAGGTTGCCACTTTCGGACTGGCAATCAAGATTCGCTCTTCGCCTTTGAACTCACGCTCTTCACCCCCGTTAAAGAAGAAGGTAACATGAGCATATTTTTCGGTTTCGGCGATTCTGAGCTGAGTAAGTCCGTGCTCAGCCACCACTTCACCTAAAATATTGGTTAGGGCTTCCGGCGGATACATTGTGTGCATAAAGCGCTGATGGTCAACAGAATATTCGGTCATGCCGACAGCATCAGAGAGTTTGAGCACTTTTTTGCGGTTAAATCCGGCAAATTCGGTATCAGCCAAAGCATAGAGAATTTCGCGAGCGCGATCGGCACGGAAGTTTGCCATCAATACCGCATCACCGTCATTAATCCCCTGATAATCGCCAATCACACAAGGAATGACAAATTCATCGGTAACCTTGTTGGCATAAGAAGCCTTAATTGCTTGGTTTGCCGTTTCAAAACGCTTACCTTCGGCAAAAGCCATATTGTTATAAGCCAGTTCGATTCTATCCCAGCGTTTATCACGATCCATGGCATAGAAACGACCTTCAATGGTGGCGATTTTAACATTTTTTAGTTCTGCGATTGATTTTTCAAATTCGGCCAAGAAATCTACTGCCGAAGAAGGAGGTGTATCGCGTCCGTCCAAAAAGGCATGAACCCAAACTTTGATGTTGTTTTGGTTCAAGATTTTGCACAAAGCCACAATGTGAGCTTGCGAGGAGTGCACCCCACCCGGCGACATCAAACCCATCACATGAGCGGCTCCGCCGTTTTTCTTGAGGGTTTCAATCATATTAACCAAAACCGGATTCTTTTGCATTGAACCGTCTTTGATTGCTTGGTCGATTTTAGGCAAGTCTTGCATTACCACGCGTCCGGCACCGATATTGGTGTGTCCGACCTCAGAGTTACCCATTTGACCTTCCGGCAGTCCCACGGCCAGACCATAGGTCTCAATCAAGCTGTGCGGATTTTCATCATACATCCGATGCCAGTTCGGTGTATGCCCAACTTCAATAGCATTATCGGGGGTTTTGGGTCTTCTCCAACCCCAACCGTCTAAAATCATCAACAAAACAGGTTTTTGTGTCATTTATATTTTTCCTTTTTTTAGCATTCAAACTTTTCGTATTATATATAATAAAAGATATTAAAAAGCACCAGTTTTATTTTTTTTATTGTTTGGTTGGTGCCATAATTTCTTTCCAGATTTTGGCCGGCAGAGTTCCTCCGGTGATTCCCTTCATCGGTGAGTTATCATCATTTCCGACCCATACTGCACAGATTAGCTCATCGCTATAGCCCACAAACCAAGCATCGCGATAATCTTGGGTAGTTCCGGTTTTTCCGGCAGCCAGGAAGGGAAGGCGGGCAGCGCGTCCGGTTCCTTTTTCAATCACGTTCTCGAGCATTTTGGTTAGTTGCTTGGCATCTTTTTTATCAATAATCCGATTTTCATAGTCACCCTCATGCACATAAATCTGATAACCATCGCGCGTATATATTTCGCGAATGGCGTGCGGCCAAGTTGCATAACCGCCGTTAGCAAAGACTGAGTAAGCCGTTGCCATATCAATTACTTTCACCTCAAAACTTCCCAAAGAAAGGGAGGGTGTGTTGCTGATTGGGGTAGTAATACCCAAGCGACGCGCATTACGAATAATTTTCCGGCGCGAAACTTTTTCAGCCAAGTTGACGGTTGCCAAGTTGAGCGATTTGCTAAGGGCCTCATCTAAAGTGACCGTGCCATGATATTTGTGGTCATAATTTTCCGGTTTCCAATTGCCGATTGTTAACGGCACATCTTCAATAGTGTCATCGGGTTCATATCCTTCTTGCAAAGCCGTCAGATAAACAAATGGCTTGAACGCCGAGCCCGGTTGACGCAAAGCTTGGGTCGCGCGGTTAAATTGGCTTTTTTCGTAGTCAACGCCGCCAACCATGGCTTTGATGGCTCCGAACTGGTCCAAAATCACCACCGCACCGTTGGTCACATTGCGATTAGCATAAGCCTTGACCATTTTTTGCAATACGGATTCGGCGCGTTGCTGGAGTTCTTGGTCTAAAGTGGTATAAACAAATACATCACTGTCACGTTCGCCCAGAATATCATTAGTTTCACGATAGACCCAATCGGCAAAATGTTTGGCGCCCTGAACCTTATAAACTTTTTCCGGCCCCAAACGCATTTTGAGCGCCTTGTCCCGCTCTTCCTCGCTGATTTTGTTGTTGTCGACCATGTTTTGCAACACCACGGCCGCCCTTGCCCGTGCTTTTTCTTCGGAGGCAATCGGATTATATCGAGAAGGAGCTTTCAGCATACCGGCAATGATAGCCGCTTCCAGCAAGTTCAGATCGCGGGAAGATTTCTGAAAATATTTCTGCGCCGCGGCCTCAATCCCGTATGTTCCTGCCCCCAGATATACTCGGTTCAGATAAAGAGTAAGGATTTGCTCTTTAGTAAATTTATGCTCCAACCAAAAGGCGAGCAACAATTCTTGCACTTTGCGACGAATGGTTTTTTGCGAGGTTAAAAATAGATTTTTGGCCACCTGTTGGGTGATTGTGCTGCCGCCTTGAGCATAGCGTCCCGCAAATAAATTAGTCAGCATTGCTCTAGAAAAAGAAATAATATCAAACCCAAAATGCGAATAAAAACGGCGATCTTCGGTGGATACAATAGCATCAATCACATATTGAGGCAACTCTTCGGTACGAATAAGTTCAGAGTAAACTTGCCCGAAACTTTGGATTTCATTGCCGTTTTCTGCCACGATTGTGGTTGATGGCTGACGAGTACGCGAAATTGCCTCCTCAATATCTGGCATGGTGATGTAACAATACCCGACATAGAGCATCAAAAAAGCCAGTGGAATCAAAAACAAAGTTATCACCAAGGGCGAAAATTTTTTTTGTTTTCTTCGCCGATTCTTAACCCGTTGTTTTGACTCTTTTTTTCGAGTCGTTTTAGACTTTTTCTTAGTTTTAACCACGATTCCCGCCTTTAATGCCCTTGCATCGATTCGCAAAATATTTTAAAATAATTTTATCAAATACAACAAAAAGGTTAAGGGAAATTTTATGCGTCAGATTTCTGTTAATATCAGCGATGAACTGCAAAACAAAATTGCTCAAATCGCCAAGAAAAGCCACCGTTCTTTTGATGAATGTGTTGCTTTAGCCTTAAATGACTACGCCGAAAATTTTGAAGATTTTTACAAGACCGACTTATGCTCGGTCGACAAATTGGAACGAGCCTTTTTTCTTTCTGTTGGAGAGTAGGACTAAAAAACCCGGTTTGATACCGGGTTTTTTCTTAGATAGCTTTTTGGAGCAGTTCTTCGCGGCTCATCTTAAACCCGCTTTCAATCCACTCATTTTCAAGCAGTTTAAGCGTTGCTCCGATTTTCTCATTAGGTGCCACGCCTTTTTCGAGCAAATCGCGTCCTCTGATGGGAAATAGCGGAATTTCCGCCGCGTTGATAAATTCCAAAATCTCGTTTAGATTATTGATATATTTTTTCTCCGCCGCGAGGTTTAAGATAAGTTTATGATAGCAAAATTCTTTGCCATAGCGATAGATTAGTTTAAGCAAAGATTTTTCATCTAAAAACTCGGCTGTTTGGGGCTGATGTTGTGCCCAGCTTACAAAAAGCATCTTGTCTTTTTTGGAGAGCTTTAGGCGGTTAGCCAAGTTTTCAGCCAAAGCCTCATCGGGCTCAAAAACAATATACAAACGTCTAAGCCAGTTTGGCTCCAAATGTTCTTGGTTGCACATTTCAATTAAGAATGCGAGTTTGTCATAATTTTTAGGTACTGGTAGAATGGTATCTAAGATACCGTTGTCTGCCATGATTTTAATAACTTTGACCACCTGCGGAGTTAGTAAAATTTTGCTTAGTTCATCGCGGATTCGTTCTGCCGAAAGCTGACGTAATCCTTCTTTATTTTCCACACAAGCCGTGAGAGCTTTCTGGTCAATTTCGCCTTTCCCGAACATGGAATAAAAACGGAAGAAGCGTAAAATCCGCAAATAATCTTCCTTAATGCGCACGGTCGGACTGCCGATAAAGCGTACAATTCCGTTTTCCAAATCCGAAATTCCGTTGTAATAATCAAATACATTGCCTTTTTCGTCGGCATAAACGGCATTAATGGTCAAATCGCGGCGCGAGGCATCAATCTCCCAATCGGTTGTAAACTCCACTTCGCTGTGTCGCCCATCAGATTTAACATCTTTGCGCAAGGAGGTCACTTCTAATACTTTGCCGTTAATGACTACCCCGACCGTTCCAAACTTAATTCCGATAGGCACGGTCTTAAGTCCGGATTCTTGACAAGCTTCGACTAGCTCATCGGGGCTGAGATCGGTTGCAAGGTCTAAGTCTGACCCGCCCATTCCGCGCAAAGCATTACGCACCGCACCGCCGACAAAGCGCAAAACTCCGCCATGGCTTTCCACCGCCCGAAACAAGCGGAAGATTTTTTTATCACTTACCAGTTTTTCAATATTGAGATATTTATCCTTAATCATTTTAACATGGTCCCGTTTTTTTTGGGAAGTTAACATTTTTTATATAAATTTCAAATATATTATTTGCAGTTTAACTAAATTGTGGGTAGATGAGAATGAAAAAGATTTATTTAGCTTTCGGATTTTTAGGATTTTTTGCCGCCAATCAAGCTTTGGCGGCCACACCGCAGGTTTTAGGCGAATATGGCGATTGGATAGCCTATTACTACCAAGACCGCGGCGGTATTGTCTGCTACATGGCTTCCACCCCCAAAAAAGATGAGGGCAAATATACCAAACGCGGCGATATTTATACGGTGATTACCCATCGTCCGGCCGAAAAGAGCTATGATGTGGTCAATATCAATGCCGGCTACACCTATAAACCCGATTCCAAAGTCACGGTCAAAATCGGCAACAAGAGCTACAACCGCTTGTTTATTGACGGCGATAAAGCTTGGGCCATTGATGAAGCCGCGGATAAAGAATTGGTTACCGCCATGAAACGGGGCAATCGCATGGTCATTACCGGCACTTCAAGTAAAGGTACCTTAACCAAAGATACCTATTCTTTGAGTGGTTTTACGCAAGCATATTTAGCCATTTCCCAAAAGTGCAAGAAGAAATAAGATGTCTGAAAAAATCGAGCTCTTGGGCTTAAGCAAAGAAGAGTTTGCCGCCGAAGTCGCAAAACTCGGCGAAAAGCCTTTCCGCGCCAAACAGCTCTGGCAGTGGATATATAACCGCGGTGTGGGCAATTTTGAGGAGATGAGCAATCTCTCTAAAGATTTTCGGGCCAAGCTTGCGGCCGGATACACCATTACCCGTCCCAAAATCGTGACCGAGCAAATCTCCAAAGACAAAACCCACAAATGGCTTTTGGAATTTGCCGATGGTCAAAGAGTGGAGATGGTCTATATCCCCGAAACCGACCGCGGTGCCGTTTGCATTTCAACTCAGGTTGGTTGCGCGGTTGGTTGCACTTTTTGCCATACCGGTTCTCAAAAACTCACTCGCAATTTAACCGCCGGAGAAATTGTCGGCCAGTTTATGGTTGCCCGCGATGCTTATCACGAATGGCCGAGCCCCTCCGATGAAACCCGCTATCTTTCCAATATTGTGGTTATGGGCATGGGCGAACCTCTGCACAATGTTGATAATGTTTTTAAGGCCTTAAAAATCATTTCCGATGGTGATGGCATTGCCATTTCCAAACGGCGCATTACTTTGTCATCATCAGGCATTGCACCCAAAATTCCGTTGGTGGCCAGCGAGCTTGGTGTTCGTTTGGCCATTAGCCTGCACGCCCCCAATGATGAAATTCGCTCTCGGATTATGCCGATTAATCGCAAATACGGGATAGATGAGTTGATGAAGGCTTGCCAAGAATTTCAAAAACAAGCCAGTTGGGGCAAATACATCACTTTTGAGTACCTGATGCTCAAAGATATTAATGATAGCCTAGATTGTGCCAATCAACTGATTAAACTGATGAAAAAATATAAGATTTTAGCAAAGTTTAACCTGATACCGTTTAACCCTTGGCCGGGTTGTTCCTATGAACCGAGCCCCAAAAACAAGGTTACGGCCTTTTCGGTTGCTTTGGAAAAATCCGGCTACTCGGCACCGGTGCGCGTGGCCCGCGGACAAGATATTTTAGCCGCCTGCGGACAGCTAAAATCTCAAAAAATTGCTCCAAAAGCTCAAGATTAGTGTCTGGAGCGTTCGCCGCGCTCCAGTTCATACATTCTCTGGCGCATCATATTTTCCATCTGGTTTTCAAACTCGCGAGATTGTTCTTGCATAATCAGCTTTTGCCTTTCTGCGGTCATTGCCCGCGCCATTCGCTTACGAGCCAAAATTTCTTCGGGCGTTTCGCGGTGGTTGACTTTCACTTCTTTTCGGGCTGCCAAAGCTTTTTTAGATAGCAAACCGCTCACCGCTTCTTTAAGTGAGGTCATAATGTTTTTTGGCGAAATCCAGCTGCTGATTTTATTTAGGTTCATTTTATTGTCATTAGCCTGAATATTGTTCAGATTAACAATAAAATTGTGGTCATAAAATTCTTCGTCCTCATCAAGATCTTCTTCGCTGCTTTGGTTAAAAATCATGCGGACAAACAACTTTTTGAAAGCGCGATTAACAATTTTTTGCAAGTTTAAGGGATTGGCCGATTTGCTTTTTGAGGTGCGCAAAATCACAAACAAGAGCATATTTTTGAGATATTTTTTCTGCTCTTTGCGCAAAGGAATATTGCTGTTGATACCTTTGTTAACTTCCTCAATCAGCATTTTTTTCTTTTCGGCCAACTCATCGCGACCATCTTCATATTCGTTTTTCATTTTTTGCCTCAAATCAAACGCATCATAGCACATTTTTGGGGGTAAAGCAATTTTATTTGTCATAATGGCGCTTATGTATAGATAGATTTTTGTTGACAGCTCGCCGCCACGGACTAAACTTAAGACAGTTTATATACAAAGGATGATTTTGATGAACAAAACTTTTCCGGCACTTTTACTAGGGCTAATGTTTCCTTTTAGCGCCTCTGCGGCTTGGGATTATGAGATTAGCGGTTCGGCCACCGGCTTATATGGCTATTCAGACCTTGAGCCAAGATTTCAAAACTATGAGCATCATAGCCAAGGCACCGGAGATTTCCGGCTCAATACCGCAGTGATTTATACTTATAATGACGATTACAGCGCCTCGCTTAATGCCGATTTTATGGGCGGTATTGACCACGAGCTCAAAAACTATAGCCAAGGCGATTGGGGTGAGGAGGTTTATGGCATTTTTGATGCACCGGCCGGAAGATTGATGATTGGGCAAACCGCCAACGTCGCCACCCAGTTTCATCAGGGTGCGCCCATGGTTGGTCCGTTGGGCTTAAATGAGAGCCGCGTGGTTGATTTTATTACCAATCCGAACTGGGTTCGGACTAAAAAGACCGCTTCTTTTGCAACCCTAAACAGCACCGCTATCAATACCGACGGAACTGCGGCTAAGGTTAGCTATATCACACCGGAATTTTACAATACTTTGCTGGGCTTTTCTTATGTGCCCGATGCATATAGCCGCACCGGATTGATTAACAAATTTGCCGACTATGCCAAAGATGAAGGCTATATCGCGGCTTTGTATCATAATTTGGATTTAGACTTTGTTGATATCAGTGCTTCTTTGAGCTATGCCGAGTATCACGATAATGATAAAGAACTTGGCGCCGGAATGCAGTTAAGACGCGGTGGTTGGACCTTGGGCGGCAGTTTTCGCAAAACTTATATTGATGGTGATGACAAGAGAAAGCCAAGCCCGATAAGCGAGCGCACACCGGAGTTGTTTGATAACTACCGTGAGGGATATGCCTGGGACATTGGTTTGGGGTATGAAATCGGGCCCTATCAGGTTAGTTTGGGTTATTTTGATGCCAAAGCCTCACACACTAAGAACCGTAGCCAAATCACCATGTTGTCTAACCAATACCAGTTTAATAAATGGATAGATGCCTACTTGATTGGAGCTTATACCAAGTTTCGTGGTGCCACCGATGCGGTCTCGGAAAATCGTACCGGCTATGCGGTGGTTTCGGGTTTACGGCTGAACTTTTAAGGAATAAGACTAATGCCTAATCTGTTGTTTTTGTCAGATAATGAAGCTTTTGCCGAAGATTTAAGCGGCCAAATCAAACTTTATGCGCCGGATTTCAATGTTATTCGTACGGATGAAGCGGGCACTTTCTATGATTTGGTACTGTTAGATGAGCAGGAAGAAGCGGCGGAGAGATATGCCGATCACCCCGCTCCGGTGTTTTTGTTAACGGCTAATGGTGTCGATGTGTCCTTAAACAATGTTACCGTGGTTGAAAAACCGCTCTCGCTTGCCTTGTTGCTCGATATGATAAAATCGGGGATTCACCTGTATGAAAACAGCGAGGACGGCTATTTGCGGTTTAATAATTATGAGTTGCGGCCCTTCAAAAAAGAAATCTGCAATTTGCGCAATGGTGAAGTGATTAAATTAACCGAAAAAGAAATTTCGATTATTAAATATTTATATAAGGCCGGAGCGGATAAGATAACCGCCAAAAACGAGTTATTGCAGGAAGTATGGGGTTATAATCCCGAGGCCACCACTCATACTATTGAAACGCATATCTATCGCCTGCGCCAAAAAGTCGAGCACGATGATGCCTCCGCTCAGCTGATTTTGACGGAAGATGGCGGGTATCAGCTAAAGTTTTAGTTCCACAATCAACGGGACGTGATCGGACGGACGCTCCCAACTACGAGCCTCTTTGAGAATTTTGGCGCTGACCACTCGCTCGCTCAAATTAGGCGAAACCCATACATGGTCCAATCGCCGCCCTTTGTTGTTGGTCGCCCAGTTCGGGTTACGATAGCTCCACCAGGTGTAGATTTTTTCCGGCTCCGGATAAAGCTTGCGCACCACATCAACCAAATCCAAAGAGTTGCGCAGTCGGGTGAGCCGCTGTACCTCAATCGGGGTGTGTGATACGATTTTGAGCATCTGCTTATGGTTCCACACATCATTTTCGCACGGTGCCACATTAAAATCGCCGCACAGGAGCATTTTTTTGCTCGCCAGCTCAGCTTTGTGGAGTTCGTAATACTCAGCAATATCGTCCATAAAAGTTAATTTATGCGCAAAAGATAAATTGACAATCGGGTCTGGGATATCCCCGCCGGCCGGAATATAAATATTGTTGATTTCAATGTCATCGAACACATAGGCTTTGATATGGCGGGCATCGGTTTTGCCGACCCAATTGAGTTTTTCGGGCGATTTAAGCGGAGTTTTGGCAAGAATTGCCACACCGTTATATCCGGCCATACCATAAAGCGCAATTTCCGGATACCCCATGGCGCGGATGTCAGCAAACGGAAAATCTTCTTCCTTTGCTTTCACTTCTTGCAAACAGATAATATCCGGATTTTCAGCCTCAATAAGTTTTTTGAGAAGTTCCAAACGAATGCGAATGGAATTCACATTCCAAGTAGCTAGTTTAAAAGTCGACATTATCTTTTCTTTTTGTAGTTAAGCGGATTAGATTTTTTATCCTTAAACTTAAACAAGCTGTCATCAAGTTTGCCGTCTTGCATGGAGTTGTATAAGGAGATTTTCACTTCAATATTTTGCGGGTCCACAATTTTCCATTGTTTGAGTTCTAACGGATTGTTTGAAAACAACAGCGTTATCGGCCCGACATCACCTTTGTCTTTATAATCCAAGGTTACGGAAGTGATACCGGCATCTTGATAAAAGTTGCTGGCTTTAATGTTTTTGCCGTCAATTTTTATATCATTAGCCAAGATAAGCGACGCCGGAATGTCGTCATAATCAATATGGGTCACCTGGTCGAGTTCTTTGTCATTATATACAATGTAGTTGCCATCACCCACAATCAAGACTGAGGTCGGGTCGTCATATTCCATGCGGATTTTGTTAGGCTTGGCAATATAAAGTTTCCCCTCGGCGGTTCCGCCGTTACTGGAAGTTTGCACAAAATCTGCCTCCAGCGTTTTGATACTGTTGAGATAAGTTTCAATCTGTCGCAACGCCTCTTCCTGCGAGGCTTTAGCGGATATTGGTAACATTAACAGCGCAGCGGCTATTATCAAAACAAATTTTTTCATCTGCAACCCCTTATTCTGCAACCCCTTATAAAGCACAATACATATACTATATAACTAAATAATCCGAATAGTAAAACAAAAAATCCCCTTCCGGAAAAAATTCTGCAAGGGGATTTTATATTAAGCGGCTAAGCTTAAATTATTTATTGCCGCAACCGCAGCCGCAACCTTTAGAGGAATTTTTATCCGCAGCGGTTTTGTTAGTATTTTCAGAATTGCTGGAAGCGGTTTTGCTGGTTTTGTTGTTTTCATATTCGTTTTTCATGTTAGAACTCCTAAAAAGATTAAAATTCGCTCACATAGCGTAAGCATCATCATTGATTTAATCTCAAAAGGAATCAAAACAAGAGGTCTAAACCCTAACCAAATTGCTATATCAATAAGTTCGGTTGGATTTTTGAGCCAGCAAATTTACACTATTGGCAGATTTGCTCTTGTGGTCAGACATAACGATTCGCCCTTGTTTTTCCAAAATCTTCAAGGCATCTTCTTTGCGTTTTTGGGTCTGATAATCAGCAGTTTTTTCAAGTTTGATTTTGTTTAGCTGTTCGGGCGATTTTATCTCGCCGATTTTTTCGAGTTGCTCTTGGCTCAGTCCGCCAAATTTTTGTTGGTAATACTCGTTAACCAGCGATAAATATTGCTCCGGAACTTGTGGCTGTTTTTCTCGATAATCATACAAACATACTTTGCGGTCATTAATTTCAAAGCTCAGAGCACTTTTCTCCCGCCGTTCTAATTCTTTCTCATTCGGGTTTAATAAGTATACATTGCTTTGTTCATCAATATATCCAATGGCACTGCTCAAAGTTTGTTTTCTCATATACAAATCTTGCAGTTCATTTTCCCAAGTTTTTTGCGTTCCGTTCATAATCAAGGCAAATTCTTTATCTTCATATTCTTTTACCCGACTGCCCGGAACAATTTCTTTGTTTTTGATGGCATCTTTATAAAATTGGAAATAATCATTAATCGCATCAATATTTCCGGTTTTGATATATTCATCGCGTTGGGAGAGCAGTTCGGCAATATTAGAAGAAATCTCATTGGTTTGCTCAAGAATCATACTTTGTTCAGGGCTAATCCCCGGTAGCAAAATCCCATTTTTGTCTTGCTTCATGTGGTTTAATTCATGAACGGTAATTCCTTTGCGCCGAGCATTTATGTTGTTAATACATTCCACCACATAATTTTTGCAGTCATCAAAAGACGGCTCATCTTTATCAATCAATTGAGAAAGCTGGCGATACACATTAGGGTTATTTATCATCCGTTCATTTACGAATTTATCAAGAAATTCGTTATCATATTTCAAAACTCGCATCACTACTTGTTTTTGTTCCGGGTCATAATAGCCCAGCTCCACCCCTTCAACCAAATGCTCTTCCGTCACGGGAATGGTATCGGTTTTCACCACATTTTCGGGAGATACTTCCTCAAACGCCTCACGCAAGGTTTGGCGCTCTTCTTTCAGGGTCTTTTTAGCCTCGCTTTTGCTGTATTGAATATTTTGAAAATTCCCGTCCTCGGTTTTGAAAAATAGATTTTCACCTTGGTCATCAAACTGTAGCCGCGAATACATTTCGGCATCACTGATAAAGGTTTTGCCCTCATCTTCATGAGTGGGAGAAGCGGCTTGTGCCTCAATCTGATGTTCATTATTAGCAATCGGCGTATGGTCTTGTTCTTGCGCATTCAAATTCACCGAATTAACCGCCATTGCCGCCAGCGGAATTCCCATACGCAAACCCATCATTTGTTCTCTGGATATTTTCTTTACCATTGCCGTTTGCCTACTCTAATTCTTACTAAAATTAATTGTATCATAAAATTAGGTTTACCGCAAGTTTTTAGCAATTACGGGCTTTGAAGATACCGTTTTCAAAACCTTGGATATTCGGGTAGGTGTCCGCCAGCTCCAAGCGTCGTTCCGAAAGCGCCGCATATTCTTTTTCTCGCTCAATCCCGATAAAGCGTCGTCCGAGCTTTTTGGCGGTGACCGAGGTAGTGCCGGAACCCAAGAAGGGGTCAAAAACCACATCACCGGAGTTGCTTGAGGCCAAAATGAGCTTGGCAATCAGTTTTTCGGGTTTTTGGGTTGGGTGAGGGGTGTTTTCGGGCATGGACCAAAATGGAATGGATATGTCGGTCCAGATATTAGAAGGATGAGTGAGTCGATAGCGCTTTTCACCGTCTTGTACCCAGTCTTTGGGGGCACCGTTATTGTCGCGATAAGGTGCTATCACTTCTTTTTGGATTTTAACCGCCTCAATATTGAAGGTATATTCTTTTCCCATCGTGAAAAACCAAATGTCTTCAAGACAGTTCTTCCAGTTGTTTTGAGCACCGCGACCTTTTTCGCGCTCCCAAGAAATGCGGTTTTGGAGTATAAAATACTTACCGGCAATTTCAGGAATGGCAATTGAGGTTTTCCAGTCTGAACAAATGTAAACTGATGCATTGTCTTTAAGGATACGCACGGTTTTTTTGAGCCATTTGTCGAGCCATTTTTTATAGCTTTTGAGGTCGGTTTCCTTAAATGTAGTTGTTCCAAAATTCTTGGTCAGATTATAAGGTGGATCCACCACCATTAAATCCACACATTTATCCGGCAGCAAGTCAATTGCCTTTAGAGCATCTTGATGAATGGTTTTATTGATAACCTCATCAAAAGTAGACTTCTTTTTGAGCCGCAGACAGCGCGCAACATAAGCTTTTTCTTCTTTAGGAGAAAGCTCAAGAGTTTTGTTACGGGGCGCTTTGGTGGTAGTTTTCATTTGGCTAATCTTCGCCAAATTTATTATTTACAAGCTCTGAAATTGCTTGCAGAGCTTCCTTAGCCTGTTTTCCGGTTACATGAACCGTAATTTCAGTGCCTTTGGCTGCCGCCAACATCATTAGACCCATAATTGAAGTTCCGGAAACCACTTGTCCGATACGTTCTACGGTCACCTCAGCATCAAATTGTTCCACGGTTTTCACAAAAGCCGCGGCGGCACGAGCGTGTAGACCTTTGCGGTTCAAAATTTCGAGCGTTGCGGTGCAAAAATTACCATCTGACATCAGCTATGCTCCCAAAAGCTGAGAAGCAACATTAATATATTTTTTGCCGGCTTCTTGCGCACCGGAAACCGCTTCTTTAAGGTTTTTTTCTTTGCGGAGAGTAGCAATTTTAATCAGCATCGGGAGGTTAACTCCGGCAATAATTTCAACATTAGCCCGATCCATAATTGAGATGGCCAAGTTAGAAGGAGTACCTCCAAACATATCGGTCAAGACAATAACTCCGGCCCCGCTGTCTACTTCGCTCACCTTATCCAAAATTTCTTGGCGGCGCATTTCCATATCATCTTCCGGACCAATACAAACCGCAGCCACATTTTCTTGCTTGCCGACCACGTGTTGCATTGCCGAGATAAACTCCAGCGCCAAATTTCCGTGAGTAACCAGTACCAAACCGATAAGTTTATTTGTAGTATTATTGTCAGTCATTATTTTTCGCTTCCATTAGTCCAGCAGCGTACGGCGCCAAAGCTGGCTAAAAGCTCATCACGAGTTTTAGCTTTGACCAATTCATCAGCTCTGGTCTGACGCCCCTCAAAGACAATTTCTTCCACATTTTCCACCGGCACACCATAAACCCGTTCTACGGTTTTGCCATTAAGCTCGGCAATCATCACAAACTCGGCTTCTGCCAAAGGTTCTCTTGTTTCCTTATCAATATTATCAAGCTTCACCGCCAAGCGCCCGTCACGTTTTAAGAGTGCGGTTTTTTTGCCGTCAAATTCCAGCACCGGATTTTGCGGCAAGCCTTCGCGTGCATCAATAAAGATGGCAAGTTCGCCGTACTTGTTTTCAATGATTTCATAAAAATCCTGTTTTTCAATCAGGGTATAATATTGGGTTTCCATAAGCTTATTCCACCTTGTTAACTACATTTTGTTACATAGTATAACAATAACCCCAAACTTGTCAATTTTGAGTTAATATTGGTTAAAAAAATTCTCTTATTTGCTTGGTGAGATTTGATTGTTGCGCACGGTTAAAAATAAGGCGTCATCTTGCAGTTTGGTAAAAGGAGCGGGGGTTGTTGCCGTAATCCAAGCTTGAGATTTTAAGACAAGAATTTTCTCGAGCAAGGCATCGCGCTTTTTATCATCCAAATGAGCTGTCACCTCATCAAGTAGAAGTACCGGAGCAAAGCCCTGGTGCAAGGTCTGGCACTTAGATTGCGCTAAGATAATGCTAATAAGCAAAGACTTTTGTTCTCCGGTGGAGCAAAGTTCGGCCGGCATATGTTTTTTCTTATAATAAACCTTAAAATCGGTGCGGTTAATACCGTCAATGCTATCATTATAAAGCACGTTGCGGCGTTGCTTTTTAAGGAGGTTTTGATAATAGTCTTCCACTTCCACGGCCGGCATTTTATCAAGCATTTGCTCAATGGTACCATCAAGCTCCAACATCACGTTGGGGAATATGTCATCTGGCTCCGATTCGATAAACCGATTAAGCTTGGCAATTTGCTCACGCCTCGCCGCTGCAATGGCCACACCGGTCGCCGCCATATTTTCTTCCAGACTTTTGAGCCAGTTGTTATCCGGATTACCGGCTTTCAGAAGTTGATACCACTCTTTGTACCAGTGCTCAAAATTAGCCGTCCGCCGCGCGTGTTCTAAATCAAAGGCATAAACCAAACGGTCCAAAAAACTCCGCCTTGGCTGAGAGCCGCCCCGAAACAAGCGGTCCATTTGGGGTGTAATCCAGTTAGCCGAGATATATTTGCCAAGCTCAGCTTGAGAAGAAACTTTATTACCGTCAATTTTTACGATTCGCCGATCAAAACTGCGACTTTCCTCGGCGGTTTCGCGCGTGGATTTTTCGGCCGCAGTGCCGATTTCAATTTCCTCTCCGCCCTTTTGAACTGTTGCTGAAACCGCCCAACTCAAATTCGCAATTTCTGTCGGACTATATTCATCGGTGATAAGCGCCGGAGTGATTCGCTTGATGTCTGCCAGTCGGGCTCCGCGTAGGCCTCTCCCGGGGGTAAGGAAGGATATAGCCTCCAAAATATTGGTCTTGCCCGAACCGTTTTCACCGGTAATCACTACCGGCGCACAATGGGCATTAATGCGCAAAAATGGATAGTTCCTAAAATCAGTTAAAGTCAGACGCAAAACGCCTGACTTTTCTGTAGCTTGAACCTGAATTTCTGTCGCTGTATTGTTCATTTAACCCAAAGCTTATACTCTCATCGGCATCAAAACATAAATAGCGCTGGAATCCGAAGTATCGTGAATAACCGAAGGAGAAGTCCCGTCCGTAAAGGAAATGCGGACGCTGTCACCTTTGATTTCATTCAAGATATCGAGCAGATAACGGAAGTTATATCCGATTTCAATGGAATCACCTTCATATTTTGCTTCCACTTCTTCAGAAGCGCTACCCAAATCCGGACTAGAAGTCATAATGGTAACTTTAGCCGAACCGGTAATCATCTTAATCGCTCTGGTCCGCTCTGCTACAACGGACACGCGGTCAACTGCAGAAGACAACTCTTTTACCCCGAGTTCAAGGTTTTTATCATTGTCGGTCGGGATAACGCGTTCATAGTCCGGATAAGTACCGTCAATGAGTTTAGAAGTTAAGGTCACATCATTGAGGGCAAAACGCACTTTGTTTTCCGACATCGAAACGGTAACATTTTCAGCGCCGTTATCATCAAGCAACTTGCGCACTTCGGTAATTGTTTTGCGAGGAATGATAACTCCGGCCAAATTTTCTGCACCTTGCGGCAGAGGCGATTCGACACAAGCCAAACGGTGACCATCGGTTGCCACCACGCGCAAAACTTTTGCCTCGCCTTCTTTTTTAGCGTGCATATAAACACCGTTGAGATAATAGCGAGTTTCCTCAGTTGAAACGGCAAATTTAGTGCGGTCAATCACGTCTTTGAGTTCTTCTTTTTCCATCACAAAGTTAATCGGGAGCGCATCACCGGAAATAACCGGAAAATCTTCTACTCCGATAGTTGAAAGCGAGAACTTAGAACGTCCCGATGCAATGGTGAGTTGGCCTTTTTCATCGGGGAAAGTAATCTCGACATCAGCCCCGTCCGAGAGTTTGCGAACAATGTCATAAAGCATATGTGCCGGAGCGGTAGTTGCCCCTGTTTCACTGACGCCTGCTTCTGCCATTTCTGTAATTTCGGTATCCATATCGGTTGCCTTGAAGCTGATTTCGCCGTTCAAGGCCTCGATTCTCACATTAGAAAGCACCGGAATGGTGTTTCTTTTTTCGACAATACTCTGCATATGTCCGAGAGTTTTGAGCAAACTTGCTCTTTCTATTGTAAACTTCATGATACTATCCACTAAAATTTCAGTTTTAATTATACCAATACTAACACAAAGCACAAAAAGCATAAGTAAAAACGCGGATTCATCAACAGCTTTTTTAATGTTAAAAAAATTTAAGTGCATAAAAAAACACCCCGGATTTCTCCAGGGTGCGGGGTGTCGTAAAGTTAACTACTAGCCTTCCAAGGCCCGACGCAAAGCATCGACATTTTCCGCCAAAGAAGCATCTTCCAAGATAAGTTCTTCAACCTTGCGTACGGCGTGCATAACCGTGGTGTGGTCACGATCAAACTTGCGGCCGATTTCCGGCAACGAACGAGAAGTCAGCTGTTTTGCCAAATACATTGCAATCTGACGAGGTCTGGCCACTGTCCGAGCCCGACGCGAAGACTGCATCTCTTTGACCGAGATATTGAAATGCTCTGCCACTTTTTTCTGAATTTCATCAATCGTGGTGCGTTTGTCATAAGAACGCAGCATATCTTTCAGCACGTCTTGGGTCATATCCAGGGTAATTTCTTTGTCCGAAAGCAATTGCGAGTGAGCAATAACCCGACGCAAAGCGCCTTCAAGCTCTCTGATGTTGGAAGTAATTTTTTGAGCCAAGAATTCCGAAACCTTTTGAGGTAATTCTACGCCGAGCTGACGTGCTTTATTTTCCAAAATTCCCATTCTCAAATCAAAATCGGTGGGGTGAATATCGGCCACCAAACCGCAACCCAAACGAGATTTCAGTCTGTTTTCGATTCCCTCTAAATCTGCCGGAGATTTATCGGCCGAAATAATAATCTGCCGACCTTCTTCAATCAGAGAGTTAAAGGTATAGAAAAATTCTTCTTGAGTAGTATCTTTGCCGCCCATAAATTGAACGTCATCGACCATCAAGACATCAACCGAGCGGAACTGTTCCTTAAAAGCGGTGGTATCTTTGTAGCGCAAAGCTCTGACAAACTTATACATAAATTTCTCGGCCGAAAGATACACAATGTTGCGGCTGGGGTCTTGTTGTTTGATGTGCCAAGCAATGGCGTGCATCAAGTGAGTTTTACCCAAACCAACACCGGAATATAAGAACAACGGATTAAACGAAACATTTCTGGATTCGGCTACTTTACGAGCGGCAGCATAAGCAAATTCATTGGTTTTGCCGACCACAAAGTTATCAAAAGTATATTGCGGATTGAGCGGTACGGAAATAGATTGGTCGTTATTAGCACTAAATTCTTGATTGTTGGCAATGATGGAGTTAACCCCCGATTGATAGATATTTTGCGGAGCCGGGCTTGAAGAAATTTTCTTTAAGAGCGAGCGGCAAGAAGGATTATAAAGACCTTTAGCTTCATCTTGCACGGCTTGTACCACAAAGTTGACCTGACGAATTTCCGGATTCTTTTTCTCCCAAATTTTGTGAATACGATCACTATAATGAGTAATTACCCAGTTGCGCATAAATCTGGTCGGAACGCAAATGTTCATCACCCCATCGGCAAACGAACCCGGTGTCAGTGGTTTGAGCCAGCTATCAAAAGCTGTTTCCCCAACTTCAACCTTCAATTGGCTGCAAATCTGTCCCCATTGATCTTGTACAGAGTTAATTGTATCTAATGCTTCTTCAGCCATTGTTACTCCCCATTATAAATTCAAATAATTAACTTTAAGAGCTTCCCCATAGCTCCGGTTGTTTTCAACCAGAAAATCTGATTGCTTAAGGAGCTAATTTTGATAAGAAGATTTTTTAATTCTGCACCTTATTATATAGGGCTCAAAAACCAATCTCATACATCAAAATATTACTACTTAAGATCTCAAATCAACCGCTAATAATTTTTCGTTTCCTGACCTTAAAAAAATTCGGTTTTAGATTCGTTAAAAATTTATTACCAACTCATTTAAGATGTCTTGGATAGTAATACGAAAAAAAATAATTACAACAAAACAAAACTAGAACATTGCAATTAATTTTCTTGACAAGGGATTCTTTTAGAGTCGCGCAGATTCCTTGGATTCTGGTTTAAAAAAGAGCAAACCAAAAATTCCCTTGTCAAGAAAAAAATAAGGAATTTTTGGTTTGCAAAAAATTACAAAAACAGATAAAACTAGAGCGCTTTAATTTTGTGAGAAAGACGAGAAACAGTCCGTGCAGCTCTGTTCAAAGGAATGATGTTTTTGCGGGCTGCCGACATCAATTCGGATTCTGCAACTTTGAAATTAGCCAAAGCCAATTCTTTGTTATTTTCAAGAATAGCAGCTTCAACTTTTTTAACAAAAGTACGAACCCGGCTTCTGCGAGCACCGTTAATGATATTTCTCTTGTTGTTTCTGTTAATTCTGGTTTTTGCCGATTTATGATTGGCCATTTTTAATTCATCCTATTTATAAAAGTTAACTACAGTTTAATTTTGTAATGATTTATAACCGCTAAGCCACGGAGAAGTCAACAACAATTTTACAAAATTTATTGATTCTTATAGTTTGGCGACCTTTTTTCAATAAAAGCGGCAAGAGATTCGGCAAAATCCTGACTATTAAAACAAGATTGCAGGTTTTTGTTTTCATAATCGATTCCCGGCTCTTGAATTTGCTTAAGCGGATGGTTAATGGAGTCTTTCGCCATTTCGATAGCGATTCTCGGAAGGCTGGCAATTTGTTTTGCCACCCGAATACTTTCATTTTGGAGTTCTGCCAACGGGACGATTCTACTGATTAATCCGGATTCGTTAGCTTCTTGAGCATTCATGGCTCTTCCGGTCAAAATCATTTCTGAGGTTTTGGCTCTGCCGATAGTCTGGCAAAGTTTTTGGGTTGCACCAAACCCGGGGAAAGTTCCGAGACTGATTTCCGGTTGTCCGAAACGAGCATTGTCCGCCGCCAAAATAATATCTCCGCACATTGCCAGCTGCAAGCCGATTCCCAAAACATAACCAGACGCCGCCACGATAATTGGTTTGCTGAAATCTTCAATCAAAGCAAAAGATTTATAAAATTCGCCCAAAACAAATCCGCCTTGTTTTTGCTTTTTATGAATTTCAAAAATATCGATTCCCGCGGCAAAAGCTTTTTCACTACCCTTAAGCACTACTGCTCTGATATTATCATCGGTGTCAAATATTCCGAGTTGGTGGGCAATTTCAGCCAACATCCCCTCGTTAACGGCATTAAGCACCTCATTCCGATTTAGCGTAATTATTCCGATATTCTCAAGCGTTTCAACAGTAATATATTTATGTTCCATAGCGATTCCTAAATTTAATTTTTGCTTTTAACGGTAATTCTGATTTTCAGCGGATTAGCTTGGGTCTGAGTAATCTCAAGCGATTCCCTGTCGCGATAAAATATCAAACTGCTGTTTTTCTTACCCTGAAAGCTCCACCCCATCTGCGGCAAAGTATCTTTATAAAACTTCTCCACTTTGGCAAAACTACTGTTTTCACCCACCAAGATTGCCTCCACCAAACGGCTTTCTTCATTGCCAAACGAGATAGCATCATTAGGCAGTTGGCTAAGCCCTTCCATCACCGGTACATCTTCCAGTCCGTCAATAAATCCGGCCGCCGCCATTGCCTTCTGATTAAAGGTCAAGCCGACCAGAACAAGAATAAGGTACAACGCATATTTCATCATTTTCATCACTTCTGAACAGTGGGACAATAAAATGTTGAGCGCCCGGCCTGAACAATTTTTTGGATTCCTCCGCTTTGTTCAACATTACAGGTGCAACAAGGACATTTTTGCCCGGTTTTATTATAAACGCAATGCATATTTTGAAAATAACCCAAGCTGCCGTCGGGTTTTTTATAATCATGGATGGTTGAACCACCGGCGGCAATGGCTTTTTTGAGCACTTCACGAGTTTTTTCAATTATGCTCGCACATTCTTTTAATCCGACTTTGTTAGATTCTCGCAAAGGCGAAATCTTGGCCAGATAAAGAATTTCCGAAGCATAAATATTGCCGATTCCACAGATAATCTCTTGGTCGAGCAAAGCAACCTTAATCGGAATTTTTTTCTTGCTTAAATGATTATAAAGATAATCCGGCGTCAAATTTTCATCAAACGGATCCAGCCCTATTTTTGCAATAAAGGGAACCTGATTTAGATTTTTGGATTCGCAGTAAGTCAGCAAGCCAAAACGCCTGGTATCATTAAAGATTAGATAGCCTTTATCTGTTTTGATAATTACATGATCGTGCTTGTCTAACATTTCAGGCAGTTCATCGCAAATTTTGATTTTGCCGCTCATCCCCAAATGCCAAATCAAGGTCAAACCATTGTTGAGTCCGATAGTAATATATTTGGCAATCCGTTTATAGGAGATGATTTGAGCGCCGCGTATTTTAGCGGCAAAATCATCGGGGATTTTTTCACGAAATCGGTTGTTGTTAACCTTGACATCGATTATATTAGCCTTACCGATGGCTTTTACAACCGCTTGCATTATAGTTTCAACTTCTGGCAGTTCGGGCATTTTTACCTCAAAAATTCAATACGGGAAACATTATAGAATGATAAATCGGTTTTTACAATTCCTAAAAAAGCAGCGGTTAGCAATCCGCTTAGCTCAAGCCGGTTCACTGTTTGTTATTTCCGGTTTACGCACTTTTCGCTATGAGCGCCCGCTGGCCCGATTATTCAGGCGCCGTCACCCTTACCCGCCTTTGCTTCGTTTCCAAAAATTTTTAGCCACTGAGAATAATCCGCTGTTAAATGCTTTATATGAAGAATTTTCTTGTCGAACCGACTTTTTGCCTTTTGCCTCATATTTGCTGCCGGGGAACGAACAAAAACTTCAAGGCGATATTTGCTTTTGCAATACCAATGGATGTCGTGACCAAGAATTTTATTTTAACCTGCTGCAAGAAATTGTAGCGAAGGACTATCCGGAA
>CALXUQ010000017.1 GCA_944391725.1 uncultured Alphaproteobacteria bacterium | reverse complement strand
ATATCTTTTTTATTCGATACTACCGTCTGCGTATCTTCTTATATCTCTTATTCACTTTTTCTTTATAACTCACCGCTTAGCTCGCTTTTTCCAAACTCACCTCATCGCGGCGACAAAGCGGTTTATATGCCATCTCTTCCACATTGTCAACATATTTTTTGAAACTTTTTTGATTTTTTTTTACTTTTTTTTTAATTTATTGTTTTATCGTTACAAAATTATTGCTTTGGCTTTTAAAAATTATCCCCATTTTGTTTCCTGATTTCGTTTCCTAAATTTTAACCTTATTGATGTTATGATTATGCTAAAAATGTATATCTTAATTATGGATAAGGCACTAATTATGTTAAAAAACAATATTTTAGCTTTGGCTTTTTTGGTTCTTTTGTGTGGGTGCGCCTCGGATAAACCGGTGCTGCGCGGAGTCGACGGTAATGAGATTCCACCGGCATTTGCAAATTTTCCCGATGTCCCCTTCCCTGAAAAAGCTTATGTGGATTTGGATCAGACCAAGGCTTTAGGCAGCGGAGAAAGCTGGATTGGAAGTTTGGCGTTTGATTGTCCGTATAATGCCAGCCGGATTTATGATTTCTATGTCTCTGAAATGCCTAAATTAAAATGGATTGAAGTGGCAACAGTGAGAGCCAGAATCAGCCAGATGACATATGTGAGAGGGAATCGGGCTATCCAAATTTTAATCGAATCCGACGGGTCTGATGATTCGTGTGTGACGCTTACGGCTATTCCGAATCAAAGCGGAATCGGCCGATAGGTCGCCGGGTATAAATTAAGTATGGGGGAGTGATGAGGTTTAGTTTTTTTACATTCGGCGGAAGTCAGTTTTGGGCCGATGTGTTTTTTTATCAGAAATGGAGAATCCAGCGCAATTGCGTCTCGAAGACCTACCGCTTGCTTGATGCTTGGGATATTGTGCGCCACAAAGGGACTTTTGAGGAATGCCGCAAGGCGTTTATCAATTATATTGATATATATGAGTTGCCACGCCAAGACGGAAAAATGATTGTGATGCTCCATGGTTTTGGAGAAAATAAAAACATTTTTAAGCCCTTGTGGCGCAAGGCCCTAAAACGCGGATACTTGGCTGCGGCAATTAATTATCCCTCCATGCAATGCGATATGGAATCGCATATCAGGCAACTGATATTTTTGTTAAATAATTTGGAAGACACGACAGAGGTGTCGTTTGTGACCTCGGGAGTGGGCGGTATTTTGCTCAGAAAACTCTTTTCTATTAAAGCACCGTGGCAGCAAAAACTTAATGTCGGGAGAATTGTGCAGGTTTGCCCACCTAATCAGGGTTCAAGATTTATTACCGCATTGAGTAAAAACGCGCTAGCTCGGTGGATTTGCGGTCCGATGTGCGAAGAATTGGCCCCCGAAAAAGTAGCGAAAATTCCTAGTTTTCCACCTAAAACGCAGGTGGGGATTATTTATTGCAAGCCGGCCGCGAGAGGAATGGCGGCATGGTTGCCCAAAGGAATCCGCAAACTATTGCCGACAAAGGAAGAAACCAAGCTGGAGGGAGTGGACAATTTTATTGAAATTGCAAACTCGCAGAGCAATGTGTTTAAGAATCGGAGTGTGATGGGAGCTGTGCTGAACTTTATTGAATTTGGGCAGTTTCGCTAAAAAAATCAATAAACTGTAACAATATTTTTGAGGAATTTGTGCTAGAATAATTATAGTGACCAGGAATAAAAACGATGAAAACATTTCTTGCCAATATTGTAATGTTATTGCTGATTGTCTTGGCATATAAATTTAACATATTTGCTTTAATGGCTCATAAGGGCGTTTTAATCGGAGCAATCGTGGTGGTGGGAATCGTTTTCATTGCGGCATTTAAAATTCTGGGGAATCCGCTGAAACGGGAGGATAATAATCATGAGCAAAATTAGTAAATTCTTGTTTATCCTGATTGGCGGATTGTTTTTGGCAATTTCTCCCAATTGTGCGCGGGCCGGATATACGGAAATTGACTGTCCGTCTACCGGAAATTGTCCAGACGGTTATACTCGTGCTCAAGGTGTGGATGATGGGATTATTTGGGATTCTAATTATTGCGTATGCTGGAAGTGTGAGGGCGATGTAGATGATTGTGAAGCTCAGCATGGGGTCATGAAAGGGTGTATTCCGCTACAAGAAAAGTTAAGAGAAGCAAAAACTTGCATTTTCTGCCCCTTATTCCAATCTCTATTCAAAGCCGTGCAAACTATGGCTCGTCAAGCGTTTGATGCAACTAAAGATCCTATTCGGATTGTGATGTCGGTGGGGTTTGCTCTTTATATTGCTTTTTCGGTACTCGGGCACGTGAGCTCCCTAAACAAACAAGATGCTCCGAAATTTATTACCGGATTATTGGGAAGCACCTTTAAGTTTTTGATTGCTTTTTTGCTCTTGCTGAACAAAGACACGATTTATTACTACGTGATTAATCCATTGCTTTCAACAGCGCTCGATTTTGGCGGGGCGATGATGTTTAAAGCCGGAGAGGCTCTTAATGAATGTAAGACAGACACCGCCGGACTAAGCGGGACCGGCGACAAAGTTTTGCCTGATGAACTCTATGCCACAATGGAATGTTTTATTAAAGGCGTACAGGCGGAAATTGCTTTTGCGCAGGCGGCCGGATCTTCCATCATGTGTGTGGGACGCAAACAAGCTTCGGGTGCATTCGGAATCTGGGATTTCAGCATGGTGTTTTCCGGACTGGCTATTTATCTTTGCGCATTGCTGTTGACCTTTGCTTTTGGGTTTTATCTGATTGATGCCGTTGTGATGCTGGGGGTTATCGGTGCGCTGATGACTTTCTTTATTGCCTGCTGGCCGTTCAAGGCTACCGGCGGATATACCAGCAAAGGCTTTAATATGTTTATGAACATTTTCTTCACGTTTATCTTTATGGGAATCGTAGTCAGTATTAATACTCAGCTGATTAAGGCGTCGTTATCAACGGGTGGACTCGAAAATCTGGAAGAGGTTTTAAGCGGCGGAAACATCGGCGACTCTAAACAAATTTTGGATATTAACGGCGCCGGTTTCTTAATCATTTTATGTTGTTGTTTCTTTGGCTTTAAGTTTACGGCCAAAACTGCACAACTGGCCGGAAGCATGGCCGGCGGCGGCGGTATTGATATCGGAGCTAGGCTCGGTGGCTTGTTTACAAGCGGTGCGGTTAACAGCGCAACTAAAGTGGGTAAGACAGCAGCCGCTCCGGTTGCAGCCAAGGCTAAACAAGTCGGGAATGCGGCTCTTAGCGGAACTGCTAATTTTATTGCGCATCCGTTTAAGAGTACGCGCAAGTTGGCCGGTGTGGCAACCAAGCGATGGGGACAAGCCCAGAAAGCAGCCGGAGCAGCTCAGGGAATCGCCGGAAACTTGGCAATGGCCGCCGGAATTAAAAGTGGTGCCGATTGGATAAATAAAGGCGAAAATCTCTACAACCAAGGCCAGGCAAACACTGAACGCGGACAAGTCCGAATCGACAAAGAAAATGCCGGAATTTATGGAACAGATGACACTTCAAGCCAAGCGCAAAACAGCACTCCGGCACCAAATGAGGGCGGCAATGCGGATACAAACCAAAATAACGGCAATGATAATACCAATAATAATGTCGATAATACTAACGAAAACGGCAATAATAATGCTAACACCGGCAGAGGCAATACTTCCGGCGGAGGTTCAACTACCACCGCAAACAACCAAAGAGGCGGCAATTATAACGGCAATAGCGGTGCCGACCGAGAAGGTGGGCGGACATATAATTATACCCCGAGAACCGCCAGTGAATATGAAAGCAATGCTCAACAAGATTTAGAATCTTATCAGCATTCGGCGGGAATTACCGATAGTGCGGTAGAATATGAAAACCTCAAATATCAGGAGTATTTGCAGGCGGAAAACCAATATCATGCTCAGGAAGCAATTACCAATGCGGCAGAAGGGAGCGAGGCTTATAAAGACGAACAAAATAAATTAGAGCAAATGAAAATTAGCCGAGATAATGCTTATAATACCTATCAAAATGCTCAAACTGCACGTATGAATAGCCAGCGCACTCAGCATGAGGCAGCCACAAATTACTACGCCAACAAGAGAGCCGCACAAAACTTGAGAGAAGGGAAAGATGCTAACTTTAATGCCAGCAAGGGTGAAGTATATGGTAAAACGGATTCTGAACTAAGACAGATGATGCCCGAGCTGGATAAGGTTCAAAACGCGGGGCCGCGATCGCAAGAGTGAGAAAAACAATGTGGTGGAACTGGTCTAACATAGGCAAAATTTTGAGGATGCTCGTCGTCCTCATTCCGCTCGCCTTTGTGCTAACCGGTTGCGGAAAGGAAGATGCCCCTGTAAATGCCTCTAATAAGTCGGACCAAGAACTGGCCGAAGAACACACAAAAGGCGAAATTTCTTGGGTGGACAAAGAAGGTAAGGAGCGCCAAGGCGGTTGCTGGCAAGATAAAATTTTGACCACACTTTATGAGGCCATGGGCACAATGGCGATGGGTCTGTATGATGATATTACTAAAGGGGCTCTGGCGCTTGAAATGGTCGGGTTTGGGATTTGGTTTGTGCTCCGACTAATGCGTTTTGTGAGCTCCATAACGCCTGAAAACTCCGGCGAGGTCTGGAATGAGGTGTTCAAAAAAATATTTATCTGTTTGTTTTGCGGAATCTTGGCATCTTCAACCACCGGGGCACTATATGTCTTAAATACCTTTATCTTTCCTATTTATAATGCTTTTTTGGAATTTGGGGCCGAAATTTTAAATACGGTCGGACAAGAATATTTTGACCCGAATGCCGATGGCAAAATCATGGTACTTAATGCGGAACTAAAAGTGGCAAAACCGGTGCTTTGTCTGCCGGCGGCCGGGGCCAACGAGGCAACACTGGAAGGTTTCCCCGAGGGCCCGCTCAAAATGATGAACTGCATGATTTGCGCCTTAAACGAACGCTTGTCGATTGGTAACTATATCTCATTTAGAATCCTACGTATCGGGACTTTCTCAATGGCGATTGTGGGAATTATTCTCCTTGTGGTGTTTATGATTATCAAACTGAGTTTTGTATTCTATTTGGTTGATAACGTGTTCAAATTTGCAGTGATTGTGGTGATGGTGCCAATTTTAATCTTATTCTACCCATTCCAGAAAAAATGGGCGATTTTCGGTATCAAAACCATTTTATCTTCGGCGGCATTTATGATGTGTATCTCTATTATGATTGCCGTGGCAATGAAAGCGCTGTTGGAGATTATTGTGCAACATCAAGATTTGTTTAATCCGGGCAACGGCAAAGATGCCGAAGCGGCTACCGAAAGCGGCAGCGGTGTATTTTTAGCGTTGCTCCTCTTGGCGTTTATGGTGATTTCAACCATCAAAATCGGCAAAGAAGTTACCGCCGCGATTGTTGATGTGAAAATCAGCGATGAGTTCCAACAAAAACTGCTGGGCATGGCTTTGATGATTGCCGGCTGGTTTACCGGCGGTGCAGCCAGCGCACTGGGTAAAGTCGCGTGGATGCAAAAAATTAATGAAAGATACCAAAAAAGCTATGTGGGACAAGCAATTAAGCGAACCCGACAAGTGCAGGCGGCAGTTGCGCAAAGACTTAATAAATGGTCGGGGAGAGAATGATGAAAAAATCAATTTTCAACATATTTCTCGCGATATACAAAATGCTGCCGGTATTGGTTATGGCAGTATTAATCTGCAGTATTTTTACAGACAGTGCTTGGGCTCGTGATTGTAAAACGATGAATGAATATATGGAAGAGTTTGAGGACTGCTTTGCTTGTATGACCATTAAAGTTTTGCTGGAGGCATTTATGACGGCCGGCGCCATGACCTATGATGTGTCTAAAGAAGCCGGAAAAATTTTGTTGACGCTCGGTTCGCTCTTGTGGTTGGCATTTTTTGTGATTACGAAAATTTCTTCTTTTACCAACCCCGAAGGTCCTAAAATGATGGGTGAACTGCTCAAATTTGCGTTCAAAGTCATGGCGGCTTTCGTGATGCTTGATGCCGGTATTGCCGTGCTCGTGGACTACTTTATCAATCCGATTTTAGCGGCCGGCGCGGATTTGGCCAATACTTATCTAAAACTCGGACTACCAATTCCGGACAGCGGGGCTACCAACACCTATACTTATAACGGCCCTGATGATATTATCGATCCGGCGGTGTTGGATAAAATTTTGGCTTTTACCGAAGGCATTAGCATTAAAATGGCAACCAATATGGCGATTGGCAACGGGTTAATGTGTCATTCTCTTGATGCCTTCAGCGTGATGGGGTTTAGAATCGTCGATTTGTGGTTATGGCTTTGCGGTGCGGCAATGTGGGTGGTGGGTATGTTGATGAGTTTCTTTGTGAGCTTCTACTTGCTCGATATTGCTTTCAAAATCGGCTTTGCCATTATTATGCTGCCGCTTGCCATCGGATTGTGGCCGTTTAAGCCTACTACCGGCAGAGTCGGAGCTTGTTTCAGTATTATCCTCAAAGCGGCGGCGAC
The DNA here is from genome assembly GCA_944391725.1 of uncultured Alphaproteobacteria bacterium. Classification (GTDB taxonomy): domain Bacteria; phylum Pseudomonadota; class Alphaproteobacteria; order RF32; family CAG-239; genus MGBC133411. Next base: position 26,287 of record CALXUQ010000017.1, on the reverse strand, counting down.
TTATGCCATGCTGGCAATTTGTGCAACTTTGGCGATTATACTGATTGATGCGGTGTTAGATGTGGACCAGTTATTCAAATATATTGAAGCGGACAAAGTGACCGAGGTGTCGGAAATGTTTTCAATTACCGAAAGCAGATTCTTGGTATTTTGTATTGCTTTTCTTTATGCCATTAGATTGGTGGGAAAAAATCAACAACTAATCAACAAACTCTTCCCCGATCGTATCTTTGGCGATGTGGCGCCGATGCATGAAAAAATGACCGGAATGACAAGTATGGTCAAAGGTCAAGCCATGAAACCGGTTGGAATGGCACGTGATATTGCTTTGCATCAGACGGGGCGAGGTCTGACCGGAATGGCTAAAGGTGTGGGTAAAGGCGTGGGTGCGGCCGGAAAATTTATCGGCGGTGCGGCGATGAATGCTTATGGGAAACTCAAAGCCGGTAATGCGGCCAAAATGCCCAACAAAAAATAGTAGGATAACAAAATGAAACTGGGAGCAAAACACATAGTTATCCAAATCTGCTACATTTTAATAATGTCGGCAGGGTTGGTCTTGACTGCATTAGACGCAAATGCGGCGGTTGCTCCCGGCGATGAAAATTATGCAAATAATGCTTGTTCCACCGAAGGGCTATCCGACAAGCAGTATGATGAAAGTAAGTGCACTACCGATACTAAGTGTGATGCCAGTTCTTCTTGCGTTGATGCTTCTCCGCTCGGAAAAGTTAACCGCGTGTCTGACCCATACGGCTACCGCATCCATCCAATTACCGGGAAATGGACCGGACACAAAGGTGTGGACTATGCTACCACCGCCGGAACCCCAATCTATGCCGGAGCTGACGGTGTTATTATCGATATGAGATACCAATATAATGCGGCTAAGGGAACCGGTTATGGAAATATGATTAAACTCAAAGCCGATAGTCCGGCCGGGACTACCATGCTCTATGCACATATGGCTTGTTTTGCCAGCGGTGTGGGGGTAGGAACTCATGTTAAAAAAGGACAAATTATCGGTTTTGTCGGTAATACCGGTGGTTCAACCGGAGCCCACCTGCACTATGAAATTCAGAAAAACGGAGTGGAGGTCGATCCTTATGGCGATGATGCCTCAAGCGTGGTTTGTACACCGGATGAGCAAATTGCGGCAATGCACCAAAATGCGGTTGATGGCGGTAACGGTACGGCAAACGGAGGCGGTTATAATACCGGTGCGGGAGGAATCAATGTCGGCAGCGGCGGCGGGAATAGCGGCAGTGCCCGTCCCAATGTGCCGGAATTGACCGGCGTGACCGGGAATATTGATTCTCCGGCTAACGATGGACACAATGACAAGGACTGCTTGCCTAAAGTGCTCAAACAAAAAATTAAGACCTGTCTGTTTTGCAATCTGTTTCGGGCGGCGTTTTTAACGGCCAGCAATATTGCTCAAGCCTCATTTGAAACTTTGGCTCCTTGGGTGGCCATTGTGGTGGCGGTTGCTTTTGCAGTTTGGCTCGCGGTACAGGTTTTGGCGCACGTTTCTGCTCTGGAAAGTAAAGATGCTCCGACCTTGCTCAAAAGTCTCTTAAACCAGACTTTCGTGTTCTTAATTGTGTTTATTTTCTTGAAAAGCGACTCTAACTACTTCCTCCAAATGGCATTGGAGCCAATCTTTAATACGGGCTTTAAGCTGGCACAGTTGGTGATGCAAAGTTCGGTGGAATGTACCGATACTTATAATATTGCCACAGACATAAATGAGGGTGGTTTGCCGGCCTCCATGGGGATTAGCATTTTGTGCACGGTGGCGGCTATCCAAGATAGAATCTTAGATGTGATGGTGGCCGGTTCTTCGGCAATTTGTGTGGGGATATTCATTGAGCACTTTTCTATCTTGCGTCTGCCTCACCCGGGATATTTGTTGTCGGGAATCGGAATGTGGCTCTCGGGGTTGGTGTTATTGGTGATTTTCCCATTCCTAATGCTTGATGCCGTTATTCAGCTGGCAGTTGCCTGCGCCCTCTTGCCCGCGGCCATCGGGGCTTATACATTCAAAGCAACGCGCAGTTATGTGACCAAAGTGTGGGAGACCTTCCTCAGCTCCATGTTCCACTTTGTCTTCCTGACCATTATTATGATGATTTTGATTACGGCAATTGAAAACAGTGTCGGTGAGGCTCTGGGGGCACTTGATGAAATTAATAATGAGGGAATTTGGAAAGAAGCTCTGTTGCAACTCAGCTGGACCGGTGTACTCTTTTTGCAGCTGGTATTTGTGATTTTGCTCGGTTGGGCAGTGTTGGGACAAATTGCGCAATTTGCTCACCGCTTTGCCTCCAGTGTTTCCAGCACCAATATCGGCTCGACCATCGGTACTTTGGCCGCCAGCGGCGCAAAAAATGCCACCACCAGAATCGCGGCTCCGGCGCTTGGCGCAATTAATAACAAAATCGGGTTGGGAGCACTCGGAGGAGCAATCGGCAATCAGGTCGATGCCGCCAAAAAAACTATTAAAGCTCACAGCCAAACCGTTAAAGCCAACAAGTTTATGAGCGGCGATTTCAAAAATAAAGCCAACTACTCGGAAACCAAAGATGCAGAGGGTAATACGACTTATAGCTACCAAGAACGTTCGGGATTGTTTGGAAAAATGAAGGATAAGTCGGTCACGATTAATGCTCAAGGCCAAATTATTGCCGATAATACTTCGGGTGCGCGTAACCTCAAAAACGGAACCCAAAATACTCAAAACTATGGGCCGATTACGGTTAAAAGCATTGTCGATGCCAATGGTAATGAAGTTAAACGCGATATCAGAATTATCGATAAAGAAATACGGAAAATTCTGAGAGCGGACGGCAAAATAAATATGCAGGCGGCAAATGCGCTGCGCAGTACCCCTGGGCTTGATCCAAAAATTGCCGGAGAGGCAATGATGATGGAGGTAATGCGCCAGAGGATGCCCGATATGATGAACCGCGTGAACATCCTTAATAATATGGCAGACCAAGGAACAGTAACTAATACGCCCGATGGGGCCATCACGCTAACCAAAGTTGAAAATGACGGCACGACTCATAACTTCAGCATGAAGATTGATCAAGAAAGCGGCCAAGTGATTACTACCTACGAAAGACTCGAAAAACCAAACAAAAAAGGCGTGCGCGAATCTACCGTGATGTTTAGTAACGGCGTGGTCAACAGTGTGGACAAACGCAAGCTTGACGCTAACGGTAACGTGGTGCCCAAAAGTGAGCAACAAACCAGATTTGCCATCAATAATAATTATACACGCAACCACAATCGCCCACCGATTGATTATCAAGGACGATTAGCCAGTTTCATGCCCAAAGAATCTGTCGCTTTTGTCGGAATGTCACAAGAGCAGATTGCAGACATCAAAAAGCAATTTAAGGAACATCCCAACAACAATAATCTGGAGGAATTTTCCAAACAAAAACCTCGCAATTTGTTTACTCGTTTGGGTAACTATCTGCGCAATCAGGGTGAGGTTATTCTTACTCGCGATAATGAATTTGTCGGACTTTCCGAAGAGGAAATTGAGGAGATTAAACGAATGCGCAACGAAGGTTATAGATAATTTTGGCAGTTTTTTATTCCATGATTTCGATAATTGTACACAAATTGGCTTTTTTTGTACTATTTTCTTGATTTTTTCGGATTTGTGATATTAATATGCTTATAGTTAAGTATGTATGTCTTAATTTATCAAGAGGATAAGTAAATGGAAGAAATTATTTTCCCTAACCAAATCAGAATGTATCGCAGACTGAGAGGCCGTTCCATGCAGGAATTGGCGGATCATTTGTCGGTCAGCTTGTCGGCGATTTCGAAAATCGAAAAAGGTTATAGACGCGTTGACCAAGAACAGTTGGTTCGGGTGGCTGAATTTTTGGACTGCCCTTTGCAGGACTTGTTTGTCAATGAACAAAACTCTCAACAGGAAATTGTTCAGGCTTGGCGCAGAGAACAAGAAAGAAGAAATAAAATTAATGAAAAAACCGGCTTGAAAACTCTTGGTGCTGGATTAAGACAAATCCGTAATGATAAAAATCTTACCCTGATTGAGGTGGCAGAAAGTGCCGATATGACCTTGTCGGTTTATCACCGTATCGAAATGGGACAACGTGAGGTTTCGGATAAAGAGTTCAAAAATATTGCTAAAGCTCTTAATATGGCTCCAGATGAACTCAAAGAAAATATTAAATCTTTGGAAGATAAGGGCCTGCTTGATGAAATCATTCAGCGCAATGATGCCAAATATAAATTGCTGTCTTCACCAAGGGGTGCAATCTCTACCTTTAACACTCCTTCGCAAGATGCGTTGAAAATGTCGGTATACGGTGTGGCCGGTAAAAACGGCGATATCTTGGTCGATTTTGATCAGGAAACCAAAAAAGTGGCCCGTCCGCCTCATCTCTACAATAAAAAAGATGCTTATGCACTTAACTTGTGCACACGGCGTTTGGGTAGTTTGTTGCCGACACGCTCTATCTTGTTTGTGGACCCCCAAGATGTGGTCAGTGTGGGAGATATTGCCGTGTTTTATGCTAACGAAGAAGAGGCTAAACTGGTGAGTATTCGTGAAGATGAAAACGGTGCTCTTTACGGCTTGCGCTGGAATCCGGATGAACGTATTGAAATCGGAAATGATGATTTGATTAATGTTCATAAGGTGGTAGCAATCTATCTCTAAGCGAATCTAACTATCAAAAATCTCCGTTTGAAACCAAACGGAGATTTTTTTTGTGGACAAACTTAAAAATCTCTCGGCATATTTTGAAAATATACCTATTTTGTTAACCTGAAATTTACGGCTATATGCTAGGATTGTGGCTGTTAGGTGGATTTAGGTTTAATAACGACGGACAATTACATTGGTGGAAGAACTCAAAGAGGCATCCGATATTAAAAAACTTATCGGAAAAAATAAAGGCGATGAGGATCCTATTCTCGTTGCTCAGCGCTTTTTGAACATTTTCCGCCAGTTGCATATTTTTGACCAGCAGCGGCGTGAAGAATTTAACTCCATGATTTTAGCTCTGCCTCCGGAAATCCGCGGTTCTTTCGGAAATTTGCCCGGAGGTTCGTTGTTGCAGGAGTATGTTGATGAACTAGAAATCAGCCGCGGAATGCAACGGAGTAGTGATGGTAAAGCCGCCATAAAACCTGTTGCAACACCTAGCAATGAAACTAAAGATTCACCATTATCCAGAGCCAAAAACTCTCCGCAAACTACCCCTAACACTACGACACAATTTGTCAGCGGAGAGGCAAAAATTGTGGCAGATGCCAGCTTTGCTCAGGTTTTGTCACAATCGGTATCAAGTGCCTTAATGGCGGCCAGTGCTTCTCAGAGCTCAAATCTGGATCAGATATTAAAAAAACTGCAGGAAACCGGAGCTACCGGCAAAATCGTACCCGATGAAAAATTTGCCGCCGCATTGGCGCGGGCTTTTTCTCAGGCATTGCAATTTTCCGATGCCAACAAAAAAGCAGATATTCAAGAACTCATAAAAGCCGTACGCGAGAGCCGTAAAATTGAACTGCCAGATGGTTTTAATTTGGCCGCACCAACCGTCACGCCTCCCAGCGCAATTAACGAATCTTCTTTAGCAAAAAGTATTGCCGAAACGATTGCTAAAGTGGTCAAGCCGGGGAATTTTTCACAGCCGCAGACTTATGATGCCGACATGAAAGAACTGGTCAAGGCAATACGCGAAAACAAGGGTGTGGATGTAGATGCTTTGGCCAAGGCAATGGTGAACGGACTAAAGCCACTGTTGGATAGTGTGAACACGGCAGCGGCATCCAAACCTCAGCAAATTAAGCTCTCGGCCGGAACGGATTTGGCCGATGTTATTACCAATGCCTTAACCAAAACTTTTGAGATTTCTGAAAAAAAACATCAGGAACAGACAGAAAAATTAATTGCCGGGTTCCAAGATGTTATGCGCAAGGAAAAGGCCGACAAACCTACCGATAATTCTAAACCTAATCCTAAAAATAATGCACAGCAGTCGCCTATAATGCAGCCGCAGTTTATTCCGGCACAGATTTTGGCACCCAGCGTTGCTGACAATAGTGAAAAATTTGAAAAAATCACTCAAGAATTTACCAAAACGCTGCGTAGCCTTAGCGATAGTCGGAAATCGGAAAATCGGGAAATTGCGCAGGCCATTAAAGATACTCAAAAAGAATTGTTGAAATTGTTGACAATTCAAAATAGTGCCGAAACCGCAAAAGATAAGAAAAAAGATAGCTCCCAATTTTATTCCAGCGAATCAATTAAGGAGATTGTGACTAAAGTGGCTCAAGCTCAGGCCGATATCTTTCAGGAATTGTCCAGACAGCAAACCAGTGCGCTTTCTACCATTATTTCTTTGGCTTTGAAAGAAAGCCAAAAATCTTCCGTTGATACTATTGTGGATACGTTTAAAAAATTTCAAGAACATAATATACAATTAAATTTGCCGGTTTATCAGTCCATTATATCCGAAAAAGCAAAAAATGCTCAAGCTGAGCTTAAGGCTAGTATTGAGGATAATAATCGTGATGAGATGCTTGCGGACGGACAATCATATATTCAGAAATCTATTGAGGCGGCAAAACAACAAAATGGTGAGCTTGACGAAAAAGAGCAAAATCCGCAAAGTTCTTCACGAAACATCAAAAAAGATGTGGCGGAATATATTAAATCTGAGTTTGAACCTGTGCCGCTTGACGAGCCTAAACAAGTTTCGGGAGCAGATTGGGGCTTTGGAAATAATGATGAGGAAAATGCAGAAGTTGAGAGCGCAAATTTAACAGCCACCCACACAACGTCAAATGATGATGGTGATTGGGAATGGGAATATGAAGAAGATGACAACTCCTCAGAACCTCAGGGGCTGGAAGGCCAAGACTGGGAGTGGGAATATGAGGAAGATGACAACTCCTCAGATGCTCAGGGGCTGGAAGGCCAAGATTGGGAGTGGGAATATGAAGAAGATGACAACTCCTCAGATGCTCAGGGCCTAGAAGGGCAAGATTGGGAATGGGAATATGAGGAAGATGACAGCTCAGATGCCGAAGTATCGGACGACGAGACTTCCGCCCCGCATGAGGTGCTGGCTGAAACCATCAATGAAGCAGAAACGACTGAAACTGATGTTGCCGAAGAACTAACAGAGCCTAACGAAACACAATCGGCACCTGCTCCAACCATCGAAAATATAACTGAAAACCACCTTGAAGAAAATTCGGAACAAATAGTCGAGAATGTCGAAAATGCTAACAGTGAGGAAACAGCCACGCCGGACAAAGCAATACCGCAGGCATTAAGCAGTGCCGAACTGTTAGCAACAATTAAGGCGGCAAATCCGACAGCCGATGTGATGCAAACTGCCGAAATTGGTATTGCAGAACTAAGAAATCACGAAAATGTTCCCGACCCGTATCTGGTTAATAACATCAGCGTATGATAACCGAAAAAGTGATTTACAAACCAATTTTGCTAAATTAAATTAAAGTTAGTGAAAGGTGGTAAAATATGGTTGAGAATCTGAATGTTCCTAATGGAGAACCTGTTTCTAAAGATACGTTGTGGTATTTAGACAACTATATCCGTTTGCGCGACTATTTGGACCGCACAATTTCGAGGATTGCGGCAAGATGTGTGCGCTCCGGCAATATTGCCGTGGAGGAATATCCGTTCTATGGATATATTTTAGATGTGTTGGAAGAAATTTGTGACACGGGGGATTTTCTGATTGAGCATAAGGAGCTTTATCCTTATATTGAAAAAAAAATTGCCGGCGGACTGAACGGTCTTAAAAAAGAACTAAAAGAATATAAACAAGAGCTGCGCAGTAATGCTTCACCTGATATGATTAAGCAAGATGACAGTGAGTTGGAAAAAATGAAAAAAGCACTCGGTGCAGTGGATAAAACCGTTGACCCCACTGTCGGCGCCGGAATGAGCATGGATGAGGTGGTGGATAAAATCTTGCGTGAGAACCACATGGAAGTAGGAGATATGTCTCAATATGCCACCCACGAACATGATGATGAAACCATTCCCGATATTAAGGCACCGGACCAAAAATCGGAAAAGTAGTATGGAGATAATATGAATAGGGCTTATATATATTGCGGATGTGCGGCAATCTTGATGCTGGCGGCTTGCAAAATAAATCCTCAGCAGACAATTGTTATGCCTAACAACGTGGTTACCGCTAAAATTGAAGAACCTAAAAAATTGCCGATACATACCTCTGATGGGGCCAGAAATTTGGATCTGGAAGCTCCTTTGCGCTGTTCTGTCAACTGGAATGCTCAACAGATTATTACTACAATTCCGTTTAACGTTAAGGCTTTTAACCTCGTTAGAAACGGCCGAAACGATATGTTGCCGCGCTATGAGGTGAACGGATTTTCTTTTGAAACAATGCCCGCAGAAAAAGCTCTTTATAAGCTCTTAAAAGAAGCGGATATAAGAGTGATTGCAAAAGATGCACCATATGCCAGTATTTCGGCCGAAAACCTGCGTGGTGAGCTTTCCGAAGTGGTGCAAATGATTGCTGAAGCGGCGGAAATTTACTATACTTATGATGCTGAAAACAAAACTTTGCGTATTTCCAGAAAAACTAATTTTAGTTTGCACGTGCCTAAATCCCGCCCCATTTTGTTGAGTGTGTTAGATGTGTTGCGCGGGGCCGGTATTACCGATATTACAACAGATTGGGAAGATTATAGTATCTCTTTTGACGCTGATTTTGCTTTGCAAAAGAAAATTATAAACCTGATTGCTTATTTTGAAGATAATCCGGTATTGGTGGCTTTTGATGTGAGCGTGTTTAGAGTTTATCCGCAGACTGCATCCGGTGACATCAACTGGCAAAATATGGTCAATATTTTTGATTACGGAACCATTAGAACGGCTAAAACCGGTGTGATTGGCCGTGTGCTGACTACCTCTAACGACATTAATATCCAAACTTTGCAGCAATATCTCGGACAACAGGCGAAAGTCGAAATTTTGTCGCAGGGAAAAATTACGGTACCAAATTTGTGGCTCTCGCGATTTGATATCGGTAAATGCGGACCCCGAGGTACTGCTTGGTCAGATTTATCCATTTTGGCAAAGGCTTCTTTGGAGCAGGGGAATAAAATCTTTTCAAACATCACCTTAGAAAAAACCGGCGGGCAAATTACCCAATTTAATATTCGCAGCAAAATCGGGGATAATTTTATGATTATCGGTATTCCTAATGAAATTTTTGGGGAAAGCTCGCCTAAATCTGAAACTTTGGTCTTTATGGTACCTCGAATTATCCGAACTACTAAAACCTCAAAACATTTGGAATATAATCTATAAGCGAGGCTAAAAATGAGTGAATTAAATAATAATCAGCCGCTAGATAAAACAAAGTTTAAAAAAGTTAAACGCTCCGTAAAAAGAATGCCGCCGCAGACTCCGCAAGTCGGAGCCGGTCAAACGGAAAATTTGGCATTTGCGCAAGGGAACGGCCTGAAAAAAGTTAAACGACCGATTAGAAAAATGCAACCGCTAATGCCGCAAACAGATACAAGTCGGGCTACCAGCAATCCGTTTGAGCAGAATTTGAGCAATAGCGGCACTAATGTTGATGCGTTTAACGCTGAAAATATTTTGAACGTGAACAACTTGCCCTCAACAAATAATGTTGCACAAGGGCCGCAGCAAGATCCTCACAATCCACAGTTTATCAGCGATGAGCAGGATATTGCTTATGGAAATGATTATTATCAGGTAGAAACTTCTAATAGTCACAAAAAAATGATTATGGTGGCTGCTTTTGCTGCTTTTGTGGTCGGTTTCTTTGTGTCGCGTTTGTTTTTTTCTGAGCAGAAAATTACGCGTAACGGGCTGCAAGGTGTGGTGGTTAATGCCGAAGTGCCGCAAGGAAGAGCTCGTTGCGGGGTGGCCGAAGGTGGTCAGGGTTGTGTTTTGTATTTGATGAATCCTCAGCGCCAAGAGCTCAATGCTCGCGACTTTTATGACCTAGCGGCTCAACTGACCGGACGTCAGCGTTTTGTGATTGAAACCGGAAATATGCGCTATTCAAACGTAAAAATTCGCCCCGGGGAGATTGGGCAATTTAACATTCCGCCATTGACGCAGTAATACGGTTTTGTATTAAAAGCGCTTATTAAATCTCTTGAGGTTGAGTACCCCCAAAGAATCTATACGTATGACCTCGCTGAATTTCATAGTAAAAAAAATTCAGCCTAACAAACGAACTGCGGCTCGGCTTTGGGTTTTTATTATATGCCAATATTTACGGCGCGGCGTAAAGAATCACTGTGCCTTATTGCGCTGTGGCAAAAACCATCGGTATTCGACTTGGCGTGTGGCGAGAGATGTAAATATCTACAGGTGATTTTTAGAATATAGATACTATCTAACCTCGGTGACGGCACGAAGGTTACCATCACGATTGATTTGTACCACCCGCAATTTTTTCTTCATTTCCCCAATAGTTTTCTGGCGGTCCATGGTCGGATAGGAGTGCAAGATACGATCGGCAAACGCTTCATAAGCGGCTTCCGAACTTTCTGCGTGGATGGTGGCTAAGCAGTTATCGTGACCAGATCCCATCAGCTCCCAGATTGCACCGGCGTTACCGGTAGAAATCTCGCCTCCGATGATGGCATCGGGGGTAAAACGCACTACCAAGTCAATCACCTTGGCATAAGTCAGCTCGTTGGTTTGGGCAGTACGCGACAAAACCAAGTGAACTCGATTGGGGTGAGGAACAATTAGCTCGCGTGTATCTTCAATGGTCAAAATCCGCTTATGAATATCAAGAATTTTAAGAAGATTGTTTAAGAAGGTGGTCTTACCGGTTGCTGTGGCGCCGCTTACTAATATGTGGTCGCCGCGTTTGATGCTAATCAGTAATTTTTCATATGGGTCATCGGGGTCTTTAATGTCTTTGAGCGGATTGATTTTGTGGAGTTGGTTGCCCTGACTTAATCCGTAATCTTGCAGACCAAATGCAACGTCTTCGCTATGGACACGAATGGTAAGGGCGATGCCTCCGGTTAGGTCTTCTTCGTCGTACATGACGTTGCGCCCACAGATGGCAGAAAAACGGTGCTCACCGGGAATGGCGGCATATACTACCGGAGTGCCCGAGACCGGATCAAACGGCAGCTCGTAGGTATTGGCTATTATATACAGCAAGTCGGTCAGATATTCTTTGGTGAGTTTTTCGTCTTTGTACATCACCCAGGGATATGCTCTCTTACCACGCAAGCGTAACCAAATTTGTTTGGAACGATTGATGGCAACCTCTTCAATATTGTCTTGATTGTACCAATATGACAGCGGTCTCAATACGGATTCCAATACCTTAAAGCTCATCTATCAACTCCTAAAATAACTGCGGGACTTCATTGTTGTTTGAGGTACTTCCGCTTGATGATGTGGCGGAACTGCTACGAGCGGGCGTCTGAGGAGTATAATTCGGGCGCGGCGCGCTGGTTGTCCCTTGAGTTGCCGTGGGAGCCTGACCGGTATAAATCGGCGGCGGCGGAGCAACACGCTGCTTGTTACGAGAGCTATCGGCAATCAAGACATTGGATGTTTGCGGTTCAATTTCATTGCCGTTTTCATCGTAAAGAACTTGTCCGCCGGTATAACCAGGTGGATAATTACCGGTAGCGGCACTGTTATATTCTCTTTTGCCCCGTTTGCCCTCGTCACCATCTAACAGACCTCTGCCGCCACCAGCGTATTCATAGGTACTGACTTCTTTGTCGCGTTCAAATGAGCGCAACCACAAATCCACATTCGGATAGATAATAATTCTGGTACCGGCCGGAATATAGGTCATGGGACGAATGCTAGCCTTGTCGCTCAAAATTTGTTCAAAAATGGTGTTCATTTGGGTCAGGAAATTCTGCCGTGCATCGCTGGCGGCCTGTTGTTGAGAAGTTTCGGTTTCGCCATCGCTGTTTTGCTCAGTATCTATGTAGTATGAAGTCAAACTTGTTAGCGCGCTGGTCATGACCGGAAGAGCATAGCGCTTAAACAACTGCTGGTCGAGATAGCCAAGTGCGCCGCCTCGACCTTGGGCGTCGCCGGTGATACCGTTAAAAACAAAGATGGAACCATCGGGTCTTATGAGACGTTCCCAATTGATGGAGATTTTAGCTGAAGTTGAGGTTTTTTCGCTTGTGGCAAGCACATCGCCCAAAGTACCAATTACGCGACTACCGGCCGGAATGAGTATGTTGCGTCCCTCTTCAGCGTATACGTTGCGCTCCACAAACGCAGTAACCGGAGTGGGGTGTGTACTATCTATGGAGCGGGCAATAACGGCAGGTATCGGTTTATCGGCCAGTATCATTTCGCTCATGTCTACACGCCATGAAGAAATTACTTTTTGGATACCCTGCTCACTCCAATCTTTTTGCATTCCGTCAAAGGCCTCACGGCGATTGTTGCTGCTGATTTTTCCTACCGAGATATTTTGGCGACGTTCGGCCATGGCAATATTTAATGCTTGTTGACGTTGTTGGCTGTAACGCTCACCGGGACCATAGCCGCCACCGGGGCCTAAGTCACCGCTCGGACCGGTGCCGGTACCGTAGGCACCACCTTTACCGAAGGTTCCGGCAGGAACAAAAATATCATTACCATCCGACTTTTTGATGTCGGCAACTCCAACCAGCTCTCCGTCTTTATTGATAATTAGGCCATTGGGCATTTTGGTGCCGACTTCTTCGCCCTGCTTGTTTATAACCTTGCCATCTTCACGGATTTCGCCCAGATATTCTCCGTCTGGAGTCAGAGCAATGTTCAAAGAACGGCGATATTGATTGTTCGAATCTGCCGTGAGGCCGCTTTCCTTGTCTTCTACGGGATCACCAATGTTAGGGACATCGGTTTTTGCAACCGGTTCTTTTTTGGGTTTGGCGCGTTCATACCAGTCAAGGCCAATACCGCCAATCAGATTGTTGCTGGCATCGCTGACCGTACCATCATCATTTAGGCGGCCAATGGTTTTGCCATCTTGATCAACGGCAGTGCCGTCTGACTTAACATATCCGACCAGATTGCCGTCTGTATCAAAGATTTTTTGTAAATCGGCAACTCGACCAAGCTTTTTACCATTGTCGTCGACGAGTTCACCAGTCGAATTTTTATAGCCGATGACTGTGCCTTCCTTATTTACAACATTGCCGTCTTCGTCAAGATAGCCGACAATATTGCCTTTATCATCAATCACGACCTCAAGTGCCGGCTTGTTATAATATTGGAGTTTGTTGGCCTGGGCAATAACTTTGCCATCTGAGGATATGATTTCTCCTTTTTCGTTAATGGTGCCCAACTCTTGATTTTGCGCATTAACCAAACGACCATCAAATTGCAAAATGCCGATGACATTATTGGTGTTGTCACGAAGATTATAACTACGACGACCGCGCCCAATCACCTTTTCGTCTTGGTCAACCAAGAAACCTTTATGAATGCGCCCGATGTTCTTGTTGTTAAAGTTCAGAACCTCGCCGGTTTTGGTAAGATAACCGATTGCTTGGTCGGAGCTGTTATATATGTAGAAGTCGTATAAGGCAAAACCAATTTTTTGCTCTTTTGACATTACATATCCATCGCGATTGACTTGGCCGACTTCTTGGTTGGCATCATTTAGAACTTTGGCATCCGCCTGAACGCGCCCCAAATATTGTCCGCGATTGTTAAAAGCAACTTTGTAGCGGAATAACTCGCCCAAAGGTTGCCCTACTTTGGAGTTGACATTATCGTCGGGCTGCATGTAGCCAATAACTCGTCCGCCATCGTCTACCACCGTGCCATCCGCTATACTGCGGCCGATGATGCGGCTGTTGAAATCCATTACCGGTTCGTATTCAATGATGCGGCCGACCAACTCGCCATTATCTTTGTACAAACGACCAAAACTATCGGCACAACCGAAAAAGTCATTATTATAATTGCCTACTTGTCCATTGGCAGAAACAACACCGATGATGTTGCCATTATAATCAATAACGCTATCTGGACGCACTAAATATCCGCTGACTATGCCATTGTCAGATACTAATTGGCGATTGGCTAAAACTCGTCCAATATTAATCTCGCGCCAATTGCGAACTACGCCTTCGGGCGTGAGCATACCTAAGTTGCTGCAAGTGCGGCCAAAATTAACCGCCGGCATATATGAAATAACGCTACCGGTAATAATATTGTTGTTATCTAAGGCAAGACCTCGAGCCGAAACTTTGCCAACCTTGGCGCCTGCCGTATCGCTGATGCTGCCATCAGAGTTGACAACACCAATAAGATTACCTTCGGTGCTGACCGCTAATTGCTCTTTGAAGGCACGACCGATTTCAGGCATGAGTGTCGTGCTGTCGGGCGAACCGGTCTGAACAACCCCATAATCGGGCAAGATTTTGGCCGTAAGTTGATTGTCGGCATTTAAAATGAGGTTGCCGAAAGATAAATTACCCAAACTTTGCGATAAGCTATTGACTGCTGCGCGCGGGGAAATGATTTGTCCCAAAATACGATTGCGTTCATCCAGCAAAACTCCGGAAGGAGTCAGACGGCCGGAAAGCTTGGTTCCCGAGGTTCCTCGAACACTGCCATCTAATTCCGGACGGCCTACCGAATTGCCAAATAATGAATATAAGGGTTGCAAAGGTACCGTAAAACCGGAAATATCACCGTTTTGAGTCAGGACATAACCGTAGGGAGTTATCAGCTGTTGGGCGTCAATCGTGTAGCCATTAATGTTGGGGACACCCAAACTTTTATTGTTGATATCCACGGCGATGACCGGCTGTAACACGGCACCGATTTCATTGCCGGCACTGTCATAAGCACGGTTCTGTCGGATTACGCCGCCAACATTGCCGCCTAAAGAAACAAAGTCACCACTGCTGAGAGCCATACCACGCAGGCGGCCGGCATAGTCAAATACGGAACCGGTATTGACCAGCCAACCGATAATATTGCCATTGGTATCTAAAACACTATTGCGGGGTCCTAAATGACCTACGCTTTCTTTGCCTTTGACAACCGCTCCGCCGGGAATCAGGCGACCAAGATAGCGGCCGGATATGTCGGTAGCTGTGGCAGCCAAATCTACAAAATAGCCCAGATGTTGACCTTGGGTATTGACAATTTCGCCATCTGCGCGTTGGCGACCGATACTTTGCCCTTTGCTGATTACTTCTCCGTTGTAGGCAATATACCCAAGATATTCGCCGCTATCACCAAAGGCATAGCCGGTGCGAATGATGCGACCAATGATTTTATTGTCTTTGTCATAGGCGAATCCGTTAGCGCGAATCCGCCCCAAGTTTTCAGCATTAAAACCAGATACTTCTCCTCCGGGAACAACGCTACCAATAAAGTCTCCCGTGGTAGAAACCACCATTTTTGATGAAATCAGGCGTCCTTCAAGTTGATAGCCTTCGGCTTGTCGACGATAAGCATAGCCGGTGGGAGCAACATAGCCAATTTCGTTGCCGCTAAGATTGGTATATACGCCGTTACCGGCCAAACGACCGATAGTTTGACCGTTACTGCCATAAACCAGACCCGGGAACAAAACGGAACCGATGACGTTATAATAATCATCAACAACCAAACCATTAGGCAAAACTTTGCCGATGATTTTGCCGGAAGAAAGACGTACGGAGCCATCGCTGCTGACCTTGCCCAAGACTTTGGTATCATTACCGATAGCAATACCTTGCGGGACAACGCCGCCTATTAATTCACCTTCGGGGTTAACAATCAAGCTGTCGGCAGTGATGTTGCCAATATAGTTGTTATCAAAGCCGATAACACTGCCATCAGGAATGACTTTACCGATTAAATCTCCGTTAAAATCAATGGCCGTAATTTCTTGAGCCTGCGTGTAAGTTGGCAGCATAAAAAGCATGAAAGCCAAACAAATAGCATATTTGAGCTTGGCGACGAAACGAATTTTTATTTTGTGTTGTACTGCCTGCAACTTTAATTCCTCCGGTTCTTGGCCACTTCTTGCAAAACATAGCCAGATACCTTTTTATCTAAATCTATAAACGAGCCATTGTTTTTAATATAACCGATTACATTTCCTTTGGCATCCAAGACTTTGCCATCGGGAGAAACACGGCCGCGATATTTGCCGTTATTGCCCAAAACCGTTGCCCCGATTTTATATATCTGGCCGATGATGTTGCCTTTGTCATCGGTGGCCAGCCCTCCGGATAATGCTTTCCCGATTATATTACCGCCAATTGCAGATATTTTTCCATCAAAATTTACATAACCCACAACTTTATCGTTTTTATCAATAACAATATCTCCATTGACAATTTCGCCGATTAATTTGCCGGTGGAACCTATGGCGCCTCCATCAGATAAAATTCGGCCGATGATGTTGTTTGAAGAATCAATAACATTGCCGTTGGGCATAACCGTACCGATGACATAGCCATCAAAACTAATGACCGTGCCTTTGGGCAACAAACTATAATTTTTGTCCGTGGCACCGCCGGGCAAAATCGCCGTGATGATGTCGCCATGAAGGTTAACCACATTGCTGAGCCCATTAACAATACCTTGCGGATTGCCCCAAATGTCAACCATCAAACTCTCGGGAATAACCTCCCCGACAACCTCTCCCGACGAATTTATTACTTTGGCATCGGCGGTGATTTGTCCGACTTTAGTTCCATCAACACCCAAAATGCTCCCATCGGAAACACTATATCCAAGATAGGCTCCGTCATAGCCGACCGCAGAGCCAGACAGCATAACCCGCCCTTGATATTCTCCTTTTTCGTTGAAAAATACACCCTTGGGGTTTACTCGCCCGACTAAATCGCCAAAGCGATTAAAGACATTGCCGTCATAATAGCTATGACCTAAAACATTGCCTTTCATATCAACCACATAACCCCGCGGATACGGGCGGCCGATGGCTTGAGAATAAAAACTATTGCCGTCTCCGGTGATTTTGCCTTGGTTATATCCCCTATCATCATAAATACTACCATCGGCAAACAGGCGACCCAGTAAATTTCCATCGCTGCCCGCAATTGAGGTATGTTGCGTGATTGCCGTTCCTACTATTTCGTTATTTTCATTTAAAATCAGGTCATGTGCAAACAGACGTGCCGGTCGATTATTGGAGAGCAAGACCGTACCGTCGGGACTAACAACATTTATCAAATTTCCGTTCAGGTCAAATGCATAGGTCCTTTCTTGGATATGACCGGCATAGCCTCCGGATTTGTTAAATACTTCACCATGAATACCAATACAGCCGATAGGTTGGTTGTTTTTATCAACAACCAAACCGTCATCAGAAATTTGGCCCAAATAGCTGCCATTATAATCAACCGCAAAGCCTTCTTTGAGCACCCCTCCTATCAGATTGCCTTTCTCATCTAAAACCGTGCCGTCGGGGTTAACACAGCCTATATATTGACGATTGGCATCGCGGACAATGCCATCGGGACCCGCCTCGCCAAGCAACATACAATTATTATCAAAAACTTTACCGGTTTTGACAACCTCTCCGACATAGGCTCCTTCCGCCGAAACAACTACTCCGTCGGGTAAAACTCGGTAATCGGTGTTTTGGTTGTCTTTGCGAATTGAGCCATCGGTATCCAAGTAGCCGATTTGTTTGCAACCAAAACCAACCACCAGTCCGCCGCGTACCATTTCGGCAATTACTTTGTTGCCGGCCATATCGCGAACCAAACGGCTTGACATAACACGGCCTAACGGCTGCTTGTTATCTGGATTGACCACCAAACCGGTGTTGGTAACTTCACCCAAAACGCCGCCGTTGGGCATTACCGGAATCAGACCTCGCGGAACTAACGAACCGACAATGCTGCCTTGGTTGTCATATAGCTTATTATCCGTACCGACATAGCCTATTTCTTCGCCATTGGTATTATATACCTTATTGTCTACACCGACGTAGCCGATGACCTTGCCGTTCTCATCCATAGCTAAAGCGCCGTCTCCGCCACTGCGGCCGATTACTACTCCGCTATCATTAACAATAGTACCGTCGTCTTGCATTTTGCCCAAGCGGCGGCCGTTCCAGTCATATACCGTGCCATCAGAATCTACCCAACCAATGACTTTGCCGTCTTTATCTAGCGCTAAACGAACATTTTTGCCTTTGCTGCCGATGCTTTGGCTACTTACGACATTGCCATCTTTATCTAAGTGACCTATCGTGTTGCCGTTGGCATCAACCACGCTGCCGTCAGGCATAACCACGCCAAGAGTATTACCGCGGGCATCAACGGCAACTTGTCCGGGACTGCTCACGTAACCAATGGTATTGCCCTGCCCGTCAACAACTTCACC
This sequence comes from uncultured Alphaproteobacteria bacterium, assembly GCA_944391725.1. Taxonomy (GTDB): domain Bacteria; phylum Pseudomonadota; class Alphaproteobacteria; order RF32; family CAG-239; genus MGBC133411. The sequence goes on along the minus strand of CALXUQ010000017.1, from coordinate 7,893 downwards.
CTGACCATTAAGGCGACCAATGATGTTGCCATTAGAATCGACAACCGTACCATCTTCCATAACACGACCGATAGTGTCGCCATTGCTGTTATAGACCAGTCCGGTATCGGCGCTGCGGCCAATGATGTTATTGTCAGTGTCAACCACACTACCGTCGGACAAAACCCGTCCGATAATATTGCCGTTGCTGTCTGTAACCGTTCCGTCGGAGTTCACCGTGCCAATAACATTACCGTTGCTGTCGATGGCGATTTTGCGGTTTTGAGCCACGCCGATGACATTGCCGTCTTTGTCCAACACCAGTCCGTTGTTATTAACTCGGCCGATGATGTTGCCGGCGCTGTCGCGAACGTAGCCCTCGGCGTCTATCTCACCAATGACATTTCCATCGGGGCCAATGGCATAGCGTACTGCCCGAACGTTTTGAGGACCGCTGTCGCTACCCGGCAGAGGTTCACAATAGCTGCAATCTTCGCGGTTTACCGAATTGCCGATAACCGGCACTTTGGCGGCTTTGGCATTTCCTTGGCCCAGACCAACTTCTTGCCAGGAAATTAAAAAGTTGTTTTGTACGTTGCCAGCCACCACCGGCACCCATGTGATTTGGATGTGACAAGTTTCATCCCCGCGCAGAGTGACATCGGTGCAACCATCGGTAAAACTAAAGCCATCGGCCGGAGGATCTGCTAAAGTTACTGAAAGAATCTTGACCGCACTGCGACCGTTAGTTCCTAAGGTCAGAACATTTTTAGCATCGGTACCGATAACAACTTGACCAAGGGGAACAGGGTCGGGAGTAGTGGTAAGCGGAATTTCGTCTTCTACAATATTGCCAAACTCAATCCCAACCGCGCTGGTATCCGGTCGATCGGCGATATTGAGGGCATCATCATTATCCGTAAAATTCGGAGCCTCATATTCTACCGTGGTGTCGTTGCTCAAAAGCAAAAGCGCCAAACCGAATATAAATATCAATAAAGAGGTAATACCAACCGTAAGAATGATACGGTTGGTTTTTTTTAAGTAGGTTTCCGAGTGTGTTAACGGCTCTTTGCTCATTGAGTTCTCACTACGCTACAGAACACACCGTTGCGCCCCAACTGTCCGCAGACCGAATCGCCTTCCTCAAGGCTGCCGATGGGACCGACGCGCAAATGGAACAACTCTTTGCCTTGGCCATCGGCAGGAGCATCGACCGAGAAAAACGGACTATATGTCGCTAATATCTTGGAATTTTTGCGGGAGAGTTCATCCCACAGAGTCTCCAATTTGCTGACATCTGCATCCGTGCCGAGTTCTATTGATATATTAGCATTCGAATCCGTAAAGCCGGAGCCATAACCATATTGGGCCAGATAGCGCTGGTCGGTAACACCTGCCGTACGGTTATTAACTCTTTGCATTCCGGCCGGAACCTGATAGCCGACATTAATGCTTTGGCCATTGCTGCCGTTGGTGTTGCCATATTGGGGAACAATTACCTCGCTGCCGCCAACGTTAATGTCATATTGCGATGGGGCGGAACTGCCGCCTTTGCCAACAATCGGTGTGGCCATGGGGATTTGGGAAAGTGCTCCATTTCCACCAGAGGAGCCGCCGTTGTTTTGCGGAGCTTGGTTACCCATACCGGGATAAGGAGTGGTATAGGCATCGCGAGTTTGGGGAGTTTTGCCTTGCGGATAAGCCGGCGGGACATCCCATCTTTCCGGTAAATCGCTCTCGCGGTCGCCGACATTCTCCAATCCTTCGTCATCGCCACGGCGCAGTTTGAGACATATAATGCGTTTGCCGTTGCGCAGAACGATATCACCAATACCTTCTATAACCATCAATCTGCCGTTTGGACCTTTAGTGCGGAACCCAACCGGAACTTCTAAGCGCTCGACAATCAGAGTGGCAATCGGACGTTGGTTCATATTAAGAGCCTTATTGCCAAAGTCGACATAAGTGAAAATGTCATCTCTCCACACCCGCTCGGGGGCAATGACGACATCTTCAGGATTGGGAACATATACTTCAATATCAAAACGAAACTTGGTCGGGTCAACCGGAATTTCTTTGAGCCAGTTTTCGCCCAAAAAGCGGCGTGTATATGTAGAATCGGCCGATTTGGGACCGGAGGAACCGGAACCACCGCGACTACTAATGCTTCCGCTACCTAACGGACTGCGCAGAGTAGCAGCCTTGCCGCCGTTTTCGGCATTTTCACCATCAATGACCTCAATATCAATAATTGAGTTGGTTAAACGTTCGGTATTAACCGCCTCGCTTTTAACATAAAAAACATAACGGTTGCCGGAACGTCCAAAAATAATCACGTTGGTATCAACCCCAACATTAGCTCCCTTGCGGGGATATAGCAAAACCGTGTTAGGCCCGGAAATTTGGCCGTCAAAGGTGGCATTGTCACCGATAAATACGTCTTCTATCATTTCCCAAGAGGGGAAATTTATCAAAGTAATCATACCTTCCCGCAGGCGAATAGGCAAAACCAAATCCGGCGACCAATAGTATTTTGAATATGCCGGACGAGACTGACCTTCACCTAAGTTTTGCAACGGGTCTAACCAGGCCGCTTGCGTCATTCCAAGAGAGTTAAACCCGGCATAACCCAAGTTCATCGGAGCATACTGGCCGCTACTTTCGTTGGCAACCGCATCAAGCTGTGCCGTTTGGGCACAAACATCAGAAACAACGGCTCCAATCAGACCGGCAACTATGAAATATTTTGTAAAGTTCCGAAACATTATTAAATTTAACTCCCTATTTGGTAGTGTTAACCTTGTTGTGGCTCAATGCATATCTAACAACCGTAAAGCCAACCGGATTTTTGAGCCGCTCGCCGTACTTGACGGTTTTGTGACGGTAAGCTATGCGCAACGATGCCGTCCAATAGTTGACATCCGGAGATTTGGAATCCGGATACATATCTCTGGTTTCGTACTCAACCTGCCACAAACCATTGGTGAGTTCCACCACGGATAAAATTTTGACTTCACGGGTAAGTTGGCGCGTGCGAATGATTTGTAAGGCTCGATTGGCCGTATTGCGCAAAAACTCCTCGTAAACGGCTCGATCAGACATTTCTTGCAGTGCACCGCCTGGCATCCAGCGAGATTCCATTTCGGGAATATCTCTGGTAAAGGAACTGCGCAGCAAAATATACTGCCGCACAAAAACTTCGGTGATACCGGTTTCTTTTTCCATGTCGTTTTTTATCGGCACAATGTTAATGACTTGTTCTTGCTTGTTTTGGAAAGTGAGCAAAAACGGCTCAACTCTAAACAGCGGAATAACCTGAGTGATGGCAATGATTAAGACCAGATTGCAACAAATGCTGATAGCGGTAATAACTGCAAAAGCGCGTGCGGTCCATAGATACCTTTTCTCGTTGGTATTGCCGACAAAAAACTCATTTTTGGGCTGTGAAGAAGCACGAGTGCCCGGACGCGGTGCACCGTTACCAATGAGTTTCTTCTCGGAATTGTTAATACCTAAACGATTTTCGGCCATGGGGTTATCCGTTGCTAAATTGTTTCAACAAACCAATCCGGCAAATCTTTAGGCAACTCAACTTGCAAGCAAGCGCAAGGAGAAAGTTTGAGCTCGTCGCCGCCTTTACCAACGCCGACCGGTTCGGGTTCATAGTAGGAACCAAAGCAACCCGATAACAGCAACAGCGTTACAAAAGCCAGCATCATCTTATATTTTGACATGATAAACCTTTCGTGCACAAAGTGTTTATGTGGGTGTTTTCATCTTCTAATCAACATGAAAACATTTATTTTTTATTAAACTATACTCTTTTCATTTAAAAGTCTAATCCCAAGCTCGGAAAATCCCCAACTTATCAACAGCTTAGATTGCTACTATTTTCTTATATAGTCAGCTCCAACTAATTTTTCATTAAAATCAATCTATAAGATTAGAGAATATCAATCGCGCTTTGACTAAAGCGGGTGACCGTAAAGCCCAACGGATTGATTAAGCGGCGGCCGACAAAACTACGCTCGGGAATGAAATATGAGGTGACGGATGCAGTCCAAAAACGCTCTTTGAACAACTGAACTCCCCCGTCCGTACCGTAATCATTATACAAGTCATTGGTTTTAAAATCGACTTTCCAGAGCGGGCTTTTGGCTCCGCCTTGTCTGGTGATGGAGATGATTTCCACTTCGCGGGTCAGATGCCGGTCTTGATACTCTTTGAGACGCGGCACATTGTTTTTGTAAAAATCAAAATAAACATCCGGGGCGGCTAAAAAGTTAACCATACCACCAGGTTCCCAACGGCTGCGCATTTCTATCGGGTCATCAATGATGGTGTTGGCAACCAAAATATACTGTTTGACAAAGGTTTCCATCAATTGGGTTTTGGAGGCCATGTCCACCGCGATTGGTTCATCGCGAACAATTTCTTGTGAGGTATTGGAATTTATCATTAAATATGGTTCTATCGTTATCAATCCCGCCAGACGAAACAGGGATAAGCTTGATAAAACCATATATAAGCAGGAAGCGCCGGCTAAAAAGATAAACAAACGCGACAGCCAGACATAGTAATGCACTTTGGCATTTTCTCGCTCTTGCTCAAGAGTGTTAATAAACGCGATGTTCTCGCCACCGTTCTTGTCTTCGATGGCGAGAACTTTGCTTCCTTGCAGTATTTTCGGCCCGTTGACCATTTATTTTCCTCGCAAATCCAATGCGGTCAGATTTTGGCTGGCCGGGCAAACCTTACTGTAGCTACCATCATTGATGTTGGTGCAATATGGTGCCGACATTTCTTCTAAGGCCTTATCAACTGCATCTCTTTCATCTTCCTTATAGGGCTTTTTAGCTTCAAGATTAGCCTTTTCCGTGGCTATTTCTTCAGCCAACTCCGGCCCTCCTTTAGCATTCTCTCCCATACCGACCATCTCGTCTTCGTCTTGAACCAAGGCATCTAAGTTCTCTTGGAAGTGGTCAATACGATTTTTTAAGACCTCGTTGTCAGTTACATCCGTGTTCTTAATGCCGGTATCAATATCTTCAAGACGGCTTCCTTTGTAGCTCTCTAAAATATTGGTACAATCATCATAATCTTTCTCACGGTGTAAATCCAAATCTGCCGGCGCTTCTAATCCCAAGCGAGCAAATTCTTCAATTAAGTCTTTACGCAGTTGCTCAATCTCTTTTTCCATATCTTCGCGAGCTTTGCGATATTGACGCTCTTCATCGGCTGATAGGAGGTAACCGCCAATCTGGTTATTAATGAACGGGGTCATATATAATGCATATTCCTCATTTTTCTGACCATCGCTCATATCTCTATCCTTACCAATATCTCGACCGCCGTGATATTCTGCCTCAATCGCATTAATATGCTCAAACAGATTGACAAAGTCATCGCGGAAATAGATATTGTCCTTAATGGCGTAGAGGAAAACACCTAATTCACTGCGTCCATAGGTACTGGGAATATCGGCAAAATTTAATCCGAACTTGGCTCCAGCACGTTGGTGGTAAAATACATCTCTACTTTGCATAAAGTCAAAAGCGGAAATATTTTTACGGCGTGTCATTCCAACGCAGGGATTAACTCCTCGGCCATTTACACTCAAAGTACCGTTAATGATATCTTTGGGCATATAGGTATATGGACTTTGGTTTATTTCAATTACGTCTACGCCTAACAGCTCCGGAGTGGTGAAATAGCTCATAGACGGACCATCAATCTCGTTGGTTTCAACGTCGTGCATGATACAAGGGGTTATACCGCCACGAGTTAATGTCAAATAGCGTTCTGCTAATTTAGCGTCATCAGGCAGTTTTAGGGTCGGGCACCAGTGTCCTTGGTGAACTTCCAATACATAGTAGGCCTGTTTGTGCAAATATTTGCCGTCTAAAATGCCTTCTAAGTCAAAATCATGTTCTACAAACGGGTTCTCTGGGGAAAGCAGAACTTTCCATATTCCCGGGATTTTACCTCCATGATTTAAGAACTTTTCTTTGCTCAATGGTTTGGAATTATCCCAATCAATGTTGTCATAGTGGAATATCTCACGAACCGGGGCATAGGTAGTTTCAGGTGGTTCCTTTGGAGCTTTCAAATCTCGCAGTTTGGCCATACTACCAATGAAATACTCTTCAGTTTCTTGAGAAGTGTCATGACTACTTAAATAATCACGATATGGATATACTTTATATACCACTACTCCGTAATTATCTATAATCGGTATAAAGTAAGCAATTAAGTCGCTAACCATGCTACCATGAACTCCGCCGGCCGTAATCTTGCCAAGGTAAAGGTCTTCACCATGCGGACACATTTCTTTTTTGGCACTTTCGATACGGTTGTACAAGTATGAATCGGCAGTTGAATATACTCCTAAACCTTGCTGGTAAAGCGCACCAAGCGGATTGCTGCGATAATAGAGTCCGGCTTTGGCGGCCTCTCCGGCTGCCGCTGCGGTGCCGGCCGCAGAATCATCTACTATATCGCCACGTTCGGCAATATCAGTTATAATCGGCGAAAACTGCGGAATATAACTTTCGTTAATCTGGAACTCTTGTTGAATGGATTCAAGTTTCTTTTGTAAATCTTCTTCAATTGCGTCTAGTGTATTGTTCAAGTTAGTTTCAATTGAACTCAAAGCTCCGCTTAAATCGTAACTTTCACCATTCTCACGAGCCTCAGCTGCAGCAGCATAGGCTGCACTGCGAGCAGATTCAGCTGCCGCTTTAGCTGCCTGACGTGCCGCCTCAGCTTCTTCTTTAACTTGCTTTTGAGCATTGTTGCGGTTGGCGATGTTCCAGCCTTTCATACCTTCTTGAATGATGTATTCGGCAGTATCGGCTCTAACTCGGGTATAGAAGTTTTCATACTTAAACATAACTAACTGAGTATAAAAACTCCGGCTGTCATTCCAAACTCGGAAATTATCCCAAGTGGCGCCCCAACCTTCCAAATTGTTGGCTATTGCTTCCATACCAACGGCCCCAACTTGCCAAGGAACTAACTCTGCCTTGCGGCCTTCATCAGACATTTCTTCTCCGCCAACCGTATCTAATTGAGATTCAATATTGGCTTCTTCAGGCTTTTGCGAATCGATAAACAAAGGCTCAGTTTCCAAAGTGACCGGATTGGGGACCGGAGTGGCTTTCGGAGTAGGAATGTGCCAAGCGCTGTCGGGTATGGATTTAACATGAGCTGCACGCGCTGTATCAAGTGCCTCCAAAGCCCAAGCGGTGATACCTTTGCGGGTACCAAAGTCGTCAATATATTGACAGTTGGTTGAACCACACCATACTAATCCAGGATTAATATACACGTTGGCTAACAAGTTTACTCCGCATTGGTCACTCATAGCTAGTTGTACTTTAGAACGCTCGTGCAAACGCACAATATCATTGTAGCGATCAAAACTCTCTTTGGCTGAACGCAATTTCTTAATCAGATTGTGGGCAATCATGGCTTTTTTGATATTGTCGTATATCGGCTCAAGCTTGTCGAGTTCGTTGATTTGGTAACGGTTGTTGTATAACGGGTATTCAATACGCGGGTCAACACCTAACTCAAACTCTACACTACCTGTGGAATCGCGGTCTTGGTAGTCTTCACGTTTGAACATATCTTCATCGGGGTTGTAGGTTTCGCCTCGTTCGCTCGGAGTGGTGATTTGGGCAAAAGCCATGTCATAACCACCACTGACACTGCCGGATACCGGAAGATTGAAGGAAACTGTAGCACCTTGAACATCGCCATTATAAGTGTCGGTTTTGGGGCACTGCTTGGAGTTTTCATAAATCAGCGGCTGGAGTGTGTCGCGAATGGCCTTGGCGGCTTCTAATTGAGCTTTCATGGCTGTGGCTTCTTGGACAACCGCTACAATGCTGTCCATGGTCATGTGGG
>CALXUQ010000016.1 GCA_944391725.1 uncultured Alphaproteobacteria bacterium | reverse complement strand
TCGCGACTGGGAACATCTCCATTCTCGGCATAATAAATGCAGCTGTCATACAAAATGTCATTGAGCTTGTCAATGTTGTCATCCAAATTTTGCTTATTGCTAAACGAAAATGCCAGAGCTCTACCGATGTCGCGGCTCTCAATTTGGTAATAAATGTCTTTTTTGCATTGATTGGCCAGAGTATCCAAACAAGAATCGGTTATATGGCACAAAAACAATGCCCAGCTAAAAAAACGGCTGCGATCTTCGGCAGAAGATAAGCCCTCGCCCCAATTAAACGCGGCTTGAAGCGGCTTAGTGGAGTTGTAAACATCAAATTCTCTAAGACTGCCGACATTTTGGAGTTGGGGATTTTCGGCAATGCGGCCGCTAAGCTCATCTGCTAACCAATAGGCAGCTTCGGCTCGGTCAGAAATTTCAAGTGGTTCGGTTTTGAGATTATAAAACAGCTCCAACTCAGTAGCATAGGCTTTCAACATAGGATAAAAACCGGCGATGACTTCGCGCTCGGTTGAATATTTGGCTTGCGACTCGTTGCTAATGTTGTTGGCTGCAAAATATTCCGATAACAATTTGGAAATGGAAACCAAAACTTGCGTATATTCCGGCCGTTGTTGTAATTCTGTCATAAATGCGTTCTCCACCTTTATGTCAAAATATACACAAAAAGCATAATTTTGTCAATACAGATATTCGGAATTACGTTTTTAAGTTGACCAGCTCTTGGAGCATTTCATCGCTGGTGGTAAAGGCAGTAGCGTTCAACGAATATGCTCGTTGCACAATCATCATGGTGCTGAACTCTTCTTCAACATTGGCGGTAGAAGATTCCAAAGCTTGCGATTGTATCAGCCCGGAGGTTTCAAGATAGGTGCTTTCGCCGGCATCGGGATAGGCCTCAAACAATGTGCCGGAAACCGGATAGAGATTGTTGGGCGCGGTAAAGCCAACTAAAGTCAATTTGGCATTGTTAAAGGTTTTGCCATTGCTATATACTGCCTGCACTACCCCGTTTTCATCAATCCAGCTCTTGCTAAAGCGGCCGCTTTGCATACCGTCTTGGGTTACGTTGGTGAGCTCGTTGTCGCCGGCATATTGGGTCATATTGCTGATATCAATGTTAACGGTTTGCGAGGTGCCATCTTCCCAAGCTATATTTATATCAATGTTTTTGGGGGTGACCAACTGGCCATTGCCGTCAAAGAGTACTTCAACCGGCTCGGCGGTAGTAACCGTGCCGTCTTCTATCACAAAAGAAACATCCCAAATGTTGTTTTGGCCTTCAACTTTATCAAACTTCATATTCATGGTGCGGCCATCATATTGCTCGCCATATACGGTTAGAGCATAGCTGCTGGATGTTTCATCGGCCGGAACATTGGCGGTGATGCTCATTTCGGTAGTGGCGGTGGGCGGAATGGTTTCCGGACTGATGATTTCGATGTCGGCTGGAGTGGTGCCAAAGCCGCCGTCTTCTAATGCCGGAAAGCCCTGAACCCGAAGCCCGCCGGAGGTGATGAGGTAAGTTTTGCCATCAACCGTTCGGGTTTCAAAATCACCGGCGCGTGTATAATATACGTCTTCACCGTCTTTGACCATAAAAAAGGCATTGCCGGTACCGTTAATGGCCACATCATAGTTGTTGCCGGTGGAGGTGACCACACCTTGGGTGTCTATCAGATTGCGGTTATAGTAGCCAACCCCGTCGATATCGGTATGCGACGAGGACAAGCCCGACTGGTTGCCTTTGACAATCGGCTGACTGCCAAGCAAGGTATAAAACATGGTTTCGCTGACCTTATAGCCGGTGGTGCGCAAGTTGGCAATGTTGGTTGAAACAGTTTCCAAAGCCTGAGACTGGGCGCTCATGCCGGTACAAGAGGGAGTGAATATACTTAGAGCCATGGTTACTCTCCGAAAAAATTTTTCCTTGCGTGTTTAAATGCAAAATATATGCCAAATTTGATAAGAACTTATAACACGGCTGCTTATACCACAAATTGAAACTTATTTTGGAAGCAAAAGTCTATTTTTATGATTCTGTAAATTGCTAAAAATTACCCATTTTTTACCTTTTTTAGTGCAAAAAATATGTAAAAATGGAATATTTTTGTTGTTTTTTATGAAAATTGGGGGTATTCATAAATCCTGTTTTGTTAGTTAAATATATTAAATTTAGAAAGTGAGAAGGTAGTATGTCAAACCCCTTGGATCCGAAAGTTATCAGTAAACTTGCTGAAATCTTGGATAAAAACCACTTAACCGAACTCGAATATGAAGATGAAGGCTGCAGAATTTGCCTAACTCGTGATGCCGGACGTCCGGCCGCTCCGGCTTATGCGCCCCTGCCCCCGGTTCCGCCAATGGCTCCGGCTCCAATGCCCGCTCAAATTCCGGCTCCGGCTGCAGCTCCTGCGGCTCCGGCCAGCCAAGATGATGACTATTCCAACCATCCGGGTGCCGTGAAGTCGCCTATGGTCGGCGTGGTGTATCTTTCTGCTGACCCCAATAGCCCCGATTATGTAAAAATCGGCGACAGCGTGGCTCAGGGGGATACCGTTTGCTTGATTGAGGCGATGAAAACTTTTAATCCCGTTAAGGCTCATCGTGCCGGAAAAGTTACTAAAATCTTGGTGGCCAGCGGTGATCCGGTTGAATATGGCGAACCTCTTATTGTGATTGAGTAATCAGGGACTAATTTTTAGGATTACGATATGTTTGAAAAAGTTTTAATTGCCAATCGTGGTGAAGTTGCTTTGCGTATCCATCGGGCTTGTCGCGAGATGGGTATTCGTACCGTTGCCGTCCACTCCGAGGCCGATGCTAATGCCATGCACGTGCGTTTGGCCGATGAGGCGGTGTGTATCGGACCGGCGAAGTCTTCCGAATCTTATCTTAATAAGTCGGCTATTATTTCGGCGGCCTTAATTACCGGTGCTGACGCTATTCACCCCGGATTTGGCTTTTTGTCGGAAAATGCCGATTTTGCCGAGATGGTGGAGGCTCACGGGATTACGTTTATTGGCCCTACTGCCGAGCAAATGCGCCTGATGGGCGATAAAATTACGGCCAGAAAAGCTGCGATGGAAGCCGGTTTGCCGGTGACCCCCGGTAGTCCGGCGCTCGAAAGCGTGGAACACGCCAGAGAATGGGCTAACAAAATCGGGTATCCGGTGATTATTAAAGCCAAAGACGGCGGCGGCGGTAAAGGTATGAAAACCGCTTTTAACGATGAGGAAATCGAAGAAGCTTATACCATGGCTAAGGCTGAAGCAAAAGCTGCTTTCCCAAGCGATGTGGTCTATATGGAAAAATATTTGCAAAAACCCCGCCACATCGAAATGCAGATTTTGGCCGATAAATATGGTCATGTGGTGCATTTGGGCGAGCGCGACTGCTCCATTCAGCGCAACCACCAAAAGGTGATTGAGGAATGCCCTTCTCCGGCTCTGAACCAACAGCAACGTGAGGAAATCGGCGAGATTGTCCGCAAGGCTATTGAAAAAATCGGTTATACCAATGCCGGCACTCTCGAATTTATGTATGAGGACGGCAAATTTTACTTCTTGGAGATGAACACTCGTTTGCAGGTGGAACACCCGATTACCGAGGCTATCAGCGGTATTGATATCGTTCGTGAGCAAATCCGTATTGCCAGCGGCGCTACCCTTGGGTACACTCAAGATGATATTCAATTTAGCGGTCATGCAATTGAATGCCGCATCAATGCCGAAGATCCGGAAACTTTTGCGCCTTGTCCGGGCAAAATTACCGAATGGCACGCTCCGGGCGGACTGGGTATTCGTGTGGATTCCGAGATTTATTCCGGATACACTATCCCGCCGTTTTATGATAGTATGATTGCCAAACTAATCGTACATGGCAAAACTCGTAATGCGGCACTGATGCGCTTGCGGCGTGCGCTGGAGGAATTTGTTATTGAAGGGGTCAAAACCACTATTCCTCTGCATCAGGAAATTATTTCTCAAGCCGAATTTATTGATGGTCAATACAATATTCATTGGCTGGAGAAATTTATGAAACAAAAAGAAGCGGCCAATAAAGAATAGCTGCGATGAAAATAAAAACTCCGGTTTTGCGACCGGAGTTTTTTTGATATTATAAAAAAACTTGAATTTTGAATGCAGTTTATTAAAATATCGCTATGTGGCTTGGAAAGTAAGAATATGAAAAAATGTATCCTATCATTAATATTGGGCTTGGGGCTTTCGTGTTATGCGGCGATGGCCAAAGCCGATATTACCTTTGCAGTAGATGCGGCCAATGTGGGGCTGCCGGATTATAAACTTAAAGCAATGTCTTTGGAACAGCGCAAAGAATATTGCACCGGTTTTGGATACAAACTGCTGACTTGCGCGGATCCTTATATGCCCGAAAGTGTGTGCCGCGCCGATGCCAGCTATGTGAGCAAATGTATCTGCCGTCCAGAATATAAGTTAGAATGTTTGGAGACAGACGGCTTGCGCGGTGTGGGGCCTAAATGTGACGGGAAGTACGCTAAATGCTGTAATCTGATTTGCAAAAATCCTTATGCAACTCTCATGAGTTGTGAAGAGCAAGGGTTGGAAGAAATCCATAGTGAGCGCGACTATAATGGATGCGGCGAAACTTGCTATGTGTGCCATGATAAGTGTACCAAAGGTGTGCCGGAAAATCTGTGTCCGAAAGGGCAAAAATGCATTCCATATCAGGGAGTAAGCAGTCAGCTCGGGCGGAGATGCTGTCAATGCGGTTGTCCGACCGGACAAAAAGAATGCTTGGGCTTTTGCATTGGTAAAGACGAGTGTTGTCCGGCTTGTAAAGACGGGTTCAAGTGCTCGGGCGGGGTGTGCGTCGAAAAATAGGTTATTCCTTATATCGGCGCTCAAAACGCGGATTTTTACCCAAGCGCGAAACAACTTCATAAGCAATGGTGCCGGCATCGCGCCCCATGTCATCAAGGGTATATTTTTCATCTAAAAGAATCGCCATATTGCCAACTTCTATAGGTTTGACATCGGTGACATCAACAATCAAATTATCCATCGAAACACGGCCTAAAACCCGCCCTTCTCCACGGTAACCGTCTTTGGCAAAATAGACTTTGCCGACGTTAGACAGTGAACGAGGCAGGCCATCGCCATAGCCAATTGATACAATCGCCAGGCGACGGGGAGAATTGGCGCGATAGGTGGCAGAATAGCCGACAAAATCTCCTTCCGGCAAATCGGCCAACTGTAAAACCGGCGCAGTGAGTTTGACCACCGGTTTCATGATATTTTGGCGATAGGGCGCCGTATTAATACCATACATGGCTGCCCCTAAGCGAACCATATCAAACTGGAATTCTTCCCCCAAGAACACACCGTCAGAGGCAGAAAGCGAGCCCGGCAGCCCCGGAAAATATCTATTCCGCAATCTTTGAAACTCCGACAGCTGGTGCGCATTCATAAAATGTCCTTTCTCATCAGCACAAGCCAAGTGCGACATAACAAGAGAAAAACCACCTCTTTCTTCGGCACTCAATTCTTTAATATCATTTTCGCGGAAGCCCAAGCGATTGAGGCCGGTTTCAATATGGATAACCGGCTTGATACCCGCAATTGGATGATTTTGCCAATATCTGAACTGTTCCAAGCAGCTGATAACCGGCGTTAGCTTATGCTGTTCAAACAAGGGCAAACTGTCTTCACCCATACCTTGCAGAACATAAATTGCGGCCTCGGGAGCAACGGCGCGGACTTTGGCGCCTTCTACCCCATGAGCAACAAAAAAGTGACGGCACGAAGCATGGCGGTACAAGTAGTCGGCAATTTTGGCCGCTCCCAAGCCATAGGCATCATCTTTGACCACGGCAGCGGCTATCGAATGGGGGGCTAATTTTTGCAGTTCTTGATAATTTTGCAGCACAGCCGGAAGATTGATTTCAAAAACAGGTCTTGTCAAAATGCTCATTGTTCATTATGCTCCAACAATAACAAAGGTAGTTTTTTTATGATACAGTTTATGGACAGCCATATTCATTTGCAAGATTATAATGCAAACAATACAACGGAGATTATCCAAGCGGCCGAGGCTTGCGGCGTGGATAAATTTATTGCGGTCAGCTCCACGGAAGGTCAGTGGACAGATGTACTTAAACTGGCTCAAAGCTATCCTCACCAAATTATTCCGGCTCTTGGCATTCACCCTTGGTACATTGGGCAAATATGCGATGGGTGGGGAAAACGATTGGAGAATTTGCTGTTGCAAAACCCTCAGGCCTTGGTCGGAGAATGTGGCTTGGATAGAATTAAGAATCCGGAATTTGCTCCCCAGAGAGAAATATTTAGTATACAGTTGGAACTGGCACGAAAATATCAACGCAGTTTGCTTATTCATGCCGTAAAAGCGGCCGAATGGCTGGAGGATTTTTGGAAGTTTCTTCCGGAGCGAAGTGTGTTTCATGCTTTCGGCGGGCGTATGGATATGCTCAAAAAACTACTCAACCATGGCGGATATGCGGCTTTTGGATTTGCTATTTTTAAGAATCGGGACGCACAACAAATTTTGCGTTATGTTCCGGCAGATAGAATCTTGTTTGAGACCGATGCTCCCTATATGTCGCCTGTCAAAGGGCAGCCAAATCTGCCCCGATATCTACCCGAAATTGCGGCCGAGATTGCTAAAATACGCGGTGTTGATTTAGAAACATTGGCCGCACAGGTATATCAAAACTCTCTTAAAATTGCAGGACTGATAAAATGAGTGAAAACAAAAGATTGATACGCACGCAGGCTCTTTTAGGCGTAGAGGCTATGGACAAGCTCCAAGCCGCAACGGTGATGATTGTGGGATTAGGTGCAGTCGGAGGTTATGCTTTGGAAGCTTTGGCGCGCTCGGGCATTGGGCATCTGATTTTGGTGGATTTTGACGTGGTTGAAGAAACTAACATCAATCGGCAAATTTTAGCTCTCTCCTCCACGCTCGGTCAGCCCAAAATTGAGGCGGCAAAAAAACGCGTGCTTGAGATTAACCCTAACTGCAAGGTAGAAACCATCTCCTTGTTTGTAAACAGCGACACCATTGCTGAACTGCTTGCTCATCCGGCCGATATGGTTATTGATGCGATTGATGCACTTAACCCCAAATGTTGTTTAATGGAAGAGCTTTACAAACGTCAAATTCCGTTTATTTCATCTATGGGGGCGGCTCTTAAGACTAATCCGGCAGCAATTAAGACCGGAAAACTTAGTCAAACAAAAAATTGTAACCTATCAAAATTTATTCGCAAGCGCCTCAGAAAGCGAGGAATTGATATCTCTAAAATTGAATGTGTTTATTCTGATGAACAAATTCAATTACCTGAAAATGCCATATTTTTGGACGAGGATAGTCTTAATACAGAAGTAAGCGCAGGACGTCAGGGAAGAGTGCGCAACACACTTGGTTCACTACCTACAATTACGGCAATTTTTGGCCTCACAATTGCTAATAAAGTAATATTAAAAATTTGTGAAATTAAGCACTAATTAATTAATTTTATTTATTTTTATACGAAATAATGCTAATATATAATGTATTAGCGGTATCATTATGGGGTAAAAAAACATGAATTTTAAGTACATCTTATTAGTTTCAACTCTGGTCGTTAGCTGCATCAGTAACGCTCAAGCGGCAACCACATTTTTACCTGACTGGCAAAATACAGGGCTTAATTTTGAAAACAACGAAGGCAATTTTAATCGTGATGAGCCTTTGTGTATTGAGGCGGTGGATCAGTTTGGAAACAAACTTTACCACAAAGCAGATAGCTGTCCTATGCCTAAAGTTTTTGATGAATATTGCGCTCATGACGACCGCTATATCTCGGAGTGCTATTGTCCGGCTCATTACCAATATAAATGCGTATCACCATATCGTGGTGATGAAAGAGTAAAAAAGGACGGTTATGCATCTTGTGATGGGTTGTATATCGCCTGCTGTGATGGTTCTTGTCCAAGTGGAACTTCCAAATCTAACCCAGGCGGTTGCGGCGGTTCAACCTATAATGGATGTGGTGATACGTGTTATTATCCATACCAACCTTGCTGTTATCCGGCTTCTGATGAATATGGTTGCTCTTGTGGTACATACACTTGTAGCGATGGTTGCGGCGGATATAGAACTTGCTGTTCTTCTTGCCCAGACCCAGAGCCAGATCCTGAGCCGTCGTCAAGCGGTTCTTCATCAAACTCAAGTAGTTCATCTAACTCTAGCAGTTCATCAAACTCTAGCAGTTCATCAAACTCTAGCAGTTCATCTAATTCTAGCAGTTCATCTAACTCTAGCAGTTCATCTAACTCTAGCAGTTCATCTAACTCTAGCAACTCGAATTCTTGTGTAAGTGGCGGTAGCGCTTCGTGTACTGGACAGACTTCCAAATGCGGATCCAATCAAACTCAGAAATCCTCTTGTAAAGATTGCTCTGGCACTACTCGTTATACCTGTGAAAACAAAGCTAGCGATCCTTGTGCGGGAAAAACCAGCAAAAGCTGCAATTTTGGGTGCGCCTCTTATGACAGCCAGTGCTCAAGTATTTGTACCTCTTGTAAATCAGACCCTTGCGCTAATGCCAGCTGCCAAAAAGGCAGAAGTTGTTTTGCTGGATGTGCTTCTTATTCAACAGCAACTAGCTGCTGTAAGTCGGTGTGCGTGAAATGCAAATGTGAAGACTGTAATGCAATAAAACAAAACACATTAAGTGGATGTAGCCCAGAACAAATTGCTGGAGGATGCGGAATGGCTGCAGATAATAATTATCATTCATGTTTATCTCGAAACTCAGCTAATGGATGCTAGGTAGACCATACTTTTTTGGGGATAAAATTAATTTGGTGTGACTGATTGCCTTGCAATGGGAGTATATTTTCCAAAGATGAGGTAATAATCAAATGAATACAACTCCAAAATCCATGCGGTTGCAAGTTGCTCTCATGGGCCGGGTTAATGCTGGCAAATCAAGCTTTTTGAACCTGGTGTGCGGGCAAAGTGTGGCTGTGACTTCCGGTGAACCCGGAACAACTACAGATGTGGTCGAAAAAAACCAAGAACTGCTCCCAATCGGACCAATTACGTGGCTGGATACTCCCGGGCTAGGTGATACGACAATCTTGGCCGAAAAAAGGCTGGCTAAAACTCGCCAAATTTTTGATCGGGCAGATGTTATTGTTTTGTTGCTCAACGGAGATACTCTCCAGCCCGAAGAACAACAAGTGATTGATGAGGTGGAGAAAAGAAAAATCCCGCTTATCAAAATCTATACCAAAGCCGATGAATATCCGATTGAAACCGATGCAATCTCCGTCAACTCGCTTGATCTTTCTTCCCGAGATCGGGTGCTTAATGAGCTTAAAAGCAAATTGCTTGAAATTTGCCCCGAGGAATTTATCAAGACACCGCCGATTTTGGGTGATTTGGTCCCCAAAGACGGTATTGTGGTGATGATTGTGCCGATTGATTATGAAGCACCCAAAGGGCGGTTGATTATGCCCCAAGTGCAAAGTATTCGCGATGCCTTGGATGCTGATCAAACCGTGGTGATTGTGAAAGAAAACGCTTATGCATCTGCTTTGCAAAATCTTAAAAAACAACCTGATTTGGTAGTATGCGACTCTCAAGTGGTGGATAAGATGGTGCAAGAAACTCCTCAAGGTGTTAAATGCACGACCTTATCAACTTTGTTTGCACGCCTTAAAGGCGATATGACCGTTTTAACGGCCGGAGCAGCCGCAATATCTCGCCTTAGCGATGGTGACAAAGTGCTGATTGCCGAGGCCTGCACTCATCATGCTATTGAAGATGATATCGGCAAGGTCAAAATTCCGCGTTGGCTCAAGGCGAAAACCGGCAAAAATCTCCAAATTGATTTTGCGGCCGGACGTGATTTTCCGACAGATTTAGCGCAATATAAACTGGTTATTCAGTGCGGCGGGTGTATGTTTGGACGCAGAGAAATTTTGGCGCGTATCAGCAAGTGTCAAGCTCTCAATGTGCCGATTACCAATTACGGAATTTGTATTTCGGAACTCAAAGGGGTGTTAGAAAGAATCTTGGAGCCTTTCCCCGAGGCATTGAAAGTTTATAAGAACACAAAGAAAGGATAATAATATGAGCAGCGGACTGCCAAAACTAGATGTGGAAGGCTTGGAATCGTTTATTCCGGAAGCCGAAATTCAAGAACTGTTAAGCAAAAAAACTACCGACATTAAAAAAGTGCGCGAGATTATTGCTAAGTCGCTGGACAAGAATCGCCTCAACCCCGATGAGATGGCGACACTTCTCAATGCCGATGACCCTGAAATCGTGGAAGAAATTAAAGAAGGAGCACGCACTCTAAAAAAGCGTATTTATGGCAACCGAATCGTGTTGTTTGCCCCACTTTATGTCGGTAATGACTGTATCAACAACTGCACTTATTGCGGGTTTCGGAAATCTAACCTTGATGTGGTACGCAAAACCCTTACCATGAAGGAACTTGAAAAAGAAGTGACCACACTAGAAAATCGCGGTCATAAGCGCCTGATTTTGGTATATGGCGAACACCCAAAATATGATGCCGATTTTATCTATGACACGGTGCGCACCGTTTATGGTACAAAATCGGGTAATGGGGAAATCCGCCGAGTAAACATTAATGCGGCTCCGTTTGATGTGGAGGGTTTTCGCAAAATTAAATCGGCGGGTATCGGCACATTCCAAGTCTTTCA
The DNA here is from genome assembly GCA_944391725.1 of uncultured Alphaproteobacteria bacterium. Taxonomy (GTDB): domain Bacteria; phylum Pseudomonadota; class Alphaproteobacteria; order RF32; family CAG-239; genus MGBC133411. The sequence continues at coordinate 23,062 of CALXUQ010000016.1, read as the reverse complement.
GGAAACTTATCATCAAGAAACTTATCGTGCAGTGCACCCCTCAGGGCTCAAAGCTAACTATCTCTGGCGTTTGTTTGCCTTTGACCGGGCAATGGAAGCCGGTATTGATGATGTGGGTATGGGGGCGCTTATCGGGCTTTATAATCACAAGTTTGAAGCACTGTCCATGCTTTATCATACCATTCATCTGGAAGAAAAATTCGGGGTCGGTCCGCACACCATCTCCTTCCCTCGAATCGAACCGGCAATCGGTACCGATTATGCCAACCATCCGCCTTATCAGACCTCAGATGAAGACTTTATGAAGATGATTGCGGTTATTCGGTTGGCCGTGCCTTATACCGGAATGATTTTAACGGCTCGCGAGCCGGTTAAACTTCGCAACGAGGCAATCGGATATGGTATCAGTCAGATTGATGCCGGTTCTGACATCGGAGTGGGAGCTTATGCCCAGGAAGATGAAGTTTCCAGCGACAAAAAGAGCCAATTTGTATTAAGTGACAACCGCAGTTTGGATCAGGTTATCGGCGAGCTGTGTGAAGCAGATTTCTTACCGTCTTTCTGCACCGGTTGTTATCGACTCGGACGGACCGGTGAGCACTTTATGGAATTTGCCAAACCGGGGTTTGTGAAACGTTTTTGCACTCCTAATGCAATTTTGACACTCACCGAATATCTTTTGGACTATGCCTCACCTGATACCAAACAAAAAGGTATGGCCGCCATTGAGCGCGAAATTAAGCAAATTCCGGACGACAATCCGCAAAAAGCAACCCTTTTGGAACGATTGGAACAGGTAAAAGCCGGAAAACGCGATTTGTTCTTCTAAAAATTAAGCCCGATAATTTTTATCGGGCTTTTTTTTGGTGTTAAAGCTTATTTAATCTATTGCGGTTACAATGGTTTTTAATTAAATTGCGAGAAATTTTTCTGATTTGAGGCGCTGCTAAAAATGAAAATGATTAAGCCGATTGTTAACATTTCTAAAATTCTCGACCGCTACCAACTGGTGGTTTGCGGTTTGGAAGGTGTTATCAGTGAAGGTGGGGTTGTTTTACCTGAGGCTAAAGATGCGCTGATTAAAATGAAAAAATTCGGTATGCGTTTGGTGTTGCTCACCAACTCTCCGCTCCGAGTGCAAGTTATCGTGGAATTGTTGAGAAATAACGGGGTGCCGCCGCTGGTCTTTGATAATATTATTTCGGCCGGAGAAATTTTGCATTATATGTTCAAATATCGGCAAGGCGATTTTGCAACCATCGGTACCACATATTATAATTTGGGCCAAAAAGATGATGCCGCCATTTTTTCGGGACTGGATTATGTGCCAGTGGACAAACTCGGAAAAGCAGATTTCTTGTTTATGGGAAATGCCGTTTCAGAAGAGGCTACGATTGATCAATATATGCAAATTTTGGAATTTGCAGCCAGTATGAACGTTCCGCTCGTGTGTGCCGGTAACGATACTTCCAGCTTTGTCAACGGAAAAATTTGTATCTCTGCCGGAGCCGTGGCTGAACAATATGCAGCTTTGGGGGGCAGAATTATTACCGTTGGTAAGCCCGATCCTAAAATTTTGGCTTATGCCTTGGAGGGAATGGGCGATATATCTCTTGATAAAATATTGCTTATCGGAGATAATATCACTACCGACATTAAGGGGGCTAACCTCGCAAAGATTGACAGCGTGCTGATCTCTAAGGGCGTGCATATCAATTATCTCGGTGAGGGCTATATTCCCGATGTGGCCAAAACCCGCGAAATGTCTAATAACTATGATGCTTACCCCAACTATGTGATTTCTAACCTCAGGTGGTGAGATGAAACGGGCACACAAAAAAATTATCAACGGCTTAGTGTTTATCGGCTTGGCTTTTTTTGTTACCAGGCCGATGTATTATCCGGGAGTGGGCGACAATCCGATGCCGCGCCGCATATCCGTACAACTGCAGCCGCAAAATAGTATTATCAGTTTTCAGGAGATGGATGACTTTTTGTTCCTGTGGTCAGATTTTTTGGAGCAAGATTTTGCTACACCTAATATGCCGGCTTTGTTGGATACTCACAATCTGCCCAACCAAAAACTTTCGGGACGGGCTCAAAAGTGGATTAAAAATCACGACTGGGATGTGGAACGCTTTTTTTATGTGGGGCAAAGACTAAACGCAATTGTCAAGGCTTGCCGCTTGAAAATTTTGGCAGAGCAAACCTCCGAAAGCCTGAAACTCCAGCTAAAACAAACCAAAGACGCCGAACTCCGCGCAACCATTGAAAGATTAATGGAAGAGCAAGCCCAAATGTATCGGACTTTCAAAGTCAGTGAAGGTGAAATTGCAATGGTGATGCCGCATCTTAAAACCGTGGCAGAAATTTTGTCGGGCGAACTAATCTACAAACCAGATAATCGCAAATAAGTTCTAATCGGCTTTTTCCAAGCTTTCTTTGAGCATTTGCAACTCCAGCCACTGGTTTTCTTTGTCATCTTTTTGTTGGTTTAATGTTGCCAACTCTTGGCTCAAACGGGCAAATTCATCCGGATTTTGGAGATACAAATCGGCATTGGAAAGAGCTTGTTCGGTTTGATGGATTTTAGTTTCCAGCGCGGCAATCTCATCTGGCAAAACATTTAATAAGCGTTGTTGGTTGTAACTCAAACGTGCAGCCTTGGTTGAGGGGGTTGACGTTGTTTTTTCGGGTTCTTTTTTGGTCGCCTTTTTAGCCACCCCTACTCCGGCAGAAATTTTGTGTTCGGAAAGTTTGGCGAGCAAATCGCTATAACTTCCGGCGTGTTCATAAACCGTGCCGTTGCCGGGCATATAAATTACCGAGGTGACCACACGGTCGATAAAATCGCGGTCGTGACTGACCAAAAGCACCGTACCGCTATAATCATCTAAAACTTCTTGCAGTAAGTCTAACGTATCCATATCCAAGTCGTTGGTGGGCTCATCTAAAACCAAAAAGTTGGACGGCTGGGCTAATGCCACTGCCAGCATGAGCCGATTTTTCTCACCACCGGATAGGGCAGAAACCGGACATTGGGCCTGGTCGGGACGAAACAAAAAGTCCTTCAGATAGGCCACAACATGACGATATTGCCCACGCACCCAAATATGGTCGCCTTTGCCGCACAGGGTTTGCCACAAAGTCTTTTTGGGGTCAAGCGTGATGCGGTTTTGGTCAAAGTAGGCTTCTTCCAAATTCTTGCCTAAGCGCACAAATCCGCTATCTGGCTCAATACGCTTGGTCAAGAGTTTAATCAGTGTAGTTTTACCGGCGCCATTGGGGCCGACAATACCAATTTTATTGCCCTTGATAATGCGAATCGAGAAATCTTTAATCAGCTCCCTATCGCCATAGCTCTTATAAATATGTTTGGCCTCAATAACCAACTTGGAGCGGAAATCGCCTTCGGCAATTTCTAAGTCAACACTACCGATACGCTTGATTTGCTCTTTGCGTTCTTGGCGCAATTGCTGCAACCTTCTTAATCTTCCCATATTGCGCCGACGGCGGGCGGTGACGCCTTTGTGCAGCCATTCGGTTTCTTCTTCTATCTTTTTGTTTAAGTATTTTTGCTCAATGATCTCTTGCTCAATAACTTGTTCTTGCCACTCCTCAAAATACTTGAAACCGCGGTTGTTGCGACGCAAAATTCCTCTATCAAGCCAAAACATGGTTTGAGATACGTGGCTTAAGAACATTCGGTCATGAGAGATAACTATCACGGCGCCCCGAAAATCGGCAATGATTTGTTCCAATATCTCAATGGAGGGCATATCCAAGTGGTTGGTCGGTTCATCTAACAGCAAAATATCGGGCTCACCAATCAGGGCGCGTGCGAGTGCGGCTTTGCGTCTTTCACCGCCGGAAGACTGAGCCGGTGCACTATCGGCCGCAATCGAAAATTTCTCAATTAAAATATCGGCCTTATAATCTTTGCTGCCATCGTCATCGGGTAAACCGGCTTTTACCACATCGCGCAAAGTGGCGTAACCTTCAAAATTTGGTTCTTGAGGCATATAGGCAATGTGCAACCCGGGTTGCATAAATATCTCGGCCTTATCTGCCTCAATTTCGCCGGCAATGACCTTCAGCAAAGTGGATTTGCCCGAGCCATTGCGGCCGACCAACGAAATTTTATCGCCGCGGTTAATATATAAATCTACATTAGAAAACAACTGGTTGGTGCCAAAACTAAGGGCGGCACCTTTTAAGGTATAAATCGGAGCTTCGGCCATTGTTAAATATCTTCATCAATCAATCTGCTGCCGTCAACCTGCCATTCTAAACCCCGAGCCGCCCAAAGGAAAAAGTCATCTATCTTCTCGGCTTTAATCCCAATTTTGGTGCCAATCTCATAAATCTCACCGATAGCCTCATCGCTCAAATCATGATCGGCGGCAGAAAGCAAAATCATATCGCGCAGGAGACAACGTTTGGTACGCACCGATGGAATCGGGAGCAGCAGCTTTACCAATTCGGCAGAAGAACGAACTTTTTTTATCTTGGAAAGCGGACACCCAAGTTCGCGAGCCTTGATTTTCATAAACTCTTTTTTGGTGGGGTTGTCTGCGCTATCAATGTTTAAAACATATTGTAAAGCCGTCAAATACAGCTGTTTTTCTACTTCTGTCCAGGTTGTGCTAAGTTCGTTCATCAGATTTCTTCCCATCAAATTTGTTTGAATCGGTTATAGCAGACAAAATAAAGATTTGCAAAAAAATAATTTTATTATATGATAAAAAAAGATGTTCTTAATTAAATTAGTGAAAGGGAGCAAGTATGCCTCTGAAAATTGAACTTAAACCCCACGAAAGTATTATTATCGGCGAATCGCTGATTACCAATGATGGGGAAAGGACTCGTTTTTATATTGACGGAAACGTACCAATCTTGCGTGAAAAGTTTATTTTGCGCGAGAAAGAAGCAAATACGCCAAGCAAACGAGTGTATTTTGTGGTTCAGCAAATGTATTTGTCGCGAGATCCAAGAAAACTTCAAGATTTGTACTTGGAATATGTGCGCGATTTGCAAAATGCCGCTCCGAGCTTGATTCCATATATTAAACCCGTAAACGAAAATATTTTGAAAAACGACTATTATGCCGCAATTAAAGAAGCCGGCAAGTTGGTAGCCAAAGAAGATGAACTGTTTGGCGAGGCTTTGCGCGGAAATATATAGTTTTTTTTAAGCTAAGTTTTTAAAACATCGCCTTTGGGCGATGTTTTTTTGTATTTTTCTTTAACTTTCTGTTAATAAAATTTAATTTTTTATTTACACTTATTAATTTTTTTTAATAACCTAAAGCCAGAATTCTTGAAAGTCCAATTTTTGGAGATATAAAATGGCTGATATTTCATTAACCGCAAGTATGCGTTCCAACCTCTTATCGTTGCAGAACACTCAATCTTTGATGGATATGACCCAAGAGCGCCTTTCCACCGGAAAAAAGGTTAACTCCGCAATCGATAACCCTTCTTCTTATTACGCTTCTCGTTCGTTGACTAACCGCGCAAGCGATTTGAATGCTTTGCTCGATAGTATGGGACAAGCAATCCAAACTATTCAGGCGGCAAACGAAGGTATTGAAGCAATTACGTCTTTTGCCGAACAAGCTAAAGCTATTGTTAACTCGGCAAGAGATATTCCCAGCAATTATGATAAATATTCCATCACTTCTAATGATGTTAGTACTGCCGGTTTGGCTGCCGATGATGTGTTGATTGTGGACAGTCGCGAAGACATGAGCGAGTTTACTCTCACTTTCGGCGCTGCTGATGCAGATAAAAAGTTTAATGTCTATGTCAACGGAGAAGCTCATGAAGTGGAATTGGAAACAACTTCCAACGATGCTGCCAAGGCTGCCGCAGACGCTAAAACTAAACTGCAAGCTTTAGGTTTGATTGTAGAAAATGGTGATGCTGCGGGTTCGATAAAGGTTCGTTCCAAAGACGGTTCGGATATCTATTGGATTAATGATGGAACTGATGGTATCGGAACTGCAACAACCGCCGCAAAAAGCGTTACATTAGAGGCAGCTGACATTGCAAGCTCTGCTGCTTTGGCCGCAAAACTGACTACCGGATTGGGGACAACCGCTACGGTTGAGGTGAATGCCGACCAAATTACCATTATGGCGGAAGGAAAAGAGTTTGTGGTGGCCGGAGATGCTGCCGATAAACTCAATATGGCAGACAGCCGTAAATCAGGAAATGCAAATGAGCCTGTGGCAGAGCGCGTTAGCTATGCTGAACAGTTTAACAAAATTTTGGTGCAGATTGATCAGCTGGCTCAAGACTCCGGTTATAAAGGTGTTAACCTCTTGCAAGAAAATGACCTGAAAGTTATTTTCAATGAATACAGAACTTCTGATTTGATTGTGGAAGGCAAGGATGCATCGACCAAAGGGCTGCAAATGTCTGAGGCTGTGGGAGATTGGCAAAAAGACGCCGATTTGGAAACATCAATGAGCCAAGTTGAAAATGCTATTAATACTTTGAGAACAATGGCTTCTGAATTTGGTACTAACTACTCAATTATTCAAAGCCGTGAGGACTTTACGGAAAACTTGGTCAATGTGTTGGAAGAAGGTTCCGACAAATTGGTCTTGGCTGATATGAACGAAGAATCGGCAAATATGCTGGCATTGCAAACCAGACAGCAATTGGCTGTCAACTCTTTGAGCTTGGCTTCGCAAGCGGCTCAAGCAGTGCTCAAATTATTCTAAAGTCTATCTTAATAAATATCAGTCAAAAAAAGCAGAACTCAACAGTTCTGCTTTTTTATGTTAAAAACAGTGACTATATTTGAGACCTAATACATAACTTAATTCAAGAAAAACTCACTTAACAATAAAAAAATGCAGTGATATTGATTAATTTTTTAGTAACTATTATATGCTAGTAGTAACTATTATATGCTAGCTAATAGGATGATTTTGGATGCGCTGTGTGTAAAACTGTAGGAGTAAATATGCATATTAAGTTTTTATTATTAGCAGCGTCTGCACTATCTCTGGTGCTCAAAACTGCAGATGCGGCAACAACCTTCTTGCCAGATTGGCAAAATGCGGATTTGGAATTTAAACGCGATGAGCCTTTATGTTCAACTGCCGTGGATCAAAATGGAAAGTTAATTTATCATAAGGCTGATGGTTGTCCTATGCCTAAAGTTTTTGATGAATATTGTGCTCATGATGACCGCTATATATCTGAATGTTATTGTCCTGCAATATACCAATATATTTGTGTTTCCCCTTATCGGGGTGATGAACGCGTAAAAGATAAAGGCTATGCATCTTGTGATGGCAAATATATTGCTTGCTGTGACGGTTCTTGCCCATCGGGAACTTCTAAGTCCAACCCCGGTGGTTGCGGCGGTTCGACTTCAAATGGTTGTGGCGATACCTGCTATTACCCTTATCAGCCTTGTTGCTATCCGGCTTCTGATGAAACCGGTTGTTCTTGCGGAACTTATACTTGCGGGGATGGTTGCGGCGGTTATCGGACCTGTTGTGACTCTTGTCCGGAACCAGATCCGGAACCGAGTTATCCTTCTTCCAGCAGTAATTCATCAAACAGCTCCAATAGTTCGAACAGCTCCAATAGTTCGAACAGCTCCAACAGTTCGAACAGTTCAAATAGCTCGAACAGTTCAAATAGTTCAAACAGCTCCAATAGTTCGAACAGCTCAAATAGTTCGAACAGCTCAAATAGCTCAAATAGCTCGAACAGTTGCGTCTCCGGAGGTAGTTCATCTTGTACCGGACAAACTTCTAAATGTGGTTCCAACCAAACGCAGAAGTCTTCTTGTAAAGACTGCTCGGGCACAACACATTATACTTGCGTGGATAAAGAAGATCCTTGCGCAAGTGTAACTTGTCCGACTGCGGTTAGTTGCGGTTCTGAGGGATGTAAGACAACCAGTTCTAAGACTGATTGTTGTGCCTCGGTTTGTACTGCATGTAATCCCAAAACTTGTAAAGTCAGGACCTGTACGCACTCCAGTAAGCCATCTGGATCGAATTGGGTGTGCAATTCTTGTACCGGACAGAGGTCAGATTGTTCAACCTATTCGGGGTGGAATTGTTACCAATCTTGCACTATTAATATGGGATGTGATAAGTATGGTTATAGCTGCCGATTTACCAGTAATTGCGATACGAATTATCGCTATACTTGTACTAATACGTATGGTAACTGTCACACGGAAACAAAGAGTGTATGTTGTCCACGTGCAATGTAGATTATATCAAGCAAAAAAAAGCAGAACTCAAAAGTTCTGCTTTTTTTATACCTTGGATAAGATATCAGTATGTTTGCACCAACCATCTGACAAATTGTTGCAGACTGCCGGAAGTTTCGGATTGCTCGGTATATTCCAATAACTCTTGAGCGGAAAGTTCACAGAGCATTTTGCCATATTTTTTCAGATAGATAACTTGCCACAAATCTGACCAGGCCTCGGGGTGAACGATATCTTTGCGCTCACAAGCTATCTCAAAATTGTCGCCACGGCGTTCAAACTGCTGCACTGCATAAGCCAAAGAACGCTCAACGGCTTTGACTTTTTCTTGATTGGAAGTAACAAAACTGATTTCCATAACCATATTTTTCCGTTCATTCATATTAATAAAGATTAATGATTAAACAAAATATCTAATTTGATTTTGTTTAATATACCATTATCCTCAAAATTGCAAATTTAATCGGTAACATATCCTGAAATCAGCGGGTTTTCTTCTTTTGAGCGGCGGCAAAAGCAGCACGACTGGCCGCTAAGGATTTATCCAATTTATCAATAAATTTTTGATACTTGATTTTGGTAAAAAGTCCTAATTTGCCATAGTCTTGCTTGGGGATGCGAATGTTACCAATCGGTTTGATACCAACCTCATCGCAAGCCAAGACTAAACGTGCCTTATACTCAAGACTGCTGATTTCGCCCAAGGGCATGATATTGCGCCCTAAGCGACGTTCTTCTTGCAAAATGGCCTTAAAATCATCTAAGCTCGGAACTCCTTTGGAATTGGTAATTACCAGGTCATCAACATTGCGATAATCATACACGGTATCTCCGACCGAGGCGCGATATCCGCCTTTTACCGGATACAACTCTTTATAGGGTTTATTTTGCCTTTGAGCATAATCTTGCAGAGCTTTGCGCCGTGATGTATAGGCATCTTGCTTTTCAACACGAATGACAATTTTCGGAGCCTCTTTAGCGGGCGGAGGCGGAGGTGGCGGAGTATAGTCATCTTCATAGTCGTCTTCCTCTTCATCATACTCATTGTCATAATCGTCATCGGCAGATGAGTTTTCATATTCATACCCGTCATCTTCGTCAGAATGAGCGCGTCCGAGTTCATCTTCGTACTGATGGAGTTCGCTATAAAGACCGGAGAGCTCACGTCGATAATCTTTAACGATGCGTTCACCTTCTTTGAGGTTGTTGCGAGGAACTTCGGATAATTCTTTATCGTAAAAACGTATTTGCTGACGGTTGTCCCAATATTCGCCGCGTTCTTTAGCATATTCGCCTAAATCATTGCGCCATTCGTTTTGATTGCTTATCCATTCATTATAATTGCGTTCGTGATAATCATTTATTTGGGTTTCAATAACCCGCAACTGTTCCCGATAGCCATCGTTTTTATATTCTTGATCGGAGATACGACTTTTAATATCGCTGATTTGGCTTTCTAAATCGCGAATCTTGCTTTCTAAATCTTCTTTGCGGCTCATCGGCTAATTCTCCTAAAAAGAAACGGCAGTCAGACAGCAAATGTCGGACTGCCGCCTCACCTTTTTAGTCTATTTTACGCTACTTTTGCATCAAAGTAAATAGAAATTCCTTCAATATCTCCTTTGGTGCCGCTATTGCAGCTATTTTCAACCTTAACCGCCAAAACCTGTTCGGCAATGTAGTTTTGGTTTTCGCTTAGAGCCAAAGACAATTCGGCATTGTCGGTTTGATAACACAGATCAATGCGGTCAGAAATGTTGAAGTCTTTGTCTTTGCGCAAGGTTTGAACCAAACGAACAAAGTCGCGGGCCATACCTTCACGGCGGAGCTCGTCGGTGACATTAGTATCTAAGGTTACCACCGCCTTATTATCAGCAAAAGCTAAGCCAGCAACACCTGGTTTCATCTCCAGACGGACTTCAAACAAATCCGGCGTTAAGGTTTGTCCTGCGATACTTAATGTACCATCGGCATTTAAGGTCCACTGACCTTGTTTATAGGCGCCCATGACCGGTCCCATGTTTTTACCTAAAGCCTTACCCAACAACGGAGTGTAAAGGTAAATAGTCTTGCTAGCATAGTTCTCCAAGCAATCATCAAAGCGAACTTCTTTAACATTGAGCTCGTCTTTAACAATTTCTTGATAAGCCGGACTTAAGTGCTCACCAATCAAGGTCAAACTACCCAAAGGCAAACGGTTGCGGAGGTTTTTCTCCTCGCGGATAAACTTACCGGCAGAGCAGAGCTCTTGCACAAAATCCATCTCTTGAACCAAAGCCTCGTCAAGTTTGATATCGCTCAAGCTCGGATAGTCGGCCAAATGAACAGACTCTAATCCGGTGAGGTTCTTGTAGATATATTCGCTCAAGAACGGCATCAGCGGAGCAATGATTTTGCAGACATTGACCAACACGGTATACAAAGTGTCAAAAGCTTTGACATCGCCCTCCCAGAAACGGTCACGAGTGCGGCGGATGTACCAGTTGTTGAGCACCTCAACAAATGCGGCCAATTCATTGGTGGCCATGGAAACATCATAGCTCGAAATTCCCTCTTTAACCACCAAGCTCAAGCGTTTGAGTTTGGAGAGAATATAATTATCAATGGCCTCAGATGATTGGCTGATTTCTTTAGCCTGATAGCCCTCGGCATTGGCATAAAGAGTAAAGAAGTAATATGCATTCCAAAGCGGGATTTGAGCCACGCGGGAAGCCTTGGCAATTTCTTTACCTTCTTTATCGACGGCTAAGTTACCACCTTTTAAGACCGGAGAAGAAACCAAAAACCAACGCAGAGCATCGGAGCCGATACTATCTAAAACTTCATTCGGGTCTGGATAGTTTTTGAGGCGTTTAGAAAGCTTTTGTCCGCCTTCGGCCATCAGCAAGCCGGTACAAATGCAGTTTTTGAAGGCCGGACGATTGTGCAAAGCGGTTGACAACACCGTCAAGGTATAGAACCAACCACGGGTCTGGTCCATGGCCTCGACAATGAAGTCGGCCGGGAAGTGGCTCTCAAACCACTCCTTATTCTCAAAGGGATAGTGCACCTGAGCATAAGGCATGGAACCACTTTCAAACCAGCAGTCAAACACATCGCCAACACGGCGCATCATGCTCTTGCCGGTGGGGTCATCGGGGTTGGGATAGACCACTTCATCAATGTAGGGTTTGTGCAAATCCTTTACCTCAATGCCGGTTTTTTCTTTAATCTCGGCAAGTGAGCCAAAAACATCTATCCGCGGATATTGCGGGTTGTCAGATTTCCATACCGGAATCGGCGTACCCCAAAAACGATTACGAGAAATGGACCAATCGCGCGCACCTTCCAGCCATTTACCAAAACGGCCGTCTTTAATGTGCTCGGGCACCCAATTTATCTGTTGATTGTTTTTGACCATGTCATCTCTGAAATCCGTAACCTTAACAAACCAGCTGGACATGGCTTTATAAATCAGCGGGGTGTCCGTACGCCAACAGAACGGATAAGAGTGAGTGTATTGCTCTTTTTTGACCAAGAGGCCTTTTTCTTTGAGCCACTGCATTATCGGTTCGTTGGTTTCAAAAACTTGTTTACCCTGATAGTCGGGAACTTCGGCAGTAAACTTACCGGCCTCATCAACCGGACAAACTACCGGAAAATTCTCATCATAAGCACGGCAAGCATCAAAGTCGTCTTGACCAAAGCCAGGGGCGATATGCACCACGCCGGTACCGTCTTCGGTTGAAACAAACTCGCCGCTCAAAACCTTGAACGCACCCTTATCTTTGAGATGTTTGAAATAAGGGAACATCGGCTCATAGCTCAGTCCGACCAAGTCACGACCTTTTATGCTACCAACCTTAACGGCTTTTTCGAGCTGCTTTTTATAGCGACCCAACAAGGCCTCGGCCAAAATATATTTCTGGCCGTCTTCTTCCATTATCGCATAGTCAATATCTAACCCCACTGCCAACATCAGATTTGAGGGCAAAGTCCAAGGGGTGGTGGTCCAGACCAAAATATTCATGCCGTTTTCGAGCTTGAACATCACGGTAATGGCGTTATCGGTTTTATCTTGGTAACCCTGATTGACTTCAAAGTTTGACAACGGAGTTTCGGCCGCCCAAGAATAGGGTAAAACCCGATAGTCCTCATATACCAAGCCTTTATCATAGAGTTGTTTGAAGTTGGAAATGACGCTTTCCATAAACGAAAGGTTCATGGTTTTATAATCATTATTGAAATCTACCCAGCGGCCGATGCGTTTGAACATATCAACCCAGATATTGGAATATTTCAAAACATCTTGGCGGCAGAAGTTATTAAACTTTTCAACCCCATATTCTTCAATTTGCTTGCGGCCGGACACTCCCAACTGTTTTTCAGCCGACATCTCGGCCGGAAGTCCGTGGCAGTCCCAACCCAAGCGGCGTTCTACCTTTTTACCCAACATGGTCTGGAAACGAGCGACCACGTCTTTGACATAAGACACCATTATATGTCCATAGTGCGGAGTGCCGTTGGCAAACGGAGGCCCATCATAAAAAACAAATTCTTCGGCGCCGCTACGTTGGGTGACCGATTTTTCAAAGGTTTTATCTTCTTCCCAAAATTTGAGAACTTCTTTTTCAAGCTCGACAAAGTCGGCTTTGGCTTTGACTTCTTTATAGTATTTGCTCATCTTTGATATTACCCACAGATGTTATAAGGTTAAAATGATTAATCAGATTAAAAAAAAGAAATGTTTTTGATATACGCAAAGAATCCCCTTAGGGGATAATAATCAGAGGAATGTGATGTATAAACGAGTGTTGCATTTGCGTATCTAAAGATAAATTAACTCAACTTGGTGCTAAGTTAATACAAGAATCCACCGGAGTCAAGGGCTGATATTCTAATTTGCGAAAGAAAAAGCCTCTATCCTCGTTAGAGGAGAGAGGCTTTTTGTCTTATCAAAGCAAAATTTAGGTAAAAGGACCCATGGTTCTTGCAGCAAGATTAAGATATGGCACACTCTTGCGGCACGCTTCTTCATTACTCACCATGGAAGTTTCGTCATGTAGCACGCCTTTACATAACAGCATATTAACGGCGGAAATGTCACTTTTTCAAACAAAAGCTATTCCCCAGGTTCCGTCACAAATTTTCGCTTGTCGCTACTGGTTTGTACATATGCCGAACTTCAGATAAAACCATCCGTTTGCTTTAGCACGCTTGCCCAAAGAAACGGCGATGAGCCAAACTTTTCTTTTTTTAATGACTATCGCGGCTTGTCAATAACTTAAATTATTGAAATTTAAAAAAGTCAAGTTTGGTCGCGTTTGCATAATTATTCATAGACTAATTCAAAGCTGGCTTAACGTATATCTGCAAGGACTGATTGTCAAGTTTTATTTTTTTGATTTGACTTTTGAAAATTGCGGGCTATTGTACTGACACAAAAGAATATTTTTTTAGTAATTAACATATTAATTATTGGGTTATGGAAATTTTGGAACGACTAGAAGAGTTTTTGTTAAACTACATGGACGCCCAAACCGCCGGAATTGTAGCCTTAATTGTGTTGATAGGCGCGGTGCTTGGAATTTTGCTCGGGGTAATTAAGATTTTTAGCCGCTTGGTGATGATTGCAGCCGGCTTAATTCTTATCGGAATTGCTTGGGGGAATTTTCAATCGCCAGATACCAACTGGGTGATTACGCTGGCCTGCCTGGGCGGCGGTATTGCTTGTATTTTAGCAACCTTTCGAAAATGAGTAACAAAACAGCATTCCTAATAATCGGGAATGCTGTTTTTTTTATTGTGCTTGCGGAGTGTATATCTCACCACAAATAATCGGTTCGGGAACACCGGTAGTAGAGGGATAGGTGGCGGGAAGCCCATATAATCGGCGGGCGGCCAAAAAGGCAAAGGCTTCTGCCTCCAAAGCATCGCTGTTCCAACCGACATCGCGGGCAGTTTTTATCTCAACTTGCGGAAGTCTTTGGCGCAGAAAGCGCATGATGGTCGGGTTATTGGCTCCACCTCCGCAAACAATCATTACCTTGGGCATTTCGGGTAAGTACATGGCGCAAGAATATGCCACTCCTTCGGCACAAAATGCCGTGGCAGTGGCGGCGCCGTCTTCCAAGCTCAGTCCTTCCAAATGTTCCAATTTTTCGTGAAAAATGTTTCTATCAATTGATTTGGGCGGATATTTGGCAAAATATTTATGCCGCATCAATGAGGCCAAAACTTTACCGTTAATCTGCCCCGAGATGGCTAATTTTCCATTATAATCCATATGCTGACCGCTATGCTTTAAGACCCAATCGTTGACCGGAGCATTGCCGGGGCCGGTATCAAAAGCCAAAACCTCGCCATTGCGACCAATCCAGGTAATGTTGGCAACACCGCCAATGTTTAAGATAGCCAAGGGCTTTTCCATTTCAGCACTCAAAGCCACATGAAATACCGGCACCAATGGAGCGCCCTGCCCGCCGGCCAAGACATCGGCCTTGCGAAAAGCTCCGACCACCTTTTTGCCGGTTAAATCGGCCAAAAGTTGGCAATTACCGATTTGGTGAGTATAATGATTTTGAGGCTCGTGGTGTATGGTATGTCCATGAAAACCTATCAGCTCCACGCTGTCGTCATAATTATGCAAATATTCATTGACAACCTCGGCATGAAAGCGGGTCAGTTCATCTTCTACCGCGGCAATTTTTGCTTGTTGCTCGGGGGTGTCGGGCTTTTGACCTAAAATGCTTCTGATATCTTCTCTTAGCGAATCGTCATAAGGAACGGTATAAGCGCGTCCATAGTCATAGATATCAACCCCGTCGGTAGTAATGGCGGCAACGTCTACTCCGTCAAGTGAGGTGCCGCTCATGAGGCCCATAACTCTTATTTTTTTGATTAAATCCATTGTCTTTCGTTTCAAACCCTATTGCAATGTCTAAATATTATGATAATATCCGTTAAAATTTGGTTAGATTTAATAACAACAAGGAAAAGAAATGAGTCAATTTAAGTCACAGTTTTTCAACATTATGGTTGAGCGCGGTTTTTACAATCAATGCACTAACGAAACAGGCTTTGACACTTATCTTTATGAGTGCGAAAAATCGGGCAAACCGGCTGTGGGATATTTGGGCTCGGATCCAACCGGCGACAGCTTGCACGTGGGACATATTGTGCCGCTGATGATGATGCGCTGGTTCCAAAAATGCGGACACAAGCCGCTGACTTTGGTCGGCGGGGCAACCGCTCGTATCGGCGATCCTTCGGGCAAAGACAAGCTGCGTCCGTTCTTGGATGAGGAAACTTTGGCTCACAATATTGAAGGGCTCAAAAAATCTTTCTCCAAATTCTTAAAATTCGGCGATGGGCCTAACGACGCTGTGATGGTTGATAACTGGGATTGGTTCAAGGATATTAATTATCTCAGTTTCTTGCGCGATATCGGAACTTGCTACTCGGTTAACCGGATGCTGACCATGGATAGTGTCAGAACGCGTTTGGAACGTGAGCAACCGATGTCGTTTTTGGAATTTAACTATATGCTGCTCCAAGGGTACGACTTTACGGTTTTGTACCGCAAATATGGTTGTCGGGCGCAGATTGCCGGTTCTGACCAATGGGGTAACATTACTTCCGGAACAGAGCTCGGGCGCCGCAAATATGATGTGGAGCTGTTTGGTTTCACCAGTCCGATTATTACAGATTCCAACGGCAAAAAAATGGGCAAGTCTGAAGGCAATGCGGTATGGATTAATGAAGAAAAGTTGCCTGCTTACGACTATTATCAATATTTTCGCAATATTGGTGATGCCGAGGTCGGAAAGTGCTTGCGGATTTATACCGATTTACCGATAGATGAAATCCGTCGTTTGGAAGCTCTGAAAGACAAAGAAATCAACGAGGCAAAGAAAATCTTGGCCTTTGAGGCTACCAAAATCTGCCGCGGAGAAGCTGAGGCCAAGGCCGCTCAAGAAACCGCCATTAAGGCCTTTGAGCAAGGTATTGCCGGCGGAGAACTGCCCAGCATTACTATCAGCAATGCCGAGGGGCTCAGCGTGATTGAGGCGTTTTTGCAAATCGGTTTTGTAGAGAGCAAAGGTGAAGCCCGCCGCTTGATTAAGCAAGCCGGCCTTAAAATCAATGACCAAGTGGTCAGCGATGAAAATGCCAAGCTTTCGGCCGCAGATGTGATTGACGGGCAAATCAAGCTCTCGCAAGGCAAAAAGAAACACGGACTTATCAAAGTGGCCTAAATTTGGCCAGCTAATCTTAACGAAAACTCCGCTAAATGGCGGAGTTTTTTATATTAATATAAGAAAAAACGCATAAAACGAAACTCAAAGTACGATTTTTGTTGCACTGGTCGTAAAAATATGTTAGACAAAATGCAGAAAAATTAAAATTAATAAATTATAAATTACATTATTATGACAGCACAAAAACAAATTGAACTTTTAGAAGGCGAAAAAAAGGCCTTAAAACAGCAGAAGTATCAGCAACAAGCGGCAGATTTTGCTGAGCGCATCGGGAAACTTCCCAGATTGTTCCAACACAGAATTGCTTTTATGCAGGCCAACATTGAGGGATTTGATTTTTTGTACCTCAATGAGGTATTAACCGCTTTGGAATGGGCCTCCGAAATCATTAAAATTTGGCCAAGCGGCGATTTAAGCTCATTGCCAAAAGAGAAAATTGATGAGATTTGCGGCAATGATGAAAGGTGGTTGGACTGGAAGTATTTTGCCCTGACCATGGCAATTGCTTGGAAGAATGACCAGCCCGAAAATTTGCACCCGCTCACCAGCTCGCTGGTAATGGGTGTTGCGGCCCCCCTGCCAATTTTGGTGCAGCCTGCTCATGTGCGCGAAAGAGATTTAACCGTGTATATCTCTTCTGCGAAATTTCGGGAGATTGAACGTAAATTTTTTAAGCCAATGCGATGAAAAGGTTTATTTGGCTTGAAGAATGCAAGCGTTTTTCAGCCACCAATCAAGATGTGGGGCGTTTTTTGACCTCACTTAAATGGTATCGTGAGCATGCCGAGGAAGTTCAAGCGGCTTTGGAACAGCTAAAAATAAACTTACTGGTACCTAGCGACTGGGAAGTGCGAATCTTAAAGCTACCCAAGCTTCCAAGGCTTAGGATGCAGATTTTTAACCTGCATATGCCTGAAACCAAAGACAAACAGGCTAAGTTGTTCTTGGAGTTGATATTATGCGAAATTGCTTCAGCAATGATTGAAGATTATAATTTCCGCATAGTTGATGATTTGGAGAGGTTGCCAGATTGCGAGCTAGCTCAAAAAGTTAGCGAGACGCCTTTTAAGGACAGCGATGTTTTATTGAACCTGGCCAAAATTCTTATCCGTAACTATCTCTTCTTTATGGTGAGAGATACGGAACTATTAGAACAAGGCCAAATCAAATTAGCCGAGGCACAATTTTTGCGCTTGGCTTCCATTCCTGCAATGACGCTGATTAATCAAAACCTGATTAAGCGGGTTTGCGAGAATGTCAAAATCTAAAATCTTTAACCGGAAAAGCTCACGCAAGCTTTTCCGGTTATTTGTTTTTATGTTCACTCCGGACTTGATATTTGTATCAGGATATCTTAACTTATTATACCGAAAGAGATAATTGAGGGAGGGTGTTGATGGATAATTTGCCGGAGTTGCGTGATATTCATTTGCCCGATGGGGTTTCGGCTTTTCCGCCGGCATATGGTTGGTGGTTGATTTTGGCAGCCATTATTCTCGCCGTGGTGCTTTTTGAAGTATTTAAAATCCTCCGCCAAAAATCTAAAAAACGCTATGCACTCTTACTCCTTGCTCAAGCAAAATCTGCCAATATTATCTTAGAAGCACGCGAGATGTCAGAAATTTTGCGGCGAATCTGTTTGGTGAAATATCCGAATGCGGCCGCACTCTTTGGCAAAGACTGGATTGAGTTTCTTAACACTCACAGCAAAAGCCCCATTGCCGGCAAAACAGCTACCCTTTTGATTGATGCACCTTATATTAACCCCGAAAGTCAGAATTTTAGTCAAGTCGATGTCAACAATCTCCGCAGTTTTTGCCAAAGTTGGATTGGAGAAAATCTATGAACAGATTTGCAGAAATTTCAGCATTTTGGTTATTGATATTGCCACTCATCTGGCGCGTTATTTTACCTGCGGTCAAAGGTTTGCACGGTGATGCACTCAAAATCCCGTTCTTGAGCGATTTGCAAAAAATATCTTCAACCCAAGGAGCAATCAAGCCTTTGGGCGGACAAGCCTCGTTTCAGCTTTCGTGGCGGGCGGCTGTTTTATGGCTGATTTGGGTTCTCTTAGTGATTGCCGCGGCACGTCCGCAATGGGTGGGCGAACCTATCAAACTGCGCAGTGAAAGCCGCGATATTCTCTTGGTAACCGATATCTCAACCTCGATGCTGGAACCAGATTTTGTACTGGGACGGCAAAGAATCGACCGTTTGACCGCGGTCAAAAAAACGGCTCAAGATTTTATGGATAAGCGGGTTGATGACCGTGTGGGGTTGATTTTGTTTGGAACCAATGCCTATTTGCAAGCCCCCCTCACCTATGACCGCAAGGCCGTGAGCGAGATTTTGTGGCAGACCGATGCCGGAATGGCCGGACAATCTACCGCTATCGGCGATGCTCTCGGTCTGGCTCTGAAAACTCTTAAAGACACACCCAACCCCGAACGCAAAATTGTTATTCTGCTGACCGACGGCGAAAACAATGATGGGAGCGTTTCTTTGCCGCAAGCTATCAAACTGGCGCGCGATGAAGGAGTGAAAATTTACACTATCGGGGTGGGCTCGGATCGGGCTTTCAGTGCCTCGTTTTTGGGGATTAGCATCGGGGGCGGCGCTCCGGGGCTTGATGAAGAAAGCTTAAAAGAAATTGCCGCAGAAACCAAAGGGCGTTACTTTAGAGCCAAAGACACGGCTTCGCTTGAAAAAATCTATGAGGCGATTGATGCATTGGAACCATCTCAAAGCGAGGGACAGGTTATTCAGGAAGTTTATGACTGGTATTATATTCCTCTGATTTTGGCCTTTTTAACGGCGCTGATTTGGGGTGCGTTGGCAGGGAGAGTGAAATAATGAGCGAATTTTGGAATAATTTTCATTTTCTGCGTCCGTGGTGGTTGTTGGCACTCTTATTGCCGCTTTTCATATACTGGAAATTTTATCGCGGGGTGAAAAATCAATCTTCTTGGGAGAAAGTCTGCGATAAGCATTTACTTGACTTCTTATTAGTACGCGGCAGCTCCAAACAACGCAAGTTTATCGGCCATGCGGCGCTAATCGGGATGTTGGTCGCAGTTATCGCGATGGCCGGACCGACATGGAAAAAAACTCCCGTGCCATCGTTTAGCCCAGAAAATCCGGTAGTTATTTTGCTTAACCTATCCTCAGACATGGATGAAACAGATTTGTCACCCAATCGATTGAGCCGGGCTAAGTTCAAAATTGATGACTTACTGACCATGCTCAAGTCTTCGCAAGCCGGATTGATTGTCTACAGCAGTGAGCCGTTTCTTATCTCGCCGATTACGGATGTGAAGATTGTGGAAAATCTGCTCCCCGAAATATCGCGCAATATTATGCCCGAAAACGGTGACCGTCCGGACCGCGCCATTGACATTGCCGTGGAAAAACTCAAAAATGCCAACTTCCAAGAAGGTAACATCATTATATTTGCGCCCGATGCCGGACAAGGTTTTGACCAAGCACTTGATGCCGCTAAAGCCGCTAATAAAGCTAATTTTGCGGTAAACGCAATAAATATGAGCGCCACAGATTCCGAAAAGCTTAAGCTGATAGCGCAAGCCGGCGGCGGAATTTATCTTAATGCCACACCCAATGATGCCGATATGAAACGTTTGGCTGATAAAATCAACCAAAGCACCGGCAATTTCAAACTCAGCGAAAACTTGCGCAACCAATGGCAAGATTATGGCTATTATCTTTTGATTATCCCGCTTCTTTGCTGTTTATATTTCTTCCGCAAAGGGATTATTTGGAGTGTTGTCATCATCTTATCTGCCAACTCGGCCGAGGCAGGATTTTTTCTTAATTCCAACCAAGAAGCATTGCGCGATTTTAACAATGCGGACTACTTAGCCGCTGAGCAAAAGTTTACCTCGCCCCAATGGAAAGCGGCGGCGCAATATCGGCAAGGCAATTTTGCAGCGGCTCTACAAAATTTTGCTCAAGAGCAAACCCCGACTGCACTTTATAACCAAGGAAATGCTTTGGCAAAAAGCGGCAAGCTTGAAGAAGCAATTAAGAAATATGAGGAAGTGCTTAAACTTGAGCCCAATCACGAAGATGCCAAGTTTAACCTCGAATATTTGAAGCAACAGCAACAACAAAATCAGCAAAATCAGCAACAAAATCAAAGTCAAAATCAGGACCAACAACAAAACCAGCAACAACAGCAAACGGAAAGTTCGGAGCAAAATCAAGACCAAGCCCAAGAGCAAAAACAACAAGAACAAAACCAATCTCAGTCCCAAGAGCAGGACCAATCGCAACAACAGCAATCTGCCGCCGGACAAGATGAACAATCTCAGAGCAAAGAGCAAGAAGGCGAGCAAAACCAAGACCCGGCTCAAGAGCAACAGCAAAAACAACAAGCCGGTCAAGAGGAAACTCAGGAGCAACAATCATCATCAACACAGGCAACCGAACAGGAAGGCGAAAAATTTGACGAGCAAGCCCAAGCGCGAGCGCTCCAATATCGGGATATTCCCGAAAACCCCGGCGGTTTGCTCAAGGCATTTATTTACAAAGAATATATGAAAAAGAGGTATGAAAAATGAAAAAATTTGGGATAGCGTTAGCACTAGCATTAAGTTTTAGTTTTCAGGCTCTGGCCCAAACCTTGACCGCTACGGTCAACCGCAATCTTGTGCCAGAAGGTGAGGCTTTTATTCTAACTCTCACTCTTGATGAAGCCCAAAATAACTCGCTTTCGCCGGATTTGAAACCGCTTGAAAATGATTTTAGCGTATATTCGGTCAGCAATTCCAGCCAGATAAACATTATTAACGGAGTGCGCTCGGACACCAAACAATGGAATATCGGGCTAATTGCCAACAAAACCGGCGAGGTCAGCATACCCGCGATTAAACTCGGCAATCTATCCTCAAAACCGATTGTGATGAAGATTATCTCGGCTGAACAAGCGGCCCAAAATGCGGCGGCAAGCGGCAATACTTCCGCCTCACAATCTGCTCAGCCGCGCTATAGCATGAAAGCAGAGGTTAACACACCTCACCCTTATGTGCAACAGCAGGTGGACTATACCGTCACCATTCTTGACACCGGCGGTTTACAAGGCGATGCTCCATATTTCAAAGATAACGGCAGCAATGACTGGATTATTAAAACAGCGGCGGCGCCAACCGTGGACAGCAAAACCATTAACGGTAAAACTATCCGCGAAATCAAATTCCATTATGCCTTATTCCCCCAAAAGAGCGGTAAGCTCAAACTGCCGCAAGCTTATTTTAGAGGTTTTTATCTGACCCAAGATCGGGTGGCCTATGACCCGTTTGAAGATTTGTTCGGAAACTCTCTCGCCGGAAGCGGCTTTGGTTTTGCAGATATGTTTGCAACCCAAAATCCGGTTAATTTGGCAACCAAACCAATTGAAATCGAGGTCAAGCCAATTCCTGAAAGCAACCAAGGAAGTTGGTGGCTGCCGGCAGAAAGTGTGGAGCTATATTCGGAATGGGAGCCGCAAAATCCTAAATTTATGGTTGGCGAGGCCGTGAGCCGCACCATTTATCTAAAGGCAACCGGAGTGGTGGAAAATCAGCTCCCCGAGATTAAGTTCCCCTCCATCAACGGGATTAAGCAATATCCGGAAAAGCCGATTTCTGAAAGCCGCTTAAATAATGATAAAATCGTATCTATTCAAAAGGCAGTTGATGTCTATATCCCCAACACTGAGGGAAATATCACATTGCCCGAAATTCGGGTGCCGTGGTTTAATGTAAAGACCAACCTCATGGAAGTGGCCAGCTTGCCTGCGACCACAATTAAAGTAGCGGCCGGTAAAAATTCTGTGGCGGAGGAATTGAGCAGCGGCGCACCTAATGGGGCAGACTCAGCAACTGTCAACAACAATACTGATTCAACCCCAAACGCTCCTCTTGCCGCAAGTTCGGCGCCTAGTCAATCTAACAATTATCAGACTTATTTTATGATTGCGGTGGCGTTTTTCTTAGGGATTGTGTTTAGCTATTTGTTATTAAAATCTCGCTTGTCGCCTAAAGATGACCGAAAAAGCGAAATTAAAGATTTTCGGGCCTATATTATCAAAAAAGCCCAGGAAAAAGATTTGCGGGGTTTGCGTGACGGGTTGTTTGAATGGTGCGAACAAGCTCATCCGGAACAAAAAGTGCTGAATCTCAGAGAAGTAATTAAATTCAATCCCGATAAGGATTTTGAGCAAGCTATCAACTCTTTAATGAAGGGGCTATATGCTGATAATGCTCAAGATTGGGATTCCGAGTCGTTTATTGCGGCCTTTGAAAAAGTCTATAAACGCTCCAAAGGCGCGCAAAAGCTCAAAAAGCCGCTGCCGGAACTTTATCAGAAGTAGGCACACACGAAAGAAGGTTAAAGCCGTTTTTTTCCACAGTAAGACGGCTTTAACCTATTATTAACAATTGCACTATATGCTTGAAATAGCGATAAAGATTTTGAGGCACACAAAAAGCTTGCGAAGCAGGCAAATTTGTGCTATGATAAATCTTGTATTGTTAGTAGAACAATCACATGTTTTAACGTGAAACACGTATGTGTTCCTA
>CALXUQ010000015.1 GCA_944391725.1 uncultured Alphaproteobacteria bacterium | reverse complement strand
TTTTTCAAGCAGAAGACGGCATACGAGATTTTCACGTGACTGGAGTTCAGACGTGTGCTCTTCCGATCTATCCGGAACTTGCCGAGCAAGTAGAACTCTTCAAAAAACGAGCCGATGCCATTGAAGATATGCGCTTTTATGGCTCGGAATTAGAAATGCTTACCGCTGACGTCAATGGTTTTGAAAAAGGTTCATCTTTTGAGGTCAATTGGTCTAAAACCAACGCTTCCGAACTATGGCTGAGTTTTGATAAATCCTATGATTTTTCGGCGCGCTTACCGCGAAAAGTTCAAGAAAATTTGAGTAAACTGGTTGCATATTTGATTTTTGAAAAATCAGTTTTTATGTCGGTTTTTCATGGCGTTGCCTATACGGAGCAAGGCAAAATCTGCTTGCCAGATATTGATTATTTGTATCCGGCCACGCCGGCTTTGCAGCATTTTGCCATTGACTGTATTACTCATCGTAAAGAGCCGACCACTTTAGCCGGCTATAAAATGCAACGGCTTTTGTTTCTGCTGCAAGATTATTGTCCCGACATTAAGGTGTTTGAATCCTGGCAAGAATATCTTGTTCAAGATTACCACAAATTTCCAACTGCGGTGGTCAAAGAACAAGAGTTGCTCAATTTGTTTAGTGCCTGCGGCTTAGATTTGTGTACCCGTCAACCTTTGATAATGACCGACCCCAAAAAAATTTCTTGGTTGCTCGATTCTACCCGTCACAAAAATGATCCCAAGTTTAAAAAATCATCGATTCTCTATTGGGGACCATTATTTTTGCTGATTTGCTTTTTGCTTTATTATTTTTAGCTCTGAGGCTGATTTTAGTTGTTATCCGCGGTCAAATGATGTATAAACAAAAATCCGATTGTTTTTTAAGGATGGAATATGAAAAGGAAGCCGCGGCAAAAAAAATATTTTGCTCCGCAAAATGAGGGCCAAACTCATTGTTGCGATTATCCGGGTTGCGACAAACCCGGTGAGTATCGCGCACCCAAAGACCGCCGCTTAAAAGATTACTATTGGTTTTGTTTGGAGCACGTCCAACAATACAATGCCGGCTGGAACTATTACGAACACCCCGAAGAAGAGGACGACGCCAAACCCAAGAAAAAATTTCGGCACGCTCACTTTAGCAATTTTGGTCCTGGGGTCAAATACAGTCACGGCTATTCGTTCAAGGATTATTTTGAGTTTTTTGATGAATATGCTCCGGGCTTTGCCACCCAAAACGGCGATGTGTATTTCAGCGAAACCGAGTTGGAATACTTAAAAATTATGGAGCTTAAACCGGCTGAAGTTAGTGTTGATAAGCTAAAAAGTCAGTATAAGAAACTGGTCAAGAAATATCACCCCGATTTGAACCAAGATGATAAAGATGCCGAAGAAAATTTCAAAAAGCTCTCCGCTGCCTATAAACATTTGCTGACTAAATTTTCCTGATTATGAACGCGAGGTTTCTTCCAATTTTTGAGCCAAACGCGCATTTTGCAGTTGGAGCTCATTGACTTTGCGTTTGAGCGGCTTACCCTTACTGTCGATTCGACCGGATTTCTCAAGCAATTTTTTGATAGTCTCGCGATGTTCATGCTTACTATCGCCGGCCTCCAACACTTCCTGCAGTTTCAAACCGCTTACGGCCTCTGCACCGCCCACCTGTTGGATTCGTTTCACCCCGGTCATTAGTTTTTTAGCATCTTTAGGCGAAATCTTTTCACTTTTGAATTTGAAATTTTTAGCCACCTGGCGGTTAATGGCCTCGGAGGTTAAATCTTGACCGATAGCGGTGTTTTGATAAGTCTTGGCCAAGACTTTTTTATCCAATCCGTTTTTCATACCGGATTCTTTAGCCATTTTTTCGGCATTGGCAATTTTTTGATTTTGTTCGGTTTGTTGCAGTGTATTTATGGTTTGAATTTCTTCATTTTGACGTAAGAATTTTTTTTCATCTTCTTGCAGAGCTTTCAAGAGAGAGTCGTCATTTTCGTTAAAATCGAGCGGTTGGAGTGCATAAATCTGATAAGCATCATCATCATCGTCATCTTCATCATACACATCTTTAATTTTTTTACGAATTTTATTAATACCCTTAGGCAGTTCGGCCGGAGAAGGAGTGTAGTTTTTGTTTAAGCCGCTATTTTTGTTTTGAGCCTCATATTCCACGGCTTTGCGCACATTAGTTTTGAGGGTGAGACGTTCCTTTGAATCAAAACCGGGCTTTTTCCATTCAATATTCGGATTAGACGATTCGTCATTCATATTATTCTCCACCCACTATTATTATTTTTATTGCCAGGAAGTCCTCATCGGTACAGTAAAATCATCGCATAAAAAACGATTCCTGTCAATGATTAGCCGGCAAAGCAGGAGGCGCTAATCCTCATAAACGGTCGGAATTTTCCGATAAGTTACCATAATGGAATCATCGGGCAGGGCGGCGGACAATACTTCCACGCTGTCATTATTGCTGCGTTTAAGTGCAAAGCTTTTGGTGGTTACGTCAATAATGTGTTCCAAAATATCTTTTTTCAAGCTTGTCCAGTCATCGACTTTGGCAAAAAACTTCTTCTGCGATTCGATAACATCCAATAAGGTTGGTTCCTTGTCTAGCTCCTCTTCGGTCGCATCCCACAATTTCAGATAAGCTTTGTTATAGAGTTTTAGCCGCCCGTTTGAGGCAAAAATCAGCACTCCGTCAAACAGGTTGTCCAAAGTGTCTTTTTGCACGGAGAGTAGGGAGTTGTAGGCACGCGTGGTTGCCAAGTTGTCGGATACATCTTCAAAAGCAAAGACCAATCCCCCCACCGGATAAGGCGCGCGCACACGGCGGAAGGTTCTCCCGTCGGGCAGATAAAGAAAATCTTTTTTAGGTTCAATTATTGAGCTGAAAGCCTTTTGTTCTTCGGTTTTGAAGGCAATAAAATCGGGCACTTCGGGAAGCAGGCGTTTTTCGCGCAACACTTCCAAAAACATGGCATAAGTCGGCTGTTGTTCCAGCCACAAATTTTCGAGTTTCCACAATCCGGCAAAAGCCTGATTATAAAACGAGAGATGAAATTTATCATCAAACACGGCAAAGGCGGTGTCCAGCGTTCCCAAAATTTCGAGTTGCGCGTTTTGATGGCGGTTCAAATTGCGTTTGAGTTCATCAAGCTCGGTCACATCAATCATGGCGCCGGCCGTACGAATCAGGTTCAAATTTTGTTCAAAATGGAAAGGAGTTTCCACCACTTCCATAAAGTGTCTTTCCCCGTTAACAATCACTGCCGATGATGCTTTTTTGGGTTTATTGGCACCAATGGCGGTAAGAGCCAAATTTTTAGAAACACTTTCCCCTTTAACATTATTGATTTCGATTCCCTGTTTAATAACCTCCTCAAAGTTTTGCGGTTCCACAAAATCGAGATAACGCCGGTTAATTAGTTTAAGATTAAGGTTTTCGTCACGCAGCCACACCGGATAAGGAATATTATTGATAAGGTCCTCAAACTGTTGCACTTGGGCCTGAATTTGCAGTTTTTCTCCTTCCAAATTGCTGATTCGATTAAACTCCAAGCTAACATCCCGAAACCAAATCATATCACAATACACGTTTCCGTCGCTGCCGCAAATTTTGTGACCCGACAAATGCAACCGCTTATTATTGCTTTTGAGATTAAAATCATCTTCAAAGGACACACCGTCATTTTTAAGGAGTTCGACATATTTCTGAATAACCTTAGCGTCTTCCTTATAAAAATTTTTCAAAATATCTTCAAATTTTGCTTTTGTACCTTCCGCGAGGTTCATAATCACCGCCAAGCGTCTGGAGCAATGTTCAACAATATTTTGTCTGGGGTCATTAATTTTTTGGTCCGGATAAAGAAAAGCAAAATAACCATCTTTGGAGGCATATAGTGTTTCGGCATAGCGTTCGCGGTCCCGATTAAGAAAATAGTTTTTCTGCTTGAGCTTAAGGAGTTTTAACCCCAAGCTGATGAGTAGGCAAATCAAGGAGCCCAAGAGCGCCGCCAGAGCAAACCAAAGTTCCGGTGCGGCATAATACATATCGATAAGAAGGCTTTGCGACATTTTTTTCGGTCCGAATGAAAAATCGATTGTTTGTTAGCAGATTCTATAATATAAAAATGCTTAGAGAAACTTAAATTTTGAGGTTGGTGGAAAAAATGTATACTTTAGCCTTTGATACCACCGGAAGCAAATGTTCGATAGCTTTGCTAAGAGATAGGGCGTTTGTTTCGGTTTTTGAGCAACACATGGACTATGGCCAAGCCGAAGTCCTCATTCCCGAAATTGAAAAGATGTTAGAAGCAGAACGAATAAAGTTTGCCGATTTAGGTCTGATTGCGGTTTGTGATGGTCCGGGGTCATTTACCGGAGTGCGGGCAAGTGTTTCGGCGGCACGAGCTTTTAATTTGGCTTGTCCGGAGATAGCTGTTACCGGAGTTTCGGCTTTTGATGCCTACTTAATGGACTTTAGCGGAGATGAGCTGGCCAAAAAGAATGTAGTAATCATTGAAACCAAGCGCGAAGATTTTTACTATCAAATCTTTGGTGAAAGAGGAGAGAAGATATCCGAGCCGGCCGCCGGCAGCCGAGAAGATATCTTAAACATGCTCAAGGGCGGTCAAAAGGTTTCGATAACCGGAGACGGTGCCGAGCGGTTTTTGAATCAGCCAAGCGGATTGAGTTTGCATAGTATTAAGATGCCAAGCGGGGTAGATATAAGAAACGTTGCACAATGTGCTTTGGATCAATATTTCAACAAGAAGCTAAATTTCCCCAAACCACTATACTTGAGAGCACCTGACGTCTGCCTCAAATAGTTGCATAATTTTCCTTTTTAGCCGCGCCTCTGCCCAAAAAAGCAGGGGCGTTTATTTTTACCGATTGGACAAATAACATTAGGGTAAGCTAATTAATTATTGCAAATTTTGGAAAATTATTTTATTATATACTAATGAATAGAGTCGTATAACCTAACTTACGGATAAAATGTGATGATTTAGTATTTTTGTCTATGGACTATCGGAGAAGAAAAAATGCATTTGTTACTCAAAACACGCTTGAGGTTTTTTGTCATCTCTCCATGCATCTTGCTTGGAGCACTTTTTGCTATCTTATTTTCTTTTCCGGCCCAAAGTTCCATTTGTTTTTTGCCTGACTGCGGCGACAAAACCGCCACTCCCAACACCAACCAAGACGCCGAAAAATGCAAATCCGAAGGTTACGAGAGTTTTCAAAACCGTGTTTGTCATCAATATTCCATTGTTGAGTTCTGTCCTTACAATTCCGATTATATCAAATGCAACAACAAAGCCTGGTGCACCATCAACGACTACACCATCACCGAGTGCGAACCTCCGACCGAACTGTTTGATAAATGCCCCAACGGGGAGGAAATGTACAAAGAATGCAAGCTCAACATGGAAGAAGCCTGCATGGCCGAAGACCCGACCTATGTTTCTACCTGCGATGCCGGCTGGGTAATTGACCCCAACGACCATTGTTCTCTTTCTGATGAGTTTGGGCACTGCTGCAATACTTGCCCCGGTTTCATCAGCAAAGAAGAGTTAGGCGACAAGACTGCCGTGGCCTCTTGCGAGAGCTGCGATGGCACCAAATACATTGCCGCCTCCGGAGATTTCAATGCTTGCGAAGGTTTTTGGGATTGTCAAGACGGCTGCGAAATCGGCTCGGAGACCTGCGTATCTTTTGGTGTTACCAAATGTAAGGTTTGCAAACGCTGCGAAGCTCGGTGCGATTTGGAAGAATGTCCGGCGGGATCGATTTGCGAATATGAAAACTGCACCCAAAGATATTGTGTTACCGGCTGTGCCGTAGACATGACATATTTCTGTGTTACCCCCGAGACAGATTGCAACAAGTTAGGTTATGTTCAAACTCCCGAGCAGTGCGAAGGTAGCGGCATGGTTTTCTGTCCTTATGATAATGGCAAGGTCTATTGTTTGCCCGACGATGGTACTTGCTGTCGAATTTGTGAGGGTTTTGAGGCTATAGAAATTCCCAATGGCTATGAAGCAGCTGAAACTTGCCGCTGTTGTGGTAATACATTTTACAAATTGAAAGAAGCCGAGTGCACCGGTTACCAAAAATGTCGTTTTGGACCATCTGCCGGAGCAGAGAACGATACCTGTCTGCATGGTACGGAGCTTTGGTATAAGTCGTGCAAATATTGTCCCAACGGTTGCGAAACCAAGACCTGTCCGGAAGGTGCCATTTGTCAGTATGATGCCTGCTCCGATGCCCAGTGTCCGGTCGGCTGCAAAACCGGCTACACCTACTATTGCAATCGTCCGGTCCAAACTTGTGAAGAGCTTGGCTATGACAAAGATATCACCGAGTGCTCCGGCCAAAACACTTTGCCGTGTCCCTACGATGTCAACAAAGTGATTTGCGGTGGGTTCACCAGTTGTTATGACTATCACTATCTTAGCATTCCTAGCGGTTACATCTCAGCCGGTCGCTGCATTGTTGATGGAGTGATAAAATATAAAATTACCCCCAATCCTTGCCGAGGTTACCAAAAGTGTCTTTCAGGTCCGGCCTATGCCTCCACGGAAAGTTGTTTGAGCGGAACTGATGTTATGTATAAAGAATGCAAAGACTGTCCCAATGCATATGAATACAAATCTTGCCCGGAGGTAGCAAAGTGCAATTACGACAGTTGTTCCGGCACATTTGGCCCCTATGCCTGCGAGATAAATTATGTTGACTATTGTACCACTCCGGAAACCGACTGTGCTGAGCTTGGTTACTATCTCTACAAAACAAGCTGTGATGGAGCCAACATTCTGCACTGTCCCTACGATACCAGTATGGTTATTTGCAACTAAGAAGAAGGAGAAAGAAAATGAGCAAATTTATTTATTATAGCATATTAAGCGGTTTAGTTTTAATTTCTCATTGCCGAGATGTTTTAGCGCTTACTTGTACGGCTGCACCGAGCTGTGACGACCTCGGTTATATTAATACCAACTGTCCCAAGGGAGGTATTAAATGTCCATTTGATTCCAACAAAATGTTCTGCATCCGCGACGGAGTATCCTCAAACTTTTCTTATGCAAATGCAATTAACCGCTATCACATTGTTTACGCCGATGGCACTACCGGAAAATTTTATAATAGCGATAAAATACCGATAGGAATTGTGACCTATGTTCACCCTACCAAGAGTAAAAAGCACGGCTTGATGATGTCGCTAAAAACATTCACTATTCAAAATCAGTCTGAAGCTCAAAAAATCTGTGCAGCTTATACTACTGCCGGGACTATGGCTGGGGATTGGCACTTGCCTGATTTAGCCGAGATTTCCACCATGAGCGCAGGAGATACCTTTAACGATGCCAATGAATATACAGCCTATCGCGATGTTCTTAAAACCATTCCCACTGCGGGGGATTTAGAATATTCCTTCTCATTTTACTATAATAACTCATTGATATCTGGTGGTATAGATATTTCAAATTCTCAAGCTGTGCAAGGTAGTTTTGCTAGTCATACATTCTTTTATAGTAGAAGGGTAACTACTTGGTTTATTACGCCGAATTTTGTTTCATCTGGGCAAACATTGGATAGTGCTTCGAATGCTTACATAAGTAGTATCAACAGCTCCAGCGGTTTAACGTCGGTTGCGGCCACTAAGAAAATGCAGTTTCGCTGTGTAGCTTTATTTTAATCAAGGAGACCGAATATGAAAAAAATACTTTATCTTAGCTTTTTAACTTCGGTTTCAATGTTGAGTTATTCAGCACTAGCTGAAGAGATCACCTGCACGGCTTCTCCCGATTGTGAAACCTTAGGCTATACTCAGTCTGAATGTCCCAAAGGCGGAATTCGCTGCCCATTTGATAAGAGCAAAATGTTTTGTGTTTCAGGTTTTGGTGGAGAAGATTTTCGCTTCAAAAATAATATTTATCAAAATCAGGTGGTTTTTTCTGATGGCTCAACGGGAACCTACTATGATCCGACCAAAGATGCGATAGGGATTATTACCTATGTTCATCCCAACGCTCAAAACAACCACGGCCTAATAATGTCTTTAGAGCAGCCCTCTGTACAAAGTCGTGATTTTGCCATTAAATATTGTGCTAACTATACCACAAAGGGTACTAAAGTTGGAGATTGGCACTTAGCTGACATTGGTGAAATCAGCACCATGCAAAATGGCGATACCATTGATAATTCCACTCAGTTCACCACATTAAACACGCTGTTATCTACCATTCCCGGAGCTCAAGCGCTCGGAGTATCTTTTAGCTATTACTATTCTCGACAATGCAAAGATAGCAATGCTTATCTTTGGGTTGATTGTGACGTGAGCGGTATAACCTGTCCTAACGGAAGCTATAACAATTATTTTACATCAAGTCCTTCTTATCCAACTAACTACCTCAATATTGGCGGCTATGCTAATAATTGGTATCCTTTGATAGATTCATCTAGTGGTAGTTGGTATAAGTATCGTGCTGATTATAATCCGGCGCCAGGATGTGTTAATGTATATGGAGCAACTTCATATGCTTATCTTCTTACCAGCGGATATCCGTTTTATTATAGTTCTTCCTATTGGAGTGCTTCGGATAATCCGAGTGGTAATCAGCCGTATGTTGCTGACTTACATCAAATCAACCAGATAACAACATCCAACGCACAAAAAGGTCATTTTCGCTGTGTTGCCATATTCTAACGAAAGGAACTAATCATGAAAATAATATTCACTATCATTATACTTTTTTCCTTTTGGAGTGGTCATGGAGCCACTGCGGCGGAAGTTGGCGATATATATTTCAGTGATAAGACTTTTGCTAGTACCATGCAATCAGGCAAGCAAGCCATAGGTGTAGTTTATTGGGTATCTCCCAATAAAGACTTTGGCTACATAATGTCTTTAGATGAGCCCACAACAACCATGAATGTATTTAATGCCAATGTATATTGTCTGGAATATTATACTGAAGGTACGCTAGCTGGGGATTGGAAGCTTCCGCAGAGAATTGAGTTGATTCGCATGGGCAAATATAAGGTTAATGGTACCGTGACAGATAACTACACTGCAATGAACAATATTTTAAGCAAAGTAACCAAAGCTGACGGAAATAAAGCAACCACTCTAGGTAACAAGAGCTATGTTGCCAACTCCACTTGGCCCTATTGTTTCAATCCTTACAGTGGAGTAATTAGCGGTGGTGGTGGAAATACCCAAGCATCTGGCACCAAATATTCCGTTCGTTGTATTACAGCATTTTAGAAAGGGTTTAGCTATGAAGATATTTTTTACAATTTTTCTTCTTTCCATATTAGTTTGTCGCAATGCAAGTGCAGTTGAAGTTGGTGATATATATTTCAGCGATAAGACATTTTCCAGTAGCATGCAATCTGGTAAGCAGGCGATAGGCTTAGTTTATTGGGTTTCTCCTAACAAAGACTTTGGCTACATTATGGCCTTAGATGAAGCCTCAAGTAACATGAATGTTTTTAATGCTAATGTGTATTGTTTGGAATACTATACAGAAGGCACATTAGCTGGGGATTGGAAGCTTCCGCAGAGAATTGAGTTAATTCGTATGGGTAAGTATAGAGTTAACGGTACGACAACCGATAATTATACAGCTATGAACAACATATTGGGGCGAGTAACTAAGGCTGATGGTAAGGCTGCAACCAAGCTTAGCAGTAAAAACTACGTTGCCAACTCCAGTTATCCTTACGCATTCAATCCGGCTACCGGTAGAATTACTGGAGGTGGAGGCACGGCACAAGGAGCGGCAGCCAGCTATGGTGTCCGTTGCATTACCGCATTTTAAGTTTGGGTAAAAAGTATTATTATGTCTTCTTTCTCCGACACTCCGTAGGATAGCGATAGCATTCTGCGGAGTGTTCTTTTTTATACAAAGTTTAATTAGCTGTTTTCTTTAACAATTGGACAAATAACATTAGGGTAAGCTAATTAATTATTGCAAATTTTGGAAAATTATTTTATTATATACTAATGAATAGAGTCGTGTAACCTAACTTACGGATAAAATGTGATGATTTAGTATTTTTGTCTATGGACTATCGGAGAAAGAAAATTATGTTTGCCCAGCTCAAAAGCAGATTGAGTTTTTTTGTCATATCGCCCGGCCTGTTGCTTGGAGTGATTTTATCTGTTGCAATTTCTACTCCGGCCCAAAGTTCCATTTGTTTTTTGCCTGACTGCGGTGACAAAACCGCCACCCCCGATACCAACCAAGACGCCGAAAAATGCAAATCCGAAGGCTATGAAAGTTACCAAAACCGCGTCTGTCATCAATATTCCATTATTGAGTTCTGCCCTTACAATTCCAATTATATCAAGTGCAACAACAAAGCCTGGTGCACCATTAACGACTACATCATCACCGAGTGCGAACCTCCGACCGAGCTTTTCAACAAATGTCCCAACGGGGAGGAAATGTACAAAGAGTGCCAGCTCGACTTGGAAGAAGCCTGTCTGGCCGAAGACCCGACCTATGTTTCTACCTGCGATGCCGGCTGGGTAATTGACCCCAACGACCATTGTTCTCTTTCTGATGAGTTTGGGCACTGCTGCAATACCTGCCCCGGTTTCGTCAGTAAAGATGAATTAGGAGATAAGACTGCCGTGGCCTCTTGCGAGAGCTGTAACGGAACCAAATACATTGCCGCCTCCGGAGATTTCAATGCATGCGAAGGTTTTTGGGATTGTCAAGATGGTTGTGCGCCCGATGCCAAAACCTGTATTTCTTTTGGTGTGGTTAAGTGTGACAAGTGCAAACGCTGCGAGGCGAAATGCTCCAACGAAACCTGTCCGGAAAATGCGCTGTGCGAATATGAAGCCTGCACCTGGCGTTACTGCGACCCCTATGCCTGCGAAGTCGGTTATAAATACTTTTGCCAAGCTCCGGATAGCACCGATTGCGAAACCTTAGGCTATACCCAAGTTCCAACGGATTGCCCCGGCGCCGAAACCATCAAATGCCCCTACAATGACCAGCTTGTATACTGTTTGCCCGATGACGGCAGCTGTTGCAAAATTTGTGAGGATTATCCCGAAGAAAGTGTCAAACCCGGCTATGTGGCCACTGAGACCTGCCGTTGTTGCGAAAAGGTGTTTTACAAAGTCAAAGAAGACCCCTGCGAAGGTTTTTCAGAATGCCCCTTTGGCGGAGCAGATGGTTCCACCAATTGTCTGAGCGGCACCAAAACTCTTTATTCCACCTGCAAAGAGTGTCCCAATGCCTGCCCCGGCAACACCACTTGTCCATCGGGCGCACTCTGTAACAAAGATGCCTGCTCCGGCACCTATTGCCCTTATGCCTGCCAAACCAATTATAAAAACTATTGCACGGTCCCCCATACCGATTGTCAAGATTTAGGTTATATTTTGCCGGATTTTTATTGTGAAGGCAAAGATATCTTGCATTGTCCCTACGATACCGCCTGGGTAATGTGTGTTGATAAAGACACCGGCGATTGTTGTCGTCATTGCAAAGAACTTCCTTTTGAGGGCAGTTTGCTGGCCGGCTACACTCAAACCGACAAATGCGAATGTTGCGGCAAAGTCTATTATGATGGTGTCCCCAATCTTTGTGAAGGTTTTTTAGATTGTCCGTATGGCGGTGCCTCAAATGCACAAAGCTGCCAAACCCCAGAAGGTACATTTTATAGTCAATGTCAAGAATGCCCCAACGCCTGTGAAGGCAACACCAGTTGTCCGGCCGGTGCACTATGCACTCAAGATGCTTGCTCCGGCACATATTGTCCCTATGCCTGCGCCGGCAAATATGAATATTATTGCACCACCCCCGAAACAGATTGCCAAAAGCTTGGCTACCAATTGTGGGATTTTAACTGTGTCAATAAGAATATCCTCAAATGCCCCTATGACACCAATTGGATTATGTGTGCCAACTAACAATCTCAACCCAAGGAGAAAACAACCCAACATTCCGCATTAAAATATACCAACAGGAGAAAGAAAAATGAATAAAATAACTTTTTGGGCTCTCAAATATGGCCCGATTGCCGCAGGTGGGCTTATGTTTATACTACCGCACGGCGGCTTAGCCCAAACCTCAACCATCACCTGCACGGCGGCACCGGATTGTGCTTCGCTTGGCTATACCAAATCTATTGACCAATGTCCCGATGGCGGAATGCGTTGTCCTTTTGACCAAAGCAAAATGTTTTGCGTTTCTGCCGAAAATGTAGATTTTGTGTTCAAAAACGAGATTGCCGTTGGTCACATTGTGTACTCAGATGGTTCGACCGCTGCCAGCTATAATGCCAATAAACTCCCGATAGGGATAGTGGTTTATGTTCACCCAAACGGTAAGAAAAATCATGGCTTAGTTTTAGCTATTGACGCCCCCTTACCGATGACACGAGATGAAGCCAATATCTATTGCAATGGTTATTCTACTCAAGGTACTAAATCCGGAGATTGGCATTTACCGAGCGCCGGTGAGGTATGGATGTATTCCAATGCCAATCCTAATTATACCTTCAATCAGTTTAATAACTATTTAGGTCTGGTTCCTCAAGGAGATACACTAGAATATGTATATTCTGCTCTTTTGGGGTACAATAGTTCTTACCATAGCTACTGTACTAAACATACTCATGTAGGAAGTAATTGCCAAGCCGGTTCAAGGTTATCATATTCCCTTTCTCCATGGTCAAGTACGGATAATTATACCACTAATATAAATAATATACTACCTCACATACATGAAAATTTTAAACATAGTAATGCCAACTATAAAAATTATTACAACAATTTCCGCTGTGTGGCAGATTTTTAAGGAGAACAAAGATGAAACATATTTTAACCATCTTAACTATAACTGCCGCTATTTTTAGTGGAGTAAATTATGCTTATGCGGTGGAAGTCGGAGATGTCTTTTATCATGATGGCACCTTTGATAAAACCGTTCGTGATGATAAAGTTCCGGTCGGGTTAGTGTATTGGGTTTCAGCTCGGCGCGACCATGGTTATATTATGACTTTAGACCAACCCGCTGCCATGACTTACGTTTCAGCTCAATCCTATTGTAATAGTTATGTGACTTTAGGTACTAAAAAGGGGGAATGGAAACTCCCAAATGCCATGGAAATTCTCCGTATGGGTAATGAGCGGATTAACGGCGTCAGCAATACCAAATTTGCGACCTTAAATGCCAAACTTAAAACTCTGCCTACTGGTCAGGAACTTTTGGCAGATAGTTGGTATTGGATAGAATCTCGTGGTTATGGAATCACATATCTTAATAAGTATGGTTTTTCTACTGATGCCCAAAACAGGAATATGTTCTATCCGCGCTGCGTGAAAGGATTTTAACCTTTTCTGTCTCAGAGATATTATTATGTTATGCATTTCTTTCTTAAACCGGGAGTGGCGTTTGCGCTCCCGGCCGCATAAGTAACCACCTGTTTGCGCCTACTTTCAAGTTAGTCCTCAATCCATTAAGCGCAAACGCGGCGTTTCTTGCTCCTAAGTTCGCTAAGGCTCACTAACTCGCTTCGGTCACTCGGTTTGTAGAGTTCGTTTCCCGGCGCTGTCGCTTGCTCACTCACTGACAAACTCTCGTCTGTCGTCATAAAACGCTCCGCCGGAGCCTTTTATATCCTCCAGCGCTCCCGGCCGCATAAGTAACCACCTGTTTGCGCCTACTTTCAAGTTAGTCCTCAATCCATTAAGCGCAAACGGCAGCTCATTATGTAACGGCCGCTTGAAACATACTGTTTCGGCGCCGCCTAACAACTTCGCGACGTTGGAAACCTAAATGCGCTGCGGCTTCTATCAAAGCCTTGCTTATTGATGTTTCCTGACCCTGCGGTGAAAAAACTTTCACCGAAAGTTTTTTCATCCTCGGCGTTTCTTCTCCTAAGTTCGCTAAGGCTCACTAACTCGCTTCGGCCACTTCCAACTAATGCACTCTTTCGGGTTTGTCCTACTTATTTCGTGAAATAGTCTTAACTAGGCAAAACTATATTGTTTAAGATTTTGATTAGCTAAAATTTTACTGATGGTTGCTTCAAGTTCTTCTTGTTGGTGCGATTCGATAATCTCCACAATTTCCACTTCTTGACGATCCAAACGCCGATTAATACCGATGGAATCATAATATCCCTTAGAAGTATTATGAAGTTTGGCCGCCTGCAAACTATCTCCTTGAGCATAATAATATTGCGAGAGCATTTTCTGCGCATTAGCTATCTGCCGTTGGTTCATTTCCTCATCGGCAAGGTTTAATACATTCTGATAAGCTTTAGTGGCTTGAGTCTCATTTTCGGCCAACTGATACATATCGCCAATTCTGTTCCAAGCATTAATATTTTGCGGATAAAGCTCAATTGCCAGCTCAAATGCTCCGGTTGCCAAATGCACATCGGCAATTGCCGCCAGAGTTCCGAAAGTAACGGCATAATTTGAGGTAGTAGCAAACATTTCATCGCGTTTAGGGCTTTCGGGCAACACGGCTGCCTTATCAATATTATCATCCATCAAAGCCTCAAGCAAAGACAATGCCGGTGAACTATCACCCATGGCCAAATTATAAAGAGCTTTTTCCTCATCGGGCAGTTTTTTAGTGTTACGCAGCGGTGTAAAGCGTCCGTTAATGCAAAGAGCGATAAAATCTTTTATTGCGTCAATCGTCTGCAAGATAGTTTCTTCTGATTCCTGAGCCATATTTCTAAACATAACGGTTTGCGCAATTTTGAGGTCATCGACATTACGCCCGAGCATATCAATAATCAAGCCCAAGAGTTCAGAAAGTTGTTTTTTGCTTTGTTGATATTGGAGCGGAATATCCGGAGGTTCGGGCAAATTTTCCATATCTTTAAGCTTGCCTTTTTTCCAGTCCAAATCCAGCACATTATCGTTTCTGGCCACCATTCGTTTGGGCAATTCGGTTACTTGCTCCTGCTTACGATCTTTTTCTTCCTGTTCTTTTTTCTTTTGTTCGGCCCGAGCTTTTTCCTCGCGCGAAGCTTTTTCGGCGACGGCAATTTCTAGTTCTCGTTCCAGCTCTTTTTCCAGTTCTTCTTGGCGAATTTTTTCGATTTCGGCCGCATCGGCATCATCGTCCATACTTTCAAAAAAAGACTTAGAGCGCTTTTCGCTGTCTTTGTTACGGTTTTGCTCCAAACGCAAAAAAGATGACAACGATTTCATGTATAAAACCACAATCAAGAGCAAAAATAAGACAATTGCCAACATCATCAACACAATAGACAGGGTGCGCAAATTTCCGCTGTTGGACAGATAATGGTCCATAAAATTACTCATGCCCTCAAATTTACTGCTGATGGCCGTCTGGATTTCGCCTAAAGAAAGCAATGTTATCATCTCGTTAAACATATTTCGTTCAACACCGTTTACAAAATAGATTTTTACTATTAGTATTACTTTAACTAAAGATATTATACACTTACCGTAAAAAAGACAATAAATAGTTAAGAAATGAGTTATTTCGGTCAGAAAAAGAAGCAAAAGCGCATCAATATCTTTTTGGCAGTTAGTCTGAGTCTGGTTGCCATAGTGCTGTTTTTGGCGCTGATGTTTCCGGATACGTCCTTTTTCCGTTGGGTTGACGGGGCTCGTTTCCACCTTTACTTGTTTTCACTGTTTTTGATGTTATATGCGCTGTTTTACCGCAAGACCATATACGCTTTTAGTGCTTTGTGCTTATTAGTCTTTAACTATACTATCATTTCATCCAGCACCAATTTGTTTTATAACGTGTTGGTCAAAGGCAAAGCCACTCTTAATGTGGTCTATCACGAAGGGCGCACTGCTTTTCCCGAGATTGTCGAAAGTGTTGGTTCACCGGCTCGTCGTATGGGTAAGGTTAGACTATCCCCCGGACGCGAGGCAGTTTTTGCCACTTTCCGCCAAAATCGCCGCCGCTTTACGGTAATGCAGCTAGACTTAGAAGATTTGACTCCGGAAGAAACTCCGACCATATACAACAATTTGGCAGAATTTGTCTTAAGCCAAGATGAACCGCTGATTTTGGTAGGCAATTTCGGCATTCCGGCCTGGTCACCGGTGTTTAAGAATTTTTTGCAAAAGAGTTCGTTAGAGGTTAAAAACCGCATTATGTTCACCGACGGTAAACATATTTTCAATCCGTTTTGTGTTCCCAGCGTCAATGTTTTGGCTTATAAAAATGTCGGCATCAAAAACATTGAGTTCCAATCGCGCGATAAAGAAAACAACCTTCCGTTGCGGATAAAATTTGAGCTGGAATATAATTAACCAAGCTGTTGCAGTTGTTTTTTTAGTTGTTCGACCAGTTCGTCCGCTTCAAAATTTTGGGCATATTCCAAAGCCAGCTCAAGCGTTTTGCGAGCTTGGTCCACATTGCCGCATTTTTGTTCAATGAGAGCAATGTTTGCATAATCAACCGCCGCACAGTTAAAACGTTCGTTTCGTTCTTCAAAACTCACTGCCTGCATAAACAGCCCCTTGGCCCGCTGGAATTCTTTTTTCTGCAAAAAAATCAAGCCGAGCAAATTATAAGCATTTGCCACGTGAAAACAACTTTCCTGCTTGGCGGCTTGTTTGGTAATTTGCCGCAAAATTTTTTCAGCCGATTCGTTTTTCCCGAGTACAAAATAAGCACTTGCCTGCATATACTTCATTTCCAAAATTGCCGATAGATTTTTTCTGGGTTTATAAAGACTGAGCGCCTTTTGGGCCGAAAAAATCACTTCATCATACTTCTTTTGGGCCAAGTTGACATAACTTAAGATATCCCAGCTAAAAGCTTGCCCCTGAAGATTGTGAAGTTGCTGATGGATTTTTAGTGCCTTTTCGGCTGTCTTTCGCGCTTTAGAATTTTGTTTTTGAGCTAAAGAGAGCAATGCTTGCTGATTTAAGATTTCAGCCTCACCGCGTTTTCGATTGTTCTTCAGATTAAGATTTAAGGCTTTTTCAAAATAGCTTTCCGCCTCTTCAAACCGATTTTGCGCCGCGGTTAACATTCCAAGATTACCGAGAGCCTCGGCTTGGAGTTCGACAAGTTGGAGTTTCTTAAACAGCCCCAACGCACTTTCAAACATCGTCTGTGCCACATCGCTCACGGCAGATATTCGATAAATCGTCCCCAGTTGCAAATAGGCGATTCCCGCCTCGGCCAAGCAGCGCTCTTTTTCAAAACATTTTACCGCCGCCGAAGCATTTTGCGATGCCTCTTTCATTTCGGAGGCTTTAGTCATTTCAATACTTTGGATATAATATTTCACACCGCGCGCGTATCGCGAGGCCGATTTTTCTTTGATGCTTTCAGCTGTGGTAAAAGCTTCCGATTCTTTGCCGTTAATCAAATAAATTTTAGCCAGTTCGGCTCGATACAAATTGTTTTTTGGGTGCTTGAAACATAGCTGTTGCCATATTTTTTTGGCCTTCCGCGGATTATAAATAGTTAGTAATATTCCATAAGGATAAGCCAATTTTTTCTTTTTCAAACTTAGACAAGCTTTCGCCATCTTGCCGTTGGTGAGCAGATTAAGTGCTTGATGATTATTTTGAGCCAGCCGCCGCACAATTTCCGAAAGCCCGATTGAGGAGAAAAACCAGCCGTTCTCGGCAGGTTTTTGTTTGGATAACAAGCGCCGCGCTAAGATTTTGAATAGCATATCTTCTTTGAGCCGCCGCAAAAAAGCCGTTCCCATCCAGATTGCCGATGCGATGGCCAAAAAAATGATTATGTATAAAGAATATTTCATCAAATCTTTACGCTATGTTAGTTATTAGTTTTCTATAATCAGGATAACATTTTGAACAGATAAGTATAGGGGATTTTTTATTATGAGCATAACCAAGCTAAAACCCAGTCAGTTATATACCAAATGTGACCCTAAGAAGTTCAACTTTTCGACCACGGCCGAGCTTGAAGAACGTCTTTCGGCTTTAGGGCAAGACCGCGCCTTGAGTGCAGTTGAGATTGGGATTAATATTAAGTCTAAAGGCTATAACTTGTTTTGCTTAGGGCCTGAAGGCACCGGTAAAACCAGCTTGGTCAAAAGAGTGCTCCGCGAAGAGGCCAAAAACCGCCCCACGCCGGATGATTGGGCCTATGTTTACAATTTTGAAGAACCCCACAAACCGATAGCCATCAGCTTTCCGGCCTCCAAAGCCAGCGAGTTTGCCAAAGATATTGATAAGTTGATTGAAGACTTTTCGGTTTCTCTGCCCGCCTTGGTCGAGAGTGATGAGTATAAGGCCGGCTTAAGCATTATTAAGGAGAAGTACAAACAGCGCAAAGAGGAATATATCCGTTTGTTGCAAAAGAAAGCCAAAGGCAAGAGTGTTTCTTTGTTGCATATGCCGGTTGGCTTGGTAGTTGCTCCGGTCAAGAACGGAGAGGTTTTGAGCCCCGATGTTTTTGATGAACTGCCCGAAGAAGAGAAAAAAGAGCTGATTAATGACTTAAACGCCATGCAGGAAGAAATTGAGAATGCGGCTCAAGACCTTCCGGAATGGGAAGACAAACAGCGCAAAGAAACCAATGCCCTGCGCGAAAAGTTCATTAAAATTGCGGTTAAAAAACCCATTGACACCTTGCGCCAAAAATATAAGGGACACCGCGGCGCCAGCGATTTCTTAAAGAGCATTCAAAAATACATTACCGAAAACATTGAAGAGTTCATGCCCGAAACCAACGAGAATGGTGCCGCAGAGGGTGGAGAAGATGCTTTAAGTCTTTTGCTTAGCCGCATGAACAAGCAAGAAGAAGACAAGTTTGCCAAGTTCAAGGTCAATGTTGTGGTCAAAAACGAAAAAGGCTCCGGCGCCCCGATTGTCCAGCTTGACCACCCCACGCAGGCCAACTTGGTCGGACGCGTTGAGCGCTTGCAACAATATGGTGCTTTGTTGACTGACTTCACCTTGATTAAGGCCGGAGCCTTGCACCAGGCCAACGGCGGTTTTTTGTTGATTGATGCTCACAAATTACTTTTACAGCCCTTTGCCTGGGATTCGCTCAAACGCGCTTTAGCTTCCAAAAAAATCAAGATTGAAGCCCCGAGCGATGAAACCAGCTTTACCACCATTACCCTCGACCCTGAGCCGATTCCCTTGGATGTTAAAGTAATTTTGACCGGAGATTCCGAGCTCTATGATATGCTTTCCGAGCGCGATCCCGATTTTAATGATTTCTTCAAGGTTGAGGCTGACTTTGGGGTGATTATGGACCGCAACCACGATAATGAGGTTGAATATGCCAAATTGATTGGCTCGCTATCCAAGAAAAAACACCTCCGTTCGCTTAACAAACAAGCCGTAGCCAAGGTTATTGAGCATTCTTCGCGTTTGGCCGATGACTCGCAAAAACTGACCGCGCATATTGCCTCCATTGGCGATTTGTTGCGCGAGGCCGATTATTGGGCTCGCCACTCCAAATCCAACCAGATAGGCAAAAATCATATTGAACAGGCCATTGAGGCTCAAACCTACCGTTGCGACCGCATCAAACAAGAGATGTTGGAACAAATTGACGAAGGGACGATTCTCCTTGATGTTGAGGGCAAAAGAGTAGGGGTGATTAACGGCCTGGTGGTTTACAATTTCTCGCGCTATTCCTTTGGCAAACCGGCGCGTATTACGGCCCAAGTTCGTATGGGTAGCGGCGAGTTGCTCAACATTGAGCGTGAGATTGAAATGAGCGGACCAATCCATACCAAAGGTGTGCTGATTTTGCAAAGCTTGCTGGCCAACCGCTTTGCCAAAGAGTCCCCGCTGTCTTTGAATGCCTCAATTGTATTTGAACAGTCTTATGGTGGCGTCGATGGCGATAGTGCTTCTTCAACCGAGTATTATTGCTTATTGTCTGCCATTTCCAACTTGCCGATTCGTCAAGACATTGCCGTGACCGGCTCCATTAACCAGTTTGGAGAGATACAGCCGATTGGCGGTGTAAATGAGAAGATTGAGGGCTTCTTTGATGTTTGCTCACACCATGGATTGACCGGCACTCAAGGCGTGATTATTCCGCGAACCAATGTCAAAAATCTGATGTTGCGTGATGATGTTATCAATGCGGTGGAAGAAGGCAAATTCCATATTTATGCCATTGATACGGTCGATGACGGTATCGAGATTTTGACCGGCAAAAAAGCCGGTACGCCCGATAAGCATGGCAAATTCCCCAAAGGCACGGTCAATTATGAGGTTCAAAAAGGCTTGGAGCACTATTACAAATGCTATGCCCACTATGCCAAAGAAACCCATGGCTGTCTGAGGTTCTAGGTGTATAAGCTGCTGTTTGTTTGCACCGGTAATATCTGCCGCTCTCCGACTGCGGAAGCAATAATGCGCCGCTTGGTTGAAAATGCCGGAAAGAGTGAGGAAATTTTGGTAGATTCGGCCGGAACGTCGAGTTACCATAGCGGCGATTGTCCCGATGCCCGAAGCATTGAATGCGCCGACCGCCACGGATTGGATTTGCGCAACTTGCGTTCGCGTCCGGTCTGTGGAGATGACTTTGCCGAGGTTGACCTGATTTTGGCCATGGACGATAACAATGTCTGGAACTTGGAGCAAAAGCGTCCTTATGGCGACGCGCGTTATCAAAAAGCGGTGGTCAAAAAGATATTGGAATATGCGCCCGAATATGGAGAGAATGTTCCCGATCCCTATTATCACAATGGCTTTGACCGCGTGTTTGAGATGATAGAAACGGCTTGTGGTCGCTTGCTTGCCGAGATAACCAAGGCACAAGATTGATAAATTGCTTGGTAAAAGCAAAAATATCCATTATATTAACCGGTAAAATGACTTACTCGGAAGAATAATGATATGACCAAAAAAGTTTGCCTTGTTGATGGCTCCGGCTATATTTTTCGTGCTTTTTATGCATTGCCGCCTTTAACCAGTCCGGACGGTGTTCCGGTCAATGCGGTTTTGGGTTTCAGTAATATGTTTATGCGCCTGACCCAAAAAATTGCTTGCGACTATTGTCTGGTGCTGTTTGATGCCAAGCGGGAGAACTACCGCAATCAGATATTTGCTGACTATAAGGGCACCCGAAAAGAGATACCCGAGGAGCTGATACCCCAGTTTCCGATAATCCGCGAAGCCACTGACGCCATGAGCCTCAACCATTTGGAAATGGAAGGTTACGAAGCCGATGACTTGATAGCCACCTATGCGGCTCAGTCTTTGGCTAAAGGCTA
Source organism: uncultured Alphaproteobacteria bacterium (assembly GCA_944391725.1). Lineage (GTDB taxonomy): Bacteria > Pseudomonadota > Alphaproteobacteria > RF32 > CAG-239 > MGBC133411. The sequence goes on along the minus strand of CALXUQ010000015.1, from coordinate 14,752 downwards.
TGAGGTGGTAGTTGTTTCTGCCGATAAGGACTTGATGCAGTTGATACGTCCGGGGGTAGAGTTTTTTGACCCGATGAAAGACAAGTTTTTCAGCCCCGAAGATGTCAAAGAAAAGTTTGGGGTTTATCCTGATAAGGTGATAGATGTTCAGGCTTTGGCCGGAGATTCCACCGACAATGTCCCCGGAGTTCCGGGTATCGGCTTAAAGACGGCGGCTCAGTTAATAAATGAGTATGGCTCACTGCAGGCAGTTTTGGAGCGTGCCGGCGAAATCAAACAAGAAAAACGTCGTCAAACCTTGCTCGATAACCGCGAAAATGCGCTGATTTCATTGGCTTTGGTTACCTTGAAACCCGATGTCCCGGTCGAAAAAGAGATTGAAAGTTATGCTTGTCACCGTCCAAACCCCAAAGATTTAAGCGCCTTTATCGACCGCTATGGGTTAAATTCTTTGCGCGCAAGAGCGGAAAAATGGGCATCTGAACGGTGTTCAACTTTACCCCAAAGTGAGGAAAAAGAAGAGCCGAACACTGTATTTAAAGAAGTTGAAAAACACTATGAATTAGTCACCGATGAGGCCGCACTCGCTCGCTGGGTTCAAAAAATTACCAATGCCGGCAAAATGGCTTTTGATACCGAGACGACAGGGCTCAATCCGGTTTTTGATAAAATTGTCGGTATGTCCATTGCCACAGCTCCGGGCGAGGCTTGCTATATTCCGCTTCATCACCGCTCTGCGGTCAAGGCCGATTTGTTTGCCACCGAAGTTGCCGAACTGCCGCAGCTGAAAACAGAAATTGTGGCAAAATACCTCAAGCCGCTGTTGACCGATAAATCTATCTTAAAAATCGGCCACAATATCAAGTTTGATTTGCACTTCATGGAACAAGTGATAGGTGATGATGCTAATATATTCCCGATTGAAGATACCGCGGTGCTCTCATATGACCTCAATAGCTCAGCCCATGGGCATGGTATGGATGAATTAGCTGAGTTGTATTTGGGCTATAAGACCATTCACTATGAGGAGGTTTGCGGTAGCGGCAAAGATAAGATTAGCTTTGCCGAAGTAGCTTTGGATAAGGCCTTAGATTATGCCGCCGAAGACGCCGATATCACCTTGCGGCTCTATGAGCTGTTTAAGCCGCGGCTGATAGCCGAAAAAATGACCGATGTCTATGAAAGTTTTGACCGCCCGCTGATAAGTGTTTTGTACCATATGGAAAAGAACGGAATTATGGTCGATGCTCCGGCTTTGCGCCGTCTGAAAGGCGAGTTTGAGCAGAAACTGCGCGGCTATGAGCAAGAAATCTACCAGCTGGCCGGAGAGGAGTTTAATATCGGCTCACCCAAACAGATTGGTGATATATTGTTCACCAAACAAGGCCTGAAGGGCAAAAAGACCGCCAGCGGTGCTTGGCAAACCGGAGCCGATGTTTTGGAACGGTTAGCAGACGACGGTAACGCTTTGGCCGCCAAAATCTTGGATTGGCGGGGCTTTTCTAAGCTAAAATCCACTTATACCGATGCTTTGCTCGATTTGTTGGATAAGAACTCGCGTATCCATACCACCTACAACCAAACCGTGGTCAATACCGGCCGCTTGGCTTCTAACAATCCCAACCTGCAAAACATTCCGATACGCAGCGATGAGGGGCGCAAAATCCGCGAATGCTTTATTGCTCGCCCCGGCCATAAGCTGATAGCTTCCGACTATAGTCAGGTTGAATTGCGGCTCTTGGCTTGCGTGGCAGATGTCAAGGCGCTCAAGCAAGCTTTTGCAGAGGGGATAGACATTCATGCCGCCACAGCCGCAAAAGTTTTTGGGGTGCCCTATGATAAGGTCGATGCCAACCTCCGCCGCCATGCCAAAGCCATCAATTTTGGCATTGTCTATGGCATTTCACAATATGGCTTGGCCAAGCAGATAGATGTAAGTCCGGACGAGGCTAAAGCTTATATAGACGCCTATTTTGCCCAAATGCCCGAAATCAAGACCTATATGGAACAGACCATCGCCTTTGCGCATAAATATGGCTATGTTGTGACCCCCTTTGGCCGCAAGTGTTCGATTATGGGGATTAACGACCAAAACAAACGCTTGGTAGCCAATGCCGAGCGCGCCGCGATTAATGCTCCGATACAAGGCGGCGCCGCCGACATCATCAAACTGGCCATGAACCGGATGAATAGCGTTATGCAAAGCGCCGGTCTCAAAACCCAAATGCTGTTGCAGGTTCATGACGAGTTGGTTTTTGAAGCCCCCGATGATGAGGTCGAAACTGCCGCCGCCTTAATCAAACAGACCATGGAGCAAGCCGTCGACTTGGCGGTTCCGTTTGTGGCCGAAGTCGGTGCCGGACACAACTGGACCGAGGCACACTAGAGAGTGTTGGGCTTTTCGCGGTCAACCAGTTCGATTCTGATTTCTTTATTGTAGAAAAGCAATAAGGTGCGGATTAAACCATAATAGGTAAATTTGCCAAGCTCAGCACGGTCAATAATTTTAGGGTTAAGCTTTAGCCGTGCAGCGATTTGTTTTTGAGAGATTCCTTTTTGCCAACGAGTGAGCATCAACTCTTTGCCCAAAGCCCGTCGCAACAGCGGTAAGTCATAATCTTTAATAATCATCAAATTAGCTCCTAAAGTTTTGATTAAAACAAAACCGCCCATTCCAAAAGAAAAGGCGGTGGAGCTAGAAAACTGTACAGAAACAGCCGCGCTTATTCGACCGAGAAGGCTTATCTCGCGCACTCCACCTTAGGTGGATTAATTTTCTGTAGGTGTTTTCTAGACACCACAGTCTATCTCTAAACTGCAAAAACTAGCTTAAAACAATACTCCCAAAATGCAAGCCTTTTTTAAGCCTATAAAAAAAGCTCCGCAAAAACGGAGCTTTCTTTAACAAGTTTGTCAAAGACTATTTTGCTAACTGAGCAGCAACTTCAGCGGCAAAATCTTCTTCTTTCTTCTGCAAACCTTCACCCAGACGGAAGCAGACATAACCCTTGAGTTTAATGTCGGTACCAAGCTCTTTGGCGGCATCGGCAATAACTTGCTTAACCTTCTTGTCAGGATCCATGATATAAGCTTGCTCTTCGAGTACCACTTCTTCATAGTATTTGCGAACCCGACCTTCAACCATTTTTTCAATGATGTTTTCCGGTTTGCCGGAAGCTTTAGCCTGCTCAGCAAAAATAGATTTTTCGTGTTCTACTGCAGCCGGGTCAACCGAGGCAATATCTTGGAACAAGGGGTTAGAAGCCGCAATATGCATAGCAATATGTTTGCCAAGCTCAGCGAGTTTTTCTTTGTCGCCCTTAGATTCGAGAGCCACCAAAACACCGATTTTGCCAAGACCCGGTTTAACGGCATTGTGTACATAAGCAGCAATTACACCTTCTTTAACTTCCAGCACTTTAGCCCGACGCAAATTCATATTTTCGCCGATTTTCGCAATCATATCGGTCAAGCGCTCTTCAAAAGATTTGTGAACTTTGGGGCATTGGAAAGTTTTCATATCGCAAACTTCGCCATCTTTCATCAAAGCGACCAAAGCGGCATCTTGTACAAATTCTTGGAAGATATCGTTTTTAGCAACAAAGTCGGTCTCGGAGTTAACTTCAACCACGGCACCTTTGTTACCGTCAACGGCAACAGCCACCAAACCTTCGGCCGCGATACGGCTGGCTTTTTTAGCAGCCGAGGCCAAACCTTTTTTGCGCAGCCAGTCAATAGCTTTTTCCATATCGCCGTCAGTTTCGGTCAATGCTTTTTTGCAATCAAGCATTCCGGCGCTAGTTGTTTCTCTGAGTTCTTTAACCATAGCGGCAGTAATATTTGTCATTTTTATATCCCTTTAATTGATTTAGAATGTGGCGATACTTAAAAAAACTAAATACCGCCACACACAACAACACAGCTCTATTTAATTAGAACTATTCAGCACTGGCTTCAGCTTCGGCGGCAGCTTTTTTAGAAGCTTTTTTCTTAGCCGGCTTAGCTTCGCCTTCAACCATATCATCAACTTTCACACCCTGAGCGGCGATTTCGGCTTGCATACCATCCAAGATAGCGCTCGAAACGAGTTCAGAATAGAAAGAAATAGCGCGAATAGCATCATCATTACCCGGAACCGGGAAATCAACAGCTTCAGGATCAGCATTGGTATCGCAAATGCCGATAACCGGAATACCGAGCTTTTTAGCTTCTTTGATAGCCAAAGATTCTTTGGGAGTATCAATCACGAACAAGAGGTCGGGTTGACCACCCATGTTCATAATACCGCCGAGCTCGAGCTCCAATTTTTCCTGTTCTTTTTTCAGGTTCTGCATTTCTTTTTTGGTATAACCCTCATAGGCATTTTTCTCAGCCATATCTTTGAGTTTCACCAAACGAGAAATTGATTTGTAAACAGTTTTCCAGTTGGTCATCATACCGCCGAGCCAACGATGGTTAACATAGTATTGTCCGCATCTTTCGGCATTTTCTTTGATGATGTCCTGAGCTTGTCTTTTAGTTCCGACAAACAAAACCTTACCACCCTGAGCCGCAATATCTCTGGCTGCAGCCAAAGCAGTATAGAGCATGGGGTAAGTTTTTTGCAGGTCAATGATGTGAATATTATCTTTTTTGCCAAAGATATAAGGAGCCATTTTCGGGTTCCAACGACGAGCGTGGTGACCAAAGTGAACGCCGGCCTCAACCATTTGGCGCAAAGTAAAAGTAGGAAGTGTCATATTAAAATATCCTTTTTCCGGTTAAACCTCCGCAGATTCTCGGCTGTTAAAAAAACAGCACCGGAGCGAGTTTGCTGCAATATCATGCGGCCCCCGCCATATCTGCGTGTGAAATTATGAGTACGGCCCATCCGCACTCGCTGATGTTTTTATCACTATTTACCGAATTTGCAAGCATTTTTTATCAAAAAAGCAAAAAAAAACACCGGTTTGAAACCGGTGCTAAAAAAATCCAAGCAGATTTTTAGGTTAGAAAGCTAATAATTCCAGAATTAATGCGCAAACCGCAATTCCGATTAGCGATACCACATAAAACAAGACCAAGCTGAGAACGAAAAAAGTGCCAATTCCCTTGGCGCTTTTGTTTTGGATAAAGGCCATAACGGATGCGCACCCCACCAAAAACGGAATAATTAACCACCACTGCAGTCCCCATTCCATCAGCTTTAAGGGAGCCCCCAACCAGAGCAATAATATGCAAACCCGATATAACCAAGAAATTTTGCGAGGAGCAAACACCAACACATCGGCCAGCATTAAGGTCAAACACAATGCCCAAGAAGTAATGCCATAAGGGTCAAAAGACTTATATGCCAACCCAAAACAAAACCCCCAAATTGCTATAGCCCAAATTGCAAACTCCAGCGGAGAGCTTTTAACTTTTATTTTTTCCATAATAAAATAATTTAAGCATTAAACATATTTCTATTGTTGCCGAGATTAAGGCATTAAGCATATGTTGTCAAATTAAATTTGTTCAATTTTGATGTTTAATCCTTGTAAATTCGGGAGCTTTGCTGTATTTTAGGGCTAAATTGAATTTGATTGAGGAAATAATGAGCGATTTGTTTGAGAGTACCGCGCCGGCAATCAAGGAATATTCGGCGCAAGATATTGAGGTTTTGGAAGGTTTGGAACCGGTGCGTCACCGCCCGGGAATGTATATCGGCGGTATCGATGAGCAGGCTCTGCACCACTTGGTTGCCGAGATTTTGGACAACTCCATGGATGAGGCCGTGGCCGGCTTTGCCAATCATATTGAGGTCAAGGTCAATGCCGACGGTTCGGTCACCATTACCGATAACGGCCGCGGTATTCCGGTTGACCCTCACCCCAAATACCCCGGCAAATCTGCTCTTGAAGTGATTATGACCGTGCTCCATTCCGGCGGCAAGTTCGGCGGTGGCGCTTATAAAGTTTCCGGCGGTTTGCACGGTGTGGGGCTCTCGGTGGTTAATGCTTTGTCAGACCGCTTGGTGGTCGAAATTGCCCGTGATAAAAAACTTTATCGCCAAGAATATTCTAGAGGCAAACCGCTAACCGCACTAGAGCAGATTGGCAATGCTCCCAACCGCCGCGGTACATCAATCACTTTCCATCCCGATGCCGAAATTTTTGGTGCTAACTCGACTTTTAATCCCAACAAGATTTATCGTATGGCCCGTTCCAAAGCTTTTTTGTTTAAGGGCATTAAAATCTTGTGGAAATGCGCTCCCGAAGTTTTATCGGAAGGTGATACCACTCCGCTGGAAGCCGAACTGATTTTCCCTAATGGTTTGAGCGATTTTTTGAACTATCAGGTCGGTAACCGCACCACCATTAACCGCAAATCTTTTACCGGTGATGCCGAATTGGCCAATGATGAGGGACGCGTCGAATGGGCTATCACCTGGCCCGAAGACGAAAACGGTTTTTGCTATTCATACTGCAATACCGTGATTACTCCTCAAGGCGGTACGCACGAAATGGGCTTTAAGTCGGCACTGATACGCGGCCTTAAAGAATATGGCGAAATGGCTAATGTTAAAAAAGCCGCCGGTATCACGGCTGAGGACTTTTTGAGCGATGCCTGTATTATGCTTTCGGTTTTTATCCGCGACCCGCAGTTCCAAGGCCAAACCAAAGATAAACTCACCTCAGCCAAAGCAGTTCGTTTGGTGGAACAAGCGGTTAAAGATTCTTTTGACCACTGGCTGACCTCCGATGTTGAGAACGCCTCAGCTTTGCTTGATTATGTGATTGAGCGTGCCGAAAGCCGCCGCAAAAAGAAAGAAGAAAAAGCCCAAACCCGCAAAACTCCGACCAAAAAATTGCGCCTGCCCGGCAAATTGGCCGACTGTTCTCAGGCTGCGGCCGAAAATACCGAAATCTTTATTGTTGAGGGCGATTCCGCAGGTGGTTCGGCCAAAATGGGGCGCGACCGCGTCACCCAAGCCATTTTGCCTCTGCGCGGCAAGATTTTAAACGTGGCTTCCGCCAGTCTTGATAAAATCACCCAAAACCAAGAAATAAAAGATATGATTGAGGCTTTAGGTTGCGGAGTTAAGGACCACTATAATGAAGACAATCTGCGCTATGAAAAAATCATTATTATGACCGATGCCGATGTCGATGGTGCGCATATTGCCTCTTTGCTCATGACCTTTTTCTATCAACAAATGCCCAAACTCATTGAGAACGGACACTTGTATATTGCCACCCCGCCGCTGTATAAAATCGTGGTCGGCGGCAATAACTACTATGCCCAAGACGATGAAGACAAAGACCGCATATTGAAAAAAGTGGTCAAAGGCAATCAAAAACCTGATATCAGTCGGTTTAAGGGGTTAGGCGAGATGAGTGCTCAGCAGCTTAAAGAAACCACCATGGACAAGAAAAACCGTACTTTGCTAAAAGTTTTGGTTCCCTCTGCGGCCACCGAAGAAGGCAAAGAAGAAGCCTTTGAAACCCGCCGTCAGGTTGAACGCCTCATGGGCAAAAATCCGGAATTGCGCTTCAAGTTTATCATTGAACGCGCCAAATTTGTTGATGACTTGGATATCTAACTTCCACACAACCGCAAGGAGCCGTAATGATTCGCAATATGACCGCTGAGGATACTGACCGCGTGATGGATATTTGGCTTTCCGCCACACTAAAATCTCACGCTTTCATTTCGGAAGATTATTGGCGCCGCAATATGCCGGTGGTTCGCGATAAATACCTGCCGCAGTCCCGCACCATTTTGTGGGAAGAAAACGGCCAAATTGCCGGTTTTGTGTCTTTGTTGGACAAGACCTACATCGGTGGCATTTTTGTTGACCCCAAGTTGCAAGGCAAAGGCATCGGCAGTGCCTTAATGCTGACTTTGCAGCAAGTTTGGCCGATTTTAAGTCTTAGGGTATATGCCAAGAACTTGCGCGCCGTTCAGTTTTATCGCCGCCATGGTTTCAAAATCCTGATGTCCGAAATTGATAAAAACACCGGCGAAGAAGAATTGCTGATGTATTGGAGCTTGGGTTATTTGAGCATAGACGACCCCAAATCGCATTCTTCCAAACCCAAATGCTAAAAATTAGCGGGCTTCAAAATTAATCCGCGGGTCAACCAAAGAATAAGTAATATCTGAGATAAGTTTTAAGATTAAGCCGAGCAAGCCGAAAATATATAAAGTTCCGAAAATCACCGGATAATCGCGGGTTAAGATTGCCTCATAGCCAAGTAAGCCAAGACCGTTAAGCGAGAAGATGATTTCAATTAATAAAGCACCCGTAAACAACATTTTAATTAACATTGACGGAAATCCGGCAATCACCAACAGCATGGCATTGCGAAAAACGTGCCCGTAGAGTACCTGACGCTCGCTTAACCCCTTGGCACGGGCTGTCAGTACATATTGTTTGCCGAGTTCATCAATAAACGAGTTTTTAGTCAGCATGGTTAGGCTGGCAAATCCGCCGATAACCATAGTAATCACCGGTAAGGTGATATGCCAGAAATAGTCACCGATTTTGCCAAGTAAAGACAGTTCAGACCAGTTATCGGAAGTCAACCCACGCAAGGGGAACCAACTAAAATATGTTCCTCCGGCAAAAAGCACGATTAAAAATACCGCAAACAAAAATACCGGAATAGCCGCCCCGATGATTACGGCAAACGAAGTCCATACATCAAATTTTGAGCCGTCGCAAACCGCTTTTTTGATACCAAGCGGAATGGCAATCAGATAAATAATCAGCGTTGCCCATAGCCCAAGCGAGATAGAAACCGGCATTCTTTCACCAATGAGTTGAACCACGGTTTTGTCTTTATAAAAACTCTTGCCGAAATCAAAAGTGGCATAATCCTTGAGCATCTTAAAAAAACGTACATAAGCCGGCTTGTCAAAACCAAATTGTTTTTCGAGCTCTTTGACCAAATCCTCAGGCACCCCTTGCGCCCCTTGATATTTTCCGGAACTAAGTTGGGTCGAAACGGCGGAAGCTGCCTCGCCACCGGCCGTAAGCCCCCGATATTTAGCGAGCGTTTGTTCCACCGGACCTCCGGGCGCAAATTGAATAATCACAAAATTAACCAGCAAAATTCCAAATAGGGTAACGGGAATTAAGAGTAAGCGTTTTAAGATATAGTTTCTCATTTTTTAGCTCCCTTCATCCACCAGGTCATGGTTTGTAAGCCCACTTTCAAATCGGTCTTATGGTGTTCAAACTTATCCCGATAAGCCACCCTTTGGTAAGGAGCATACCATTGGGGAATGAGATAATATTCATGACGCATCACCCGGTCAAATGCTTTGATATAAGCCAGATAATCATCTTTGTTTTGAGCCTTGATAAAGCCGTTAATCAGCTCTTCTGCAATCGGATTTTTCACCCCGGCCCAGTTCATGCTTCCTTTGTTGTCCGCGGCCAGACTTCCCCACATTTCTTTTTGTTCGTTCCCGGGCATTTGGCTCATCGGGTAAGATAAAATAGCCATATCAAAATCAAAATTATCGAGCCGATTTTTGAAGATGTTTACTTCAATGTTACGAAAACTCATCTTGACACCGATTTTAGCGAGATTGCTGATAAATGGGAGCATCACCCGCGTAAAAGAAGCACCGTTGGCCGTATTGCTGAGAACCTCAATTTCCAAGGGTTGCTTGGTTTCCAGATTAACCATTTTGCCATCCACAAAATCATATCCGGCCTCTTTGAGTAGAGCCACTGCCTGCTTGAGATATTCTCGCGTTTTACGATAATCGGCATGATAAGGCGGGGTCGGGAGCTCGCCAAATACCTCCGGCGACAAATCTTTGGCATATTGTTTTAAGATAGATAGTTCTTTGCCTTGCGGCTTGCCGGTAGCGGCCATTTCCGAGTTAGAAAAATAGCTGTCCAAGCGCCGATATTGGTTGTAAAATAGGTTTTGGTTGGCCCATTCAAAATTAAACGCCAGCCCGATTGCCTGTCGCACGCGTTTGTCTTGAAATTGCGGCCGCCGCAAGTTGAATACAAAGCTTTGCAAAATGGCGGTGTTGTTGTGGGCAATTTCTTCTTTTTTGATACTGCCGTTTTTCACTTGCTCATTGTCATAACCGGTTACCCAGATTTTGGCAATATATTCTTCTCTGAGGTCAATATTTCCGGCAAAGAGCGCCTGCAGGGTAACGGTTGTGTCTTGATAATAGTCATAGCGCATTTCATCAAAATTAAAAAATCCTTTGCGCGAAGGGAGATTTTGCGCCCAGTAGTTTTTTACGCGCTCCAAAACTACAAATTTTCCCGGTTCAAATTTGCTAACCTTGTAAGGTCCGCTGGTGAGCATCGGCTTGAGCTCCGGTTTGGCAAAATCCTTGCCTTCCCAATACTTGGCCGAAAGCACCGGAAGTTGGGCTAAGATAAGGGGAAGTTCTTTGTTTTGGCTTTGCGGCTTGAAGTAAAAGCGCACCTCATTGTCGTTAATTTTCTCCACCCGCTCCACATCACTGTAATATATTTTATAAAGCGGCGAGCCTTTTTCCACTAAAGAATTGAAACTAAAAATCACATCATCGGCGGTGATTTTTGAACCATCATGAAATCGCGCTTTGGGGTTAATAATAAAGCCGATGTAGCTATGGTCAGGAGCGAGGTCAAATTTTTCGGCCACCAGCGGATAAGCGGTTGAAATATCATCGCTTGGCACCACGGCTAGAGTATCAAAGGTTAATCCGGCCGCCTCATAAGCCGGCACTCCCTTAAAGATAAAGGGGTTAAAACTGTCAAACCCGCCATAAGCAGGTAGTACGATACGTCCGCCTTTGGGTGCGTTAGGGTTAACATAGTCAAAATTTTTCAGCTCGGTATATTTAGGCTCGCCATAAAGACTGAGATAAGGAAGAACTTCAGCCCGCACGGAATTGATATTAAGCAGAAGCGCGCAGAAAATAATGACGGCAAACTTATTTATTGTAGTTATCCTCATTGGTCCAGCCTCCGAACGGGTATGTCAGGTTATCATCATTTTCGGCGGTAGGATTAGCTTTGTTGGCTGTCGGAGCCGATTCATAAGAAGAACCTTCAGCTTTTTTGAGGTCTTCCCACTCTTTGCGCAAATTATCAAGGGTGCGTTGAGTGCTCGACATTTCGGCATAAGGAGCACGTCTTGATACCGTTTTCACGGGCTTAGGTTCAAGGTTCGGTCCGCTGACATTTTCATTATCAGGTTCACTGATAAGCGAAGAATTATTATCCGTTTCCGGCAAACTGATAGAAAACTTTGGCTCATCGACGGGTTTAGAAACGGTGGTAGATGTTTTGATGTCAAACACGCTAAACGAAGGTTCTTCTTTAGTTGGAGTAGTTGCACCAAAACTCCGTTCCAAAGCGATGGAAAGGACATCTTTCTCCTCGCTGGCGGGAGCGCTTTCTTCTTGGGGTTCGCTTTCTTTTTTGCGCCGCAAGAAGGACAAGGTGTCAGACAGACTGAATTTCGGTGTTTTAGGAGCGTTTACCCGCCCGCTTTTCACACTGCTGACCGGCGCTGAAAGCTTTTGCGATTCTTCCTCATCATCAATCACCAGCTCGGGCTGATAAGAAGATTTCGCTTGCGCGGCAAAATCGGTATTTTGAGGTTTTTGCTTGAGCGCGGCATTGCGTTTACGGCGCAGTTCATCAGAAATCGGTGAGAAGATGGAATATACTTTTCCCAAAACTCCGTTTTCGATAATTCCGAGAAAGATTTTCTCATGGTCATGTTTTTCAAATAAGTCGACAGTTCCGAGATAGCGAGCGCAAAATTCCATGATGGTTCCGGCCAAAACCTTGTCTTGCATAGCCTTGTCAAAAATGCGCATTTGGAAACTGGGCTGATTTTGGTTGACCTCAATAATCACCTTGCCAAACGCCCACTTACCGCCATTGCGCACTTTGCTCCACAAACGGTCGATTTGCTCTGGAGAGGCAAGCGAGCTGCGCTGAATAATTTCGGAGATAAGTTCGTTCATATCCGAGATAAACAGGTCAAATTGCTGAATGGCAAATCCGTCTTTAATTTGTTGTTCCCCCTCAAGCATAATCCGCGCTAGAAGGTCAGAATAGTCCTGATTTTTTTTCATCTGACTGAGCAGATAAAAAAGATTGCGGTTAAAATTCTGGTTGTGGAGATATTGGCTGATAATCCCGAAAATCACCCACAAAGCAAACACTGGCAGGAGTACAAAGGCCACATAGATAGAAATATCGACAATTCCGGCATTGTTAAGAGCGCCGTCGCTGAGTTTATCTGCCACTTGGACAATAGCGTAGATAACCCAAAGCAAAGATGAAAACACAACGGTAAAAAAAGACAATGCCAACAATTTGCCAACTCCTCAAAGTGGTTTAATCTTCAAAAACACCATAATAGTATTACATTTAGGTCAGATTTCAAGGAATTTACCGACTATTTGCACAATCTGCCAAAATAAGAGTCGAAATCTCAAAAAAAATGTGTTATTCATCATAACAGTTTAAACAACCAGATGAGATAATAATGAATAACGAAAGTACTTTGGTGCTCGATTTTGAAAAAAATATAGTCGAGATTGAAGATAAAATAGAAGCCATGCGCCATTTGGCAGAGGGACAAGATGTCGATATCACGCCGGAAATCACCCGTCTGCAGCAAAAATTGGAGAGACAAATGAAAGCTTCTTATGCAAATTTAACGCCATGGCAAAAACTCCAAGTTTCGCGTCACCCGCAACGTCCGCATTGCTTGGATTATGTCCATGCCTTAATTGAAGATTTTACCCCGCTGTGCGGAGATAGAGTTTTTGGCGATGACGAGGCCATGATTGGCGGTATCGGCCGCTTTAAGAACATTTCGGTTGTGGTTTTAGGTCAAGAAAAAGGCCACGATTTGGAAAGCCGTGTTAAATATAACTTTGGTATGGCCAAACCCGAAGGCTACCGCAAAGCTCAAAGATTGATGGATCTGGCCAATAAGTTCCACATGCCTGTAATTGCTTTTGTGGATACAGACGGCGCCTTCCCCGGAGTTGAGGCCGAGGCCAGAGGACAAGCCGAAGCAATTGCCTCTTCCATTGAAAAATGTTTGCAAATTAAGGTGCCGCTGGTTTCCATTGTTATTGGTATGGGTGGTTCCGGGGGTGCAATTGCCATTGCGGCCGCTAACCGAGTTTTGATGCTTGAACACTCGATTTATTCGGTGATTTCGCCTGAGGGCTGTGCTTCTATTTTGTGGCGCTCTGCCGATAAGGTCAAAGAAGCCACCGAGGCTCTGAAACTAACCGCGCAAGATTTGAAGAGATTAGGCGTGATTGATGAGATTATCCCTGAGCCCACCGGCGGCGCCCATCGCGACCCGCAGTTGACCATTGAGCGAGTTGGCAACGCCATTCATCGCCACCTAAAAGAGCTTATGCCCTTAAGCGGAGACCAGCTCAAGCAAGAGCGCACCGAGAAATTTTTAGCCATGGGGCGCAATTTGCAATATCCCAACCGCTAAGCTGTAAGGACAACAAATGCAACTCACTCCCGAATTCCAGATTTTAGCCTTGGTTATCATTGGCGCTTTGCTGTTGGTTAACCTCTGGGCCTTGCTGTTTCGGAACAAAAACGGTGAGTTGCATAATGTTGCTGATGTTTTGTTTCGGGGTCAGGCTGAACTTGCCGGCCGCTTAACCCAAATTTCCGAATATTCTCGCCAACAGCAAGATGTAATTGCCTCGGCCATAAATGAGCAAAAGCTCTCTGTTTTGAAAATTATGGACGAGAAATTGCTGGAGGTTAGCAAAAATGTGAGCGAAGGCTTGCAGCAAAATACCGTCAAAACCAACGAAACTCTAACCGACTTGCGCGAAAGGCTGGCCAAGATAGATGTGGCGCAACAAAAAATTTCCGCCCTTTCCGAGCAGGTAGTGTCCTTGCAGGAAGTGCTGTCCAATAAGCAAGCTCGCGGGGCCTTTGGCGAAATCCAGTTAAACGATTTGGTTACCTCGGCTTTGCCGCCGTCGGCTTATGAGTTTCAGGTAGTTTTGAGCAACCAAAAACGCGCCGACTGCGTGCTGAAATTGCCCAATCCTCCGGGGTTGATTGTAATTGACTCCAAGTTTCCGCTGGAGAGCTATCATGCCCTGCGCGTGGCCGCAAATGATAGAGAAAAGCTGGAGGCCGAGCGATTTTTCAAGGCTTCGGTCTTAAAGCATATTAAAGACATTGCCGACAAATATATTGTGGCCGGAGAAACAGCGGAATCCGCCCTGATGTTTTTGCCCAGCGAGGCGATTTATGCCGAACTGCACGCCAATTTCCCCGATGTGGTCGAGGCTTCTTATCGTGCCAAGGTTTGGATTGTCTCTCCCACCACCTTGATGGCCACCTTAAACACGGTTCGCGCAATCTTAAAAGATGCCAAAATGCGTGAGCAAGCCGGCGTAATTCAGAAAGAGGTCGGGGTGTTAATAGATGACATCGGTCGGCTCGATGGCCGAATTGAAAGTTTGAGTCGCCACTTCAAACAAGCCAATGAAGATATTGACGGGATAAAGGTTTCTTCCGGCAAGATTGCCCGCCGTATCCAAAAGATTGAGGACATTCAGCTGGGCGAAGAACAAAAAATTTCTTTGGAGCATCATGGCAGTGAGGATATGAGCGAAAAAAGTGCTTAAAGTAAAAGAGATTAAAGTGGCCGACGGGTATCAACTCGTCGGTTTTTTGTAACAAGAAAACTACCGGCTAGGCCGGTAGTTCCAAAGAGCTTACAGCTTTACAGATAAAAAACTCCTT
>CALXUQ010000014.1 GCA_944391725.1 uncultured Alphaproteobacteria bacterium | reverse complement strand
TGATGCCTCAGGCGCTGCCTGCGCGCACCTGCCGTGCAGGTCATCCCTCGACTACGAAAGTAGTCGTCCAGGGATCTACCGATTTAAATAAAACTCGCCCTCGCTGATTAACGCAATAATTAAGAGGAAAAAGTTAGGATAAAAAGATACCCCGACAGCGCCATAGCCACTGTCGAGGTACCTCGAAAGAAACTGCATAACATAATAATATTTTCGATCGAAACTTGTTTTAATAGATTTTCACACAGCGCACCGCCCCGGTATCCGAACCACCGGTTTTGGTTGCCACGCCGTATTTATTCAGTGTAAATTGATACTTAGAGGCAGAGCGAGCCCAATATCCAATATCTGGTTTTAGCTGTTCCCCAATAGAGATTGAGGCGAGCTTATTGTTGAGCAAAGTAAATTTATCGCTTAGTGTTCCGTTCCAAACTTCTTTCCCCATTTTAATAAGCTCTGGCCGATTAGGCAGTGCCCAATCTCCCTTTTGGGTTCCAAGCGTTTGATAGCTCTGACAAAAAGCCATTGCGTTGGCATAAGTCATATCATCGGGTTGGTTCAAAGCCATAATATAGCCAAAATCTTTACGGTTAGACACCCAGTAGAAGAGTCCGATAGGGATTTTGCTGTCATCCACCACATTACTGATAGTGCCATCATTATACAAAATATCACCGACTTCCACGGCCTGAGCCTTATTAACGCTCAACAATCCGGCCAAGAGAGCAAAAAAGCATATTTTCTTCATTAATTTTCTCCTAAAAACTTGCCACACAACGATAATGCCCATATTTTGCCGAGAGCGAACCACCCTCCGCCCAGCCGGTCGTGCTGTTGAGGTTGGCATAGAGCCAGTTTCCGGAAGTGGTAGGGTTATCTGAAATTGACCAGTAAACGGTATCTTCCAAACGGTTGGTACCATCCACGGCAATCGTCGCCGTACATTGCTTAGAAAAGTCTTTCTTTACAGTACAAGACTTGCTAAAACTCGGAGTAGCCGTACAAGAATCGCTATATGAAGCCTTTCCAGAGAGTTTACCATACCGATATCCCGAATAAGACCGACATATCATTGATGCTTGTTGAGGAAGTGATATCAGAGCTCCATACGAATCTGAACTTGTTTCTGTACATATAATATCAACGCTGGTAACATTAACTTTACCGCTGGTGTTACAAGTGCCGCTTACTGTACCAGTAGCCGTACAAGACCCGCTGGTGCTGCCGGTAGCGGTACAAGTTCCGCTTTTGTTATAAGAAGAACAAGCCGGAGTCGCATTCAGATAAGTCTTATTATAATCTGCCGTACCGCTCAAGCAATACGATTCCGTATAAGAACGCCCCAAACGGTTTGCCCCCGGAACTTTGTTCAATGCATTAATCAGATTGGTATATTCATTGCTGGCATCGTTACCACTACTAATCATCATCAACTCAGCCATATCCGGCAAATGCCAGTTACTCGACTTAGTACCTTTGGTCACATAACCGCTACACCGCTTAATCGCTTCGGCACGAGTTTGCGCCGGCGGCTGGTCCAAACTAATCATCAAACCATGATTTTTCTTACCATTCGGGTGAACATAAGCCACCAATCCAATCGCCAACTTGTTGGCATTATAAGTTTGCGAAGTTGTACCGTCAGAATATACAATATCATACAAATTCAGCTCATTTTGAAACTGAAAGTCAATTGCCTCGCCGCTCACACAAAACATTTTTCTATCATCAAACGGGCACTTAATCCCCCCATCCGGACAGTCCGATGAGTTTTTGGTATACCCCAAAGCCGAACAATCGGGAGTTTCGGTACAGGCAATATCCGTAGATGTCTGGGCTTCCGTATTTTTAACCGCCCAAGTAGCCGAAACAGCGGTCGCCAAAATAACACCACAAGATGTTATTAATTTTCTATTTGTTATCATTTCTTTCTCCTGTTAAACTTTAAGCTTTATATTTGCTTGTTATCATTTTTCATTATTGGCAGTTTTTCTCCTTGTTTATTTTGAGTTAAAGCAATAGACCATGTTGGTATCAAACGGACAGCGGATAATCTCCAGCCCCACGCAATCAGGTTTCATAGAATAATATCCAAGCGCGTCACAATCTTGGTTGGGCTGTTGGCAATAGTTGGTATAGTTCACCTCACAACCGGTCACACAATACAACCCCGAACAATCATCAAGACTGCACACACTCCCCTTAGGACAAGTCTCCAAATAACAATCCGATTCGCAGTTTTTGCAGCTGGCATATTTAATGACATCTCCGCTCAGGCAAGTTTCCGATGTTTCGTCAACCCCCTGTCTGCAATCTTCATCTGTAACAAACCCTTCACACGGATTAATTTCTGCTTGGTAATATGTTTTGCCGCAACATTCGCAAACACCGGTCTGAATGTAGCCATCGGGAATTTCGGTGTACGGATGCGATACCTTACAATTTCGGCAACAATCACCTTCATCAACCGGAATACAAATCACCCAGTTGGGATCATAAGGACAATACATAACCTCCATCCCCACACAATCTGGCGAAATCGAATTATATCCGAGCAACCGACAGTTCGTATTTGGCTTTTGACAATAGTTTGTAAAAGTATTTTCACAGCCAATGGCACAATAGGTTCCGGAACACTCATCTTTTTTGCAAATTGTGCCTTTCGGACAAACCGGATTTTCGGGACAAGCATTAGGACAATCTTTGCACAAAGCATATAAGGTCTTTTCACCGCTCAAGCAGCTGGCCGCACCTTCAGCGCCACCCCAAGGACATTCCGAATATCCCACGCAAGGATCCGGAATTTTCTTATATAGGGTCTTGCCGCAACACTCACATTTTTCACCCCCGACATATCCATGCGGAATCTCTTGAGCCGTATACGGAAAATCTTTGCACGGTTCACAGCATACGCCGTCATCGGGCATACAAAATACCTGATTTTCATCATAAGGACATTTAATCAAATATGAGCCGGCACATTCTTCCACGGTCTTATCATAGCCCAAAGCATTACAGTCTTGTTCAGGTATTTTGCAATAGTAAGTATAACCCACTTTGCACCCCAAAATACAATATCTCCAGGTACAAGCCTCATATTCGCAATCCATATTCGGAGGACAAGTTTCATAGGTGCAGCGTGCTTCACAGCGTTTGCATTTATCACATTTGGTCACCCCGTTAGAGACACAAGTTTTGGCATCGGGTGCACAACCGTCTTGGCAATCCCAAAAACCTTCACAAGCATTATATCCGTCCGCACCGGCAATATATAAGGTTCCGTCGCAGCTTTCGCACGAGGCCACCGGAGTTCCGCCTGCCGCCTCAATTTCTTCTTTGGTCGTAAATCCGGGGCAGGTGTTGCAACAGTGTCCAAACTCATCGGAAAACGAGCAGTGATCATCAGGGTCAATCACCCAACCGGCCTTGCAAGTAGAAACATAGGTCGGGTCCTCGGCCAAACAAGCATCTTCCATATTGAGTTTGCATTCTTTGTACATTTCTTCGCCATTGGGGCATTTATCAAACAGCTCATATGGTTCTTCGCATTCGGTTTCAATATAACCGTTAATCCGGCACCATTCGGGATTGTTACATTTGATATAGTTGGAATTATAAGGGCAAAATTCGATGATAGAATATTGGTGGCACACGCGGTTTTGATAGTTTTCATAACCTTCGGCCTTACATTTTTCGGCACTGTCGTCTTTGACATCTTCCACCACCTTGTCGGCACAGTCGGGCAAAAAACAAATCGCCGCTTGGGCATTACCAATCCACCACAAACAGCATCCGACCCACAAGGCACAAACCAATTTTAGGGTCACAAAAAAACTTCTCAAACCAAATTTGAGACCTTCTCGTAACATAATTTTTCTTTCTCCGCGTCAAATTAATAGACAAAATATTAAATCATGGTTAACTACCTGATAAAAATGGTTATACGACTCTATATTCAAGTATAATAATATGATAATTTTCGGGAATTTGCAATAAATAAATAGCTTACCCTAATGTTATTTGTCCATTTTGTAAGAAAAACAAAAAAATACCCTGTTCATAAACAGAGTATTTTTTGCTTGCACTCAGCATCTCAAATTCGGGAAACAAAGTCCCCTAATTCCGATTTCTACATACCGCCTTGATTCGATTCTTTGTTATCCTTATTTTCCATATTCTCAATACTTTTCTTAGTGGCCTGATAGCCATCTTTAACCAACTCTTTGCTACCTGTATCCACATCGCTCACCACTTGTCCAACGGTAGTCTTTTCGGTGATACTCCCGTCATAAATTCCCCGTGCCACCAAATATACCACCACAATCACCACAATATAAAATACATATTTCAAAAATGTACCCATAGCCCAACTCCTTTTGTTAAAAATAAAAAACTCTGAGTTCAACATAATGCTCATTATTACAAATTCAAGAGTGAGACAGATATAAAAAAAGCGGCCTTTATCAGACCGCTTAATTCTAAATTGCACTTTGGCACTATGCCGGAGTACCTGTAGCCGTTCCGGTCGGATTTGCATCTGCCGGCACAATATCTGGCAATTCGCCAATAGCTTTTTTGCGTTTGAGTTTGTTCACAAACTTAATTGAGCGCTGAGCATCCCATTTCTTTTTGCCTTCCTCGCGCTGGAAAATTTGTTTGTAAATCTCAATTGCTTGGTCAAATTCCGACAACTTGGTCAAGCAACTGGCCAAACCGTCATAAAGTTTGTGATGATACCGATTATTAATCATCATCTGGGCTTTTTTATAGCATTTGAGAGCATCGTTAAACTTCATCATTTTCTGATATACAAAACCAATGCTAATCCAAGCCTGAATCTCATGACTATCAATATTCAAAATTTTGGTAAAGCATTTGATGGCCGAGTTATTATCACCCATCAGCTGATAAGTAACCCCGACCCCGTTCCAAGCCTTAATGTTAGATTTGTCGCTGGCCAAAACTTTCTTAAAGAAAGAAATTGCCCGATCATATTGTTTGAGCTTTTGAAGTGTCACTGCAATACTGAGCAGAGTCTGCGTGTGCTTATTATCAATTTTCATTGCTTGTTCCAACACATCCAAAGCTTCTTTATAAGCAAACATATGCTGGAGCGCAATAGCCTTGCCGTTCAGAGCCTCCAAAGAGGTTTTATCAATCATCACCGCAGTGTTAAAGCAGTCAATGGCATCTTTATACAAACCGCGCATACTAAGGGTCACGCCCTTATTATTGAGCACTTCAACAGACTTCGGGTTTAACGCCAAAGCCTTATCAAAACACTCCACTGCTTCCGTATATCGACTCATTTTCTGGAAAGCAAACCCTTTACTGTTAAGGGCTTTCCAAGATTGTGGTTGCTCGGCAATTACAGCATCAAACTGCTCAATTGCCTCTTTATACATACCCTGATCGAGCAGTTCCTGCCCTCTCTTATAAGCTCCATTCTCGTTTGATTTTACCATTTCACATCTCTTCTCAATAGTTACAGAATAATTCTCCCTTGAAATTAACACATTTTAAGAGATTGTCAAGACCAGACTCGCAAAAAAAGCCGATTCTACACATCTTGCAACTGAGAATAAAGCGGCAAATCGTTTCGCACTTCAAAATAGCGGCAGGCAAACTTGTGGCAAAAATCTTTAGCGGCTTTGCGTTTTGCGGCAAAATATGTCCGATAAGCCTGCCGAAACGCTTGCGGAGAAGAATTAAAAACCAGACGCTGGCTGCCGTTTTCGGCCATATATTCTCCCGCATGGGGCGGATTTTCTTCCAAAACATCCAAGACATTTATACAGGCCATATTAGAGCGCCGTGCCAACATGGCTAAATTTTTTTGCATTTTATCGCTCATTTCATCAAAATCGCTGATTACAAAGACAATCGCTTGGCTTTTAAGCGTATTTTGCAAGAGTTGCAAAGATTTATCCAAATCAAGTGAATCAGAAGCTGAGGTTTTATTAGTCATAACTTGATAAGTGATGGCAGAAATTTTATTTATCAGCGCCAAAAGCCCGCCGCGATGATTTTGCGGCTTGATGAGATAGCTGTGTTGACCATCAAAAATGAGACAACCGAAACGATCTTTATTTTCAAGCGCAAGCCATCCGAGTAAGGCGGTAATTTTTGCGGCAGTAACGGTTTTGAGTTCTTTTTTGGTTCCAAACAACATCTTAGGAGATAAGTCGAGGAGGACATAGACTTCACGGTCACGTTCTTCGGCAAACAGTTTGGTATAGGGAGCAAGCTTGCGCGCGGTTACACGCCAGTCGATATCGCGGACATCATCACCAAAGCTATAGGGACGAATTTCCTCAAACTCCATTCCCCTGCCCTTAAAAACGGATTTAATGTCACCGGCTTGAACAGACGTTGCCGGAACTTTGTATCCGTTGCGCAAATAGCGCACAAAATGACGCTGTTCCATGAGTTCTTCAGGAGTCGCATAAAGCCCACCGCCGGAAACCTTAATTTCTGGTTTGTGAAACAGCTTGGCAGCAATTTGTTTAACTCTTTTCATTTTTAAGCCTCTTACGTTTCTCCAAAATTTACAACACTACAACTGCTCTGACCTCTATTCTCTGGCACTTCTTAAAGGTCGGAGTTTGAGGTTAGTAGAGTAGTTTTTAGGGCGAGAAAAGCTTGAGCGTATACAGAAATACGTGAGCTTTTCGAGACCCGCTAAAACTGCTCTAATAACCCAAAATACGACCTTTAAGGAAGGGGAACCGCCTTCACCACCCCCCTAATAACCTCTTCTGAGGTGATACCTTCGGCCTGCGCCTCAAAGCTCAAAATAATACGATGCCTTAATACGTCATAAATCACCGCCTGAATATCCTCCGGCGAAACAAAATCACGCCCATCTAACCAAGCATTAATCCGTGCACAACGATCTAGTGCAATGGTGGCACGCGGACTAGCACCATAAAGTATCTGCCCTTTCAGTTCGGGAGCATATTTTTCTGGCTGTCGCGTTGCCATAATCAGTTGCACCAAATATTCTTCCAAAGATTCGCTTAGGTGAACGGTATAGACTTCTTGTCTGGCAGCCTGCACATCTTGAATGGTAAGTGTGGGCGGATTAGAAATTTTGTCATCCCAGCATTGTCCGTCAGCCCCGCAAGCTTCTTTGTTTTCATTGCGCACCAAACGCAAAATTTTACGCTCTGAAGCGGCATCTGGCTGATTGATTTTGATATACATCAAGAAACGGTCAAGCTGAGCCTCAGGAAGGTTATAAGTGCCTTCGTGCTCAATCGGGTTTTGGGTCGCCATAACCATAAACAGCTCCGGCAAAACATAACGCTTGCCCCCCACACTGACCTGACGTTCGGCCATAGCTTCCAGCAAAGCCGATTGTACTTTGGCCGGCGCACGGTTAATTTCATCGGCCAAGACCAGGTTCGCAAAAATCGGCCCCGGACGAAACTCAAACTCACCTTTTTGCGCCACATAAATATCACTGCCCACAATATCTGACGGCAGCAAATCGGGCGTAAATTGGATACGATTATAGCGGGCATTAATCAGCGATGATAAGGTTTTGATAGCCTTAGTTTTAGCCAAACCGGGTGCGCCTTCGACCAAAGCATGACCATCGGCCAAAAGCGTAATCAGCAATTTGCGGTTCAAATCTTCCTGACCAATGATTTTGCTGTTCATATAGTCAAGCAAAGAAAGCATTTTATCTCTGATTTCAGACATCAATTTAATCCCCTTTGTAACCTGTTTTGTTCAAAAAGTTTTGATATTCTTCCAACACGGCGTGTTTCATAATATCATTTTGCATAAAATCATAAAGTTCGATAGAATGTTTGTAATGCGCCCGAGCTCTGGGGTAACTTCCCTGCTCTTGGTTAGAAGCCTCCACTCGCGCCAGATAGAGCAAAGCCTCCGCCTCGGCAAAATTGTGTCCGGCTTTGCCATATAGATAAACTGATTTCATTAGGGCTTTGCGCGCATTAGGAATATCACCGATAAGAAAGCGCAAACTTCCGATAGCCGATAAGGCGCTGGCCTCGCCGAGCAAATCGCCGTTTTCACGATAAAGAGCACGGCATTTTTCCAAAATTTCATGGGCTTCGTCATAATTTTTGCGCCGCATTTCAAGCCTAGCCAAAGAGCGCAATACTGCAGCTTCTTTAAGGGTTACCCGTTCACTTTCAAACAACTGTGCGGCGGTTTTATATGCTTTAAGTGCGGCACTGTCATTACCCATCATCAACTGGATATAAGCCTCGTGCTCATAGGCATCACCGCTTAAATTACGATTGCCGATATCATCAAGCACTTGTTCGGCTTTGTGCACCAAATCGAGCGCTGCATTATAGTTGAGTTGTGCGGTTCTGACCTTAGAAAGACGGATTAAGATTTCGCCATAAGTATTTTCGGCCTGCGCCGAATTTTTTGCCAATTCCAAAGCGGTTGTCAGCGCCTGGTTAGCCGATTCGTAATTATACTGGCTGAGTTCAAGTTCTCCCAAACGCGAATACACAAATGCCGCTCCTTCCTCATCACCGGAGTCAAGATAGAGTTTGGCGGCCTCGCGATACTTATTGCGGGCAGTATCATAATCACCCGCAAGCCAAGCATTATCCCCTTCCTGAAAGACTTTAGAGCTCTTGGTTACATATTTTCCCTCAATTGTTCTCGGCATATAAAAAACTCCTTTGCAATCGCAGATAAATAATATATATTGCATCAAGCTTAAAAAAACAAGAAGTATTAGCCATGGATGATATATTTGACCTCACCGATGAAGGTGAATGCAGCACCGCACGCACCTTTGACAACATTTCGCAATTAGCCCCGGGATATGCCTGGTTAGAACAGCTCAACCCCGAGCAAAAAGAAGCCGTAAAAACCACCGAAGGACCGGTTTTGGTACTTTCGGGCGCCGGCACCGGTAAAACCAAAGTTCTAACTACAAGACTAGCTTATATTTTGGCTCAGCATAAAGCTAATCCGTGGAATTGTCTGGTTGTGACGTTTACCAACCGCGCCGCCAAAGAAATGCGCGAGCGAGTTCAAGGCTTGATTGGAGAAGTAGCCAATTCGGTCTGGCTCGGCACATTTCATAGTGTATGTGTCAAAATTTTGCGCAATCATGCGGAAATTGTCGGCCTGAAAAGCAATTTCACCATCTTGAATGAAGATGACCAAAAAAGATTAATCAAGCAAATTTTGGAAGCCGAAGGTATTGATGATAAAAAATATCCGCCGCAAGCCATATTAGATAAAATCAGCCGTTGGAAAGATAAAGGCTTGAGTGCCGATAAGGTGCAAACCGATTATAAAGAAACCGTTTTGACCCACATCTACCAAAAATATCAGGAGCGCTTGTTAGAGCTCAATTGCGTGGATTTCGGCGACATTATTTTATATACCTTACAAATCTTATTAAGCGATTCGGAAATCTTGGATAAGTACCAAAGCCGCTTTCAGTATATTATGGTTGATGAGTATCAGGATACTAATGTGTCGCAGTATTTATTAATCCGCCTGCTTTCGCAAAAGCACCGCAACTTGTGTTGTGTGGGCGATGACGACCAGTCCATTTATTCTTGGCGCGGTGCCGAAATTGAAAATATTCTGCGGTTTAATAAGGATTTTCCCGATGCCAAAATCATACGCTTGGAAAGGAACTATCGCTCCACCGCCAATATTTTGAAAGCCGCCTCCAATCTTATCAGCAACAACCAAGACCGTCTGGGCAAAACCCTCAAAGTGGCCGAAAACTCTCCGGCTTTGCAATGTGATAACAGTAAGATTAAAGTGGTAAGCACTTATAACGGCAATGACGAGGCTGACTATATTGTCGGTGAGATAGACAAACTAAAGCGCAACGGATATGACTATTCGGATATGGCCATTTTGGTTCGCACTGCCGCCCAAACGCGTGAGTTTGAAGAAAAATTCATTCACGAGGCAATTCCTTATCAAGTCATCGGCGGATTAAAGTTCTATGAACGTGCCGAAATCCGCGATGCTCTGGCCTATTTTCGGGTTGTCCTGCAACCAGACGATGACTTGGCATTAGAGCGCATAATCAATAAACCGGCTCGCGGCATTGGCGCCAAGTCGATTGAAAAATTCCGCAATGAAGGAAGATACCGCCATTGTTCCATGTATGAAGCCATCAAACATATGCTGAGCGAAGGCTTAATCAGTGGCAAAGCCAAAGGCCAGCTTGAAGAACTGATGCATTTGTTTGAAGAGTGGCGAAAAGCCTCTGCGGTTCTGACCCCTGATGACTTGGCCGCCCAAATTTTGGAAGATTCCGGATATTTTGATATGCTCAAATCCGATAAATCGGTTGAGGCTCCGGGCAGAATTGAAAACCTTAAAGAATTAATCAACTCCATGGACGACAAATTTGCCAATTTAGCCGAGTTTATGGAGCACGTAAGTTTGGTCATGGATAATGATGATTTCACCGACAATAACAAGGTCATGCTCATTACCCTGCACTCAGCTAAGGGACTGGAATTTAACGTGGTATTTTTACCCGGTTGGGAAGAAGGACTTTTCCCGCACCAACGTGCCTTAGATGAAGGCGGCAGTGCCGCGCTTGAAGAAGAACGCCGCTTGGCATATGTGGCCATCACCCGCGCCCGCCAAAAACTCTATATCACCATGGCGCACAACCGCCGTGTCTATGGCCAGTGGCAAAACAATCTGCCCTCGCGGTTTATCAATGAATTACCTCCGAGCACCATTGAAATTTGCAACCAAGCAAGTAGTTATTTCGGCAACGATAGCTATGGTTCCTCAGGAGGATATGGCAAGTCATATTCACAAAGCTGGAACGCCAATCACAACTACGCTAAAGAGAGCAATGTGCGTTACGATGACGATGATCGTTATAGCTATGTCAGCAATGATGATTATGATAATTCCTGGGGCGGCAGCTATTATCAAGCCAAACAAAAAGCCAAAAACAGCCGAGCCGAATTTCCGGTCGGAAGTACGGTCTATCATGCGAGCTTTGGCCGAGGGAAAG
Organism: uncultured Alphaproteobacteria bacterium; assembly: GCA_944391725.1. Taxonomy (GTDB): domain Bacteria; phylum Pseudomonadota; class Alphaproteobacteria; order RF32; family CAG-239; genus MGBC133411. The sequence goes on along the minus strand of CALXUQ010000014.1, from coordinate 27,474 downwards.
TGATTGCGGTTGAAGGCAACAAACTTGAAATCATTTTTGAAGAAGCCGGACACAAACGCTTGCTGAAAGACTATGTCAGCAAGGCTTGAAAGCTCGACTAAAGTCTATTTTGAAATCATCAAAACCGAGCTTATATCTATGGCATAAGAGATGGTTACATTTCTTTGGTGGTCGGGGTGCTTCCGACACATACCACAGATAGATATGCTCGGAAGTTCCCCGTGATCTGAAGAGATGATATCAAAAATCGGAATATTTTGTTTCTAAGAGGATTTTGCGAGAAATCGTCATTAACAACATTCCCGACCGCTTTCTTATAAGGAGCGGTCTTTTTTTTGCATTCCGCACTATTTTGATGAGTTAAGTTTGCTCTGCCAAATTTCGGGTTTGAAACCTGCCGCTACGAAATCATCACCTACCAAAAGCGGACGTTTCACCAACATTCCATCGGTTGCCAAAAGTTCAATTTGTTCCTCCTCAGACATATTAGGCAATTTTTCTTTGAGGTTAAGCGCCTTATATTTGAGGCCGCTGGTATTGAACAATTTTTTAATGTCACCGCCTGACAACGATAACCAAGTTTTAAGTTCCGCCACGGTGGGATTATTTTCCACAATATGCCTGTCTTCATATGCAACCCCATGCTCATCAAGCCAGCGTTTGGCTTTCTGACAAGTTGAACATTTCGGATATTCCACAAACAAAACTTTTTTCATGATTTCCCTTTCGGCTGAGTAGAATTTTGCAATTTTCACATTACATATAATAAAACCAATGGAGAAAATGACAATGCAAAAAAACAAAAAATTTCTGGCTTTTGATATTGGCGGCACAAAAATCGCCTGCAGTATCATCAGCGAGCAAGGCGAACTTTTAGGTCCGGTTCACAAATTTGACACCCCAAAAACCATAGAAGGTATCAACCAGTTACTCAAAAGCCTTATATCTCAGCATGAAAATCGCATTGATGCCGTTGCCATTGCCACAGCCGGAACAGTTTCTCAAGACCGCAAACAAATTATCTCCTCGGTCGGGAACATGGCCGCCGGCTACCATGAGACCAATTTTCAGTCCTTGTCCAACAAACCGGTCATTTTAGAAAACGACGCCAACGCCGCCGCCTGGGCCGAATACAAATTAGGCGCCGGTAAGCATTATAAAAACTTGCTTGTCATTGCCATTGGTACCGGTGTTGGCTTGGGTATCATTATTGAGGGCAAACTTCTCAAAGGCAAAAGCGGAGCCGCCGCCGAGGCACATTTTCCTATAAACCACGGACACATTCGTCGGTGCACCTGCGGAGCTTATGACTGTTATGAAATTTATGCCTCCGGAACGGCCTTGAGTTTAGATGCCAAATCGGCCTACGGTGACGACAGCAAAAACAGTCACGATGTCATCAAAGGCGTAAAGCAACACAATCATGTCGCAATCGAAATTTTTGATAATTGGCAAAATAATGTTCTGGCCGGATTATATGGATTGGTTAACCTCTTTGACCCGGAAGCAGTAGTACTTTTTGGTTCATTGGTTGAATTTATGGATATTGAAAAATTAGAGCGCGAAACCAACAAGATTGTGCTAACCCCGCCGGTAAAGATATATCGCGCTGAACTGGGTAACAATGCCGCCATGATAGGTGCCAGTCTGATTGCGGCCGAAGAACTAAGAAAACACCCGCACTATGCATAAGTAAACGAGTTCATATGAGCCAAAGCCGCCACTTCTTGGTCGGTTAGTTTGCCGGCAAAAGTCATATTCTTATGAGCCAACATGGCATTATGGGTATTTAGCGAATGAGCTGTCTGCTGTTTAAGATTTTTCAGCTCGCGCAAGCTCTTATATTCACTCAACATTTTTCGGTTCAAAAAATCGACCGCACTGCTTTTCGGTTGCCGCACATTAAGGAATAAATCAAGCGCCGCACAAAAATCCTCATTTTCGTTTCTGGTTTGGAGTTTTTGTCGGCAATTTTTTTCATCAATAAACCCAAACAACCAACGCAGTTGCACCATCGACTTTCGAATTTTGGCCCCATACAAAAAGCGTGCAATAAAACTTTTCGGTTTTCTACCGGCCGCTCTGGCATAGCGCACAGCCTCTTTTGTATCTCCGTAAAGATAATAAGTAAGCGCATTATAAATTTGATTTTCGCGCAAATTACGGTCATCTGTTTCCGGCAACAAAGCCAACGTACGTCCCAAACGTTTTTGCAAATCTGACATAATCAAAACATCGGCCTCAATTTTACGAATTCCTGCTTGTTTATATGCGATTCGCTTACTTAATTGCAGCATATACTCATCTCCGCCCTCAGGCCAACCATCGGCGGCGGAGTGCAAAGTATTATGATTCTTCTCACAATCCTGATGTTGAGAACTTACCCTATGTTGCAATAAAGTATCAGTCATCAGTCATCCCCTAATAATTTCATTATAACATACCCTAGAAGATAAACAATTATAAGCCATGCAGTAGAGCCAAAGTTTAACATAACTTTTACAAACCGTCGAAGAAATGCTCAAAACTGTAACATAAGTATCACAAAAGGCTGATTTGGATAGGATACAGCATAAAAAAAACTCCGGGGAACTTCCGGAGGTCAAAGAGAACATAATTTTCATTTTTTGGTTAAGTAGTGGTGCAAGCTTAATGCCCCATACAAAACCGAGAATACTATGCCCATGGATAAAATTGAGTAAAACCAACTCAAAATATCACCCACGTGCAGAATTCCTTGCAGAAACTCTTTAGTAAAAAAAGCTACCGCCACTAACGCAATGGCAAAAAAGTACCACTGCGAATTTTTAAAAAGATTTAACGGCATCATCACGCACCCCAGCACTATCACCACGAGTGCCACAATCATTGCGATGTTCATAATGAAAAAAATTAAAACTTATTTCGCATTATCAAACTTCTTATAGGTCGCCGCCCATAACATAGGTATAAGCGCCATATTTAGTATGACAGACCACCCCAGAGCAATATCTGCGCTGAGTTCAAAAAGGTTCTTAAACACCGACTGGAACCAGCATACCGACGCCAATGCAGCAATAATTAGGCACACCCAATATGAACTTTAAACGGCTTTAAATGCATACTGAAAATAGCAATCAGTAACACTACAAGTGACCCCAGAAATTCTAAAAATTCACTCATAATATAAAAAAAATTAGATTAATAAATACGTTAACTGCAAAGAATATAGCTCAAAATTAGTCCTATGTCAATTATTGAAAGCATTACACTTATGTTACAGCATTATAATGCTTCCCTAGTTTTTAGCAGAAATAAAACCAGTGTCATCCCTCGTATATAATAGAGTCATCCCTCGATTGCTCAAGCAATCGTCCAGGGATCTTCGAATTTTTTATATTTTCCCAATAGTAATATTAACTCAAAGACCCCTTGACAACTACTGGCGTATCCAAGGGGTGACATTATATTATTATAAACCCGCTCCTTAGATAGCATCGCGAATACAGGGCACATACACCAAGCAACTAACTGATGCCTCAGGCGCTGCCTGCGCGCACCCGTCGAACGGGCGCACCTGCTGTGCTCATGTCCTACTTTTTCAAAGCACAAACGTAAAACAAGCTCCTTGGGTAGCATCGCGGCTCTTGGGCACAATCGCCAAGCAACTAACTGATGCCTCAGGCGCTGCCTGCGCGCACCCGTCGTACGGGCGCACCTGCCGTGCTCATGTCCTACTTTTTCAAAGCACAAACGTAAAACAAGCTCCTTGGGTAGCATCGCGGCTCTTGGGCACATACGCCAAGCAACTAACCCGCCGCGCACCTGCCGTGCAGGTTCGAATCCCAAGTCTTTATTACCATTAAAAAAAACTCCCCATAAAGGGGAGTTTTTTTTATGGTAGCGGGTGAGGGATTCGAACCCACGACACAAGGATTATGATTCCTCCGCTCTACCGACTGAGCTAACCCGCCATCAAAATTCACATTGTTAATAATCTTTCTTTTGGTACTTGTCAATAGTTATTTTTCGTCTTGCTCAAAACTTTCTCTCCCGCATAAACACAAATATATCTTGTACAAAAAGATAAATCACTTATATTAAAAGCATAATCAAGCTGAAAGGATTCATCATGTTCAAAACCATCATCTATATTGTACTGATATGCATTATCATTGCTTTGCTTGCCAGCGGAGTACATCTTTGGCGCGTCAACCAAAGAAACAAAAAAGAAATGGCCCCCTATGAAGGTGCCCCCATTGCCCTAAAAAACAACTTCGGCAAAACTTTGGTCATCTACTATTCTTTGAGTGGACACACCAAACAAATCGCCGAACTCATCAAAGAAAAGACCAATGCCGATATTTACGAGATTAAAACCCTCGCCAAGATTAATGACGTACCGTGGTATCCCTTAATCATCCGCAGTCAAAACAAGAGTGGAAAATATCCGGCCATTGTACAACCTTTGCCCGATTTCAGCCAATATGACACCATCTTTTTTGGCGCTCCTGTTTGGTGGTATACCATTGCCACACCGGCCAAAACATTTTTAACTCGGGCTGATTTTCAAAACAAACGGGTTGCCCCCTTTTCTACTCAGGGCAGCAATTTTGGCACCTATTTCACCGATTTTAACCACATGGCCCAAAATGCGCAGTTATTACCCTCTGCCTCGTTTAACAACTTAGGAAGCGAATATGATGCCGCCGTAAGCAATAAGATTACGGTTTGGTTGAATAGTTTTCCACCCTATAAAGAATAAAAAAAACTAGAAGTCTTCTTTATTTTTCAGACTTCCATAGCGTTTATGAATACACTCAATGGCGGTTTTGTGAACTCCTTTAGTAATATTGTAGAACACAAACCGCCCTTCTTTTCTGGCCACCACAAAACCGTCATCACGCAAACGTTTGAGATATTGCGAAACTTTCAAGGCATCACTATTAATACCTTTGACAATATCAGACACATTACTCTCCCCGTTTAAGGTAAGATATTCCAAGATTCGCATTTTATCATAATTTGCAAACAGCTTAATCTGATTAGCCACCATATTAGTATAATCACGAGGCAAAATCGCCTTAAAACCATCGGTCAAAAAGCGAAAATTATCAGTCATATATCCAAAGAGCTTTCGAATGCAAACAAATATACTGGCCGGATATTCCTCATAGATATTATAATAAATAAAAATGCCTCTCCGCTCGGTTTTGACCAACCCCGCCTCCCGGAGTTTTCGCAAACTCTGCGAAACGATGGCTTGTTCTTCATCAACAGCCTTGGTAATGGCCGAAACCGAAGAAGCTCCGTTCACATCCATATATTCCAAAATTCGCAAGCGCAGGGGATGAGCAATATAGCTAATCCCCCTTACGGCTTTTTTCATAATATTTTCAGGTAGTTGTTCCACCATATTTATTGTCCGTCCTCAAGAAATGGTTTCACATATGCATCAAATTTCGGGGCATATTCGTCAGCCCAGCCCATGAGATAATTATCTCCCATGCAAAACAATGGCGTTCCGATACGATTTCCGAGCTTAAACTTTTGAGCACATTTCACAAACAAAGCATACCCCTCGGGATTGGCCACATTGACCATAGCCATTTTTAGATTTGGATATTTGGCATTAATATAAGCCAATGCGGCATGACAATGCGGACAACTATTCGAGAAGAAGAAATAAATTTCATCTGTTTTAATTTCATCTTGTGCAACCGTTTCATTTTCTGCAGCTGAAGATGTTGTAGAGGTTGAGTCATCTCCACAAGCACATAAACCGATAACCATTGCGGTGAGCAAACAAACCAGTTTTTTCATGCTTAGTTTCTCCTATTCAATACAACAGTCAACCGCTTTGCGCACAAAAGCTTTCATTTTGCCCCAAGCACCGCTTTTTTCAGGAGCTATATCAGAAGCTACAATAGTATCCTCAGTCGAAGTTTCTGCCACAATTTTTGATGCCTGGTCAGAAATTTTTTTGATGCTATCCATATTGTCTTCCACCCATTTGACATCATCAACGTTGAGCATATTCATATTCAACCCCCAGAACAAGCAGTACAAATCATAAGCCTGATTAAACAGTTGATAAGCCTGTTCATCATTTTTGAGGCTCTGTTGTTTGGTACCAACTTCCATCAAACGCATCGCCGAGGCCAGCAAGTGTTTGGAAATACACCACACCTCGCCTTCATACTGCGGGATAACTTTGAGCATAAGATTTTTTCTGAGCTCACGAATATCCTTAATTAAATCATAAAAAGAAGTTTTGCCGGTCTTAGCCCCGGAGAAGACCAAATGTTCCTCAATACTGATAAGGTTCATAATGGCAATGGTCAAATCCTGATCTGAGGATAAGTCTTTCGGATTGAGCTTTTTGGCATTGTCCATCTGCTCCACAAATTCTTTTACGTTTTTAGCTTTTTTCATGGCAACCTCCAATATATTACAATAACTATATATAGTGATAACACTATATATGCAATATGTCAAGTATATTTTTACTCCCTTCCACAAAAACAGTGTTCAAAAATCAAAATCTCTTGACTTATAAATTTGCTCTTGCTAATAAATGCGCATAAGAGTTAACCATTTATTTTTTAACGAGAAAAATCATGTTTAAAGCTTTCAGCATTCAAGAATTCGTCAGCGCCTTTTTTGTTTTGTTCGCCATCATTGACGTGGTCGGCTCCATCCCGATTTTTATTAATCTTCGCAAACGCGGCAAAAACATCAACGCCACAAAAGCCGCCCTGCTGGCTTTTGCCATTTTCATCATTTTCTTCTACGGCGGAGAAGCATTTCTGCACTTATTTGGGGTTGACTTACCCTCATTCGCCATTGCCGGTTCTTTAATCATTTTCATTATCGCCATGGAGCTGATATTAGATATTGAAATTTTCAAAGACCAGCCCGAATCCCCCAAAGATGCCACCTTCATTCCGGTTGTCTTTCCGCTCATAGCCGGAGCCGGTGCTCTCACCACCTTGCTGTCCATTCGTTCTCAGTTTGCCGACATCAACGTCCTACTGGCCATTTTGTGCAACATCATCATTGTCTATTTTGTGCTCAAAGCGGCCAAACGCCTCGAAAAAATCTTAAAACCCGGGGTCATTATCATCTTTCAAAAGTTTTTTGGGATTATTCTGCTTGCCATCTCGGTCAAACTTTTCATCGGCAGTCTCACCCACCTGATAAAAACTTTCAGCTAAGGTTATCCAACCCCCTGATTAAAACATATTTACAAAAACTGAGAATAGAATAAAAATACAGTAGATTTATAATTTTAACTAACGGAATAAGAAATGGAAAAAAGTACACTCATCGGCGTAATTGGCGGTATAGCCGCTGTCGGCGTTGGTATGGCCTTAAAAGGTGCCGACCCTCACTCACTAATCAACCCGGCCGCCTTTTTGATTATTATTGCCGGAACTGCCGCCGCATTGTTTAATGCCTTTACCATGCAAGGGCTAAAAAAGTTTCCCAAATTGCTCAAACTGCTATTTTCGGGCAACAAACTAATGTCCAAACAAGAAGTGTTGGAGTTCTTTGTCGACATGGCCAAAATTGCCAAACAAGAAGGCGTGGTCGGCATTGAGCGCAAAGCTAACGAAGCTCCCGACCCGTTCATTAAAACCAGTCTGACTTTGGTGGCCGATGGTTTTCCTGCCGATTTTATTGATGAAGTTCTGAATATGGAAATCAAACAAATGGAAGAACGCCACCGCTCCGGCGCCCTGATTTTTTCTCAAGCCGGAATGTACGCCCCGACCTTAGGTGTGTTGGGTGCGGTTATTGGTTTGATTGCTGCCCTTGGTAACCTTTCCGATATTGATAAATTGGGTCATTCCATTGCAGCGGCTTTTGTGGCTACCTTGCTCGGTATTTTCACCGGATACGTTTTGTGGCACCCTTTTTCCAACAAACTCAAGCAAATTTCTCAAGAAGAAAGCGATTTAAAGAAGATGATTGTCGAAGGCGCCTTAGCCCTGCAGTCCGGAGCATCTTCCATTGCCATGGAAGCCAAGCTCCAATCCTTTATTCCGGTTTCTGAACGCAAATCCCTAAGAGATGAAAACTAATGGCCAAAAAGAAACACGATTCCGAACCTCATGAAGAACACGCCGACGAAACTTGGCTGATTCCATATTCTGACTTGCTGACCCTGTTGTTGGCTTTGTTTATTGTGCTCTTTGCATCTTCTACCCTGGATAAAAAGAAGATGTCCGCCATGGAAAATGCCTTTGCAGCCGCGTTTAATTACCTTCCGGCCGACCAACTAAATGGTACGATTGGCGAATTTTTGGACGAGGCCGAGGGTTTGAATCTTGGCGAAGGAGTATCCCTTGGTTCCGATTCGCAAGGCGTGGTAATTGAAATTTCCAGCTTAAGTATGTTTGATGCCGGAAGCTCGCTCATCAAACCCAAACTCACCCCTGCCCTTTGGAAAATTGCCGATTTGTTAAAACAAAATCGCTACAAACGGTTTCGAATTGTGGTTGAAGGTCACACTGACGATGTTGAAGCAGCCGATTCGGGGTTCCCGTCTAAATGGGAACTGTCTTCCAATCGCGCCGCGGCTATTGTCCGTGAGTTTATCTCGGTTGGCATTGATGCTGAGCGTCTGCAAGTTGTGGGCATGGCCGATATTGCGCCCAAATACCCCAACTACAATGTCCATGGCGAGCCCATTCCGGCTAACCAGCAGAAAAACCGTCGGGTAATGATTCATATTGAACCCTAAACTAAACACTAATCAATAATATAAAGGTACTAAAAAATGGAAACACTTGCGCATCTTTCCGAAAATCATTACATCATGCCCAATTACGCCTTATGGGGCAGTTTTGCCGTCATCGTATTTGTGCTGTTGTTTTTGGACTTATTTGTTTTTCACCGTCATGCCTCAGAACCCAACATCAAAGAAACCTTTTGGGCTTGCGTATTTTATATCGGCATTGCCCTAATCTTTGGTCTGTTCGTTATTTATGAGCGTGGCCTTGAAACCGGAATGCTTTATTACACCGGATTTTTGGTAGAAAAAAGCTTGTCGCTGGATAACATTTTCATCATGTCGATTATCTTCAGCAGTCTCAAAGTTGAGCGCAAATATCAGCACCGCGTTTTGTTCTGGGGTATTTTGGGCGCCATTGTCATGCGTGGTATCCTCATTGGCGTTGGCGAAGCCCTCATTTCAAAATTCCATTGGATATTATATATCTTTGCCGCATTCTTAATTTATACCGGCATCAAAATGGCTCTCCACAAAGAAGACGACCAAGGCAAGTTAGAAGACAGCCGTTTGTTTAAGTTTGTGGGCAAATACTTCCATGTCACCCCCGAAGTCAGAGGCGAACACTTTTTTGTAAAAGAAAACGGCCGCCACTACATTACTCCGCTGTTTTTTGCCCTCGTTATCATTGAACTGATGGATGTGATTTTTGCCTTTGACAGCATTCCGGCCATTTTCCTGATTACACAAGATATTTATGTGGTCTACACCAGCAACATCTTTGCCATTTTGGGCTTAAGAGCACTATATTTCTTGTTGGCAGCCGCGGTTTACAAGTTTGTATACCTAAAACCTGCTTTGTCGATTATCTTAATCTTCATCGGGTCCAAAATTTTCTTGCCCTATGTAGGCTTAGAAATTGAGGCTTGGCAATCGTTAACCGTGACCTTCTCACTGATTGCCGGCGCGATTATCTTATCGCTTATCAAGCCTCCTGCAACTGAGAAAAAATAAGCTCAAAAAAAACACCCTCGGATGACCGAGGGTATTTTTTTATATCTGCCGATTTCCCTGCTTACATAATAAACAAGGTCGCAATCAGCACCGAAACCAGCATCACCGGAACTGACCACAGCAGGAATTTGATAAACCCAATCGGGTGTCCTTCCCGCATTGCCATACCGGCCACCACCACGTTGGCCGACGCACCGACCAAAGTTCCGTTACCGCCAAAGCAAGCACCTAAAGACAATGCCCACCAAACCGGCATCATGGCCTCACGACCACCCATTGACTCTTCCATCGATTTGAGCATTGGAATCATCGTTGCCACAAAAGGAATGTTATCAATGACACTCGAAACAATGGCCGAACTCCACAAAATCAGCAAGGCCAATTTTTCAATACTGCCACCGGTCATCTCCACAAACTTGTGGCCTAGAGCTTCCAAAACTCCGGTGTGCTCCAAACCGGACACAATCACGAACAAACCGGTAAAGAAGAAAATCGTAATCCAGTCCACACTGGAGAAAATGTCCTGCACTTTATCGTCACGATTCTCACCTGCACCCAAAGTATAGAGGAACAAGAGAACCGCCGCCCCGAGCAATGCAATTGTGCCATTCTCCAGCCCAATATCTTTGGCCATAATAAATCCGAGAATAACCACGAACAAAACGCCCAGACACTTAAAGAGTAACACCTTATCGGTAATGGCATCAAACTCGTTCATTTTCATCACAATTTTCCGATTTTTATCAGTTGTGACCAGGCTTCTCTTCCAAAAGAAGTCAAATGCCAACACCAACACTACCATGGTCACGGCCACTACCGGAGCCAGATTATACACAAAATCCATAAATGTCAGATTGAGAGCCGAACCGATAAGAATGTTTGGCGGATCCCCGATTAAGGTTGCCGTACCACCGATATTGGAGGCAAAAATTTCGACCAAGAGATAAGGATACGGACTAACTTTAAGCTTGCGAGTAACTTGGAAAGTCACAGGCGCAATCAACAAAACCGTAGTCACATTATCCAAGAAACCGGAAAACGCCGCTGTCACCACCGCCAAAGCCGCTAACAACCCTCGCGGACTGGCTTTAACCTTTTTGGCCGACCAAATCGCCACAAATTGGAAGATTCCGGATTTTTCCGAAACCGCCACAATCATCATCATACCGATTAAGAGTGCCAAGGTATTAAAATCCACTCCGGCAATAGCGGTTTTTTGATTTAAAATACCCGAGATAATCATCACCGCCGCGCCGATTAAAGCCACCACGGCACGGTTAACTTTTTCCGAAAAGATTATCGCATAGCTAATCACCACAATCAAAATTGCAGCCAGCTGCGGCGACATCCCCCAAATCAAATTTTCTTCCATTAAGCCTCCTTCTAATCAACAAAAAAGGCGCAGCCGAACCACGACTGCACCTCAAACCAAAACTTTAAGCCAAAAGCTTCAAGCGTTGAACCACCCGTTCTGGCCCCAAGACTTGCATAATCGAATACAAATCCGGACTTTCACGGCGTCCGGTCATCAAAACCCTGAGCACGGTAGCCACGTCAGACACCGTCCCCTTATATTTGACATCCGGATTTTTAGTAATTTCTTTGGCATTTTTGGCATAGCCGTTTGCCAAAGCAAATTCTTTGATTTTAGCAAACCACTCATCTTTTGTATCATTAGGATTGTAGAGATTAAGATAAGTGTCGGCAATAAACTTAACATCTTCTTTCGGCAAATTTGCGAGCTGTGACAAAGCTTCCTCAGCAGATAAACTAAATTCATCATCAAAGAAATACTTAATCTCCGGATAGATAGCCGAGAACATATAAAAGTCTTTACGTACCCGCTCGCAGTTTCCGCGTTCAATATTGAGAATTTGCTTAAAGTAAGCGCTGTTAGTATCCATTTTTTGTTTGAGAGCCGCATCATATTTTTTTGCCCACTCATACAAACGAGCATAGAGTTCCTCAGCCGAAAGTGTCGCCATAAATTCTTTACTGATATTTTCGAGCTTCACAAAATCGAGCAACGGACCACTGTTGTTAAGACGTTCGATTTTGAGTTCAAAATTCAAATAAGTCTTGGTCGGATTATCACGCTTAAAGTCCTCAAAATCCGAATTTGCCAAGTTCATCAAATAATCAATCACCACTTCTTTGGGATAACCTTTCTCACCATAAAAAGCAATGTTAGCCTCAGGATCTTTGCGCTTGCTGAGTTTGCGTCTGGCCTCATCTTCCAACTTCTGGATTGGAGCAATGTGTCCATACTTCGGCGGATTCCAGCCCATCACTTGGAAGAGTTGGATATGCAGCGGCAAAGAAGACAACCACTCATCACCACGCAAAACATGAGTTGTCCCCATCAAATGGTCATCAATCAAATGCGCAAAATGATAAGTCGGCAGCTTGTCAGACTTCATAATCACAATATCCAAGTCATTTTCGGGAAAGAAGCGCTTGCCGCGGCAAACATCTTCGATTGCAATCTTGTTGATATATTTACCCGGCGACTTAAACCGAATAACAAATGGCTTTCCGGCATCCAGATTGGCATTAATTTGCTCTTCAGTCAAATTGCGGCACTTTGCCCACATTCCGTAATACCCAGGACGACCACCGGCTTTGGTTTGACGTTCCCGCATGGCATTAATCTCATCTTCAGAGCAAAAGCACGGATAAGCCAAGCCTTTTTTGAGCCAGTCTTTGATATAAGCCTGATAAATTTCCCGCCGCTTACTCTGAACGTAAGGGCCATAATTTCCGACTTCTTCATGATCATTTAGCGGGCCTTCGTCAAACTTCAAACCAAAATCGGCTAAAGCCTTAATGATAAATTCGGCCGCCCCTTCCACCTCACGTTTGGTATCAGTATCTTCAATACGGAGCATAAACACCCCACCGGACTGATGAGCCACGCGCTCCGAAATCAGCGCCGCATACACACTACCCAAATGCATAAAACCGGTTGGGCTCGGCGCAATACGGGTCACACACTGCCCTTCTTTTAAGTTGCGCGGCGGATATTTTGCCTCAATTTCTGCCACGGTCGGGATTCCTGTTCCCATCAAACGGTCGACTGTTTCATCACTTAAAGCCATAATTTTTTCTCTCATAGTTACAAAATTGAATTTAGCTGGAAAATACCACAAAAAAAGAAATTTTCAAGCCCCAATCACATTGTCAGCGCAAAAACGACAACGGCGAAATCACCAGTTTCACCTTCCGCCAAAACTTACGCTTAAACCAACAAATCGGATGCTTATACCAATATTTCAAAAACTGCCACAAAACCGCCGGTCCTCGCCACAATTGTTTCAGAGCAAATTTCACCTTATGTTCCAAATACCACGGTGTATTCTTAAAAGCCGCTATATAATCCCGCCGTCTAAACACCACCGAACCGCACTTCCAGGGTTTATCTGCCATAATATAATGTATCACCAGCGGATTAGTTAGAGAACTCAAATATTCTTGTTTTTTCGCATTTCCATATCCATAAGGGAAATATTGCGAATTAAATCTCAGCGGCAACGCACAATCATCTTGGCACAACACCAAATTCAGCAAATCCTGATCTTGATGTCTCAGCTTATTTTGGTGTTCTTTGAGTGCCGCACATAACTTCTCCTGAATTTTTTCTTTCCGCCATTTTTCCAAATCAATCAGCAGCAATCCGGCATTAAAATAAAAATATGTCGGCTCAATCCCCAGCCTTTGCATATTTTTAGCCGAGAGCGGATCTTCCACCGCTCCCAAAATTTTATCATTCAAGTCAAAATTCCAAATTTCGGATATATCGCCTTTCGCCACCATATCGCAGTCTAAATATATTACACGTTTTATATCTGACAAAATCTCACCGATTTTGAGACGATAATATGTTGCAATGGAAAGATAAGTCAACGGACAATGACTAAACTCCATATCATTCATCGGATAATAGCAAATTTCAAAATTTCTACTTTGTTTAAGTTTTTCCATATAAGACTTATTAATTTCTGAAATTCCCCCATCTAAAACATGCACCACCAACTGATAAGAACTCGACAAATGTTTCAGTACTGAAGATATCATCACTCCGGCATAAGGAGCATAACTATCGTCTGTCGCCATGCAAATATGAATTTTGCTCATTTCACTCCTCATTTTCCGTATTTCATCCACGTCTTAATAATTTTAATCGGATGCAGCCAAAAGCGCCGAAACATACCGATTTGAATTTTAATCATATTAGGATTAGCACTTTCCTCCACCCAAACCAAAATTTTATTTTTATTCTGCAACCAGTTATCATAACCCGATTTCATAAAATTAAGACAATTTTTTTGCACTTCACGCACATTACCAAATCTTAACTCACGCGGCTTATTCAACTCATACAAATAACCGTTTTCTCCGTTTTTGATATATTCATTCATGGTTGCCTGGTTAGGAGCAATCACGGCCCGCCCCATAGCCATTGCCTCCAAAAAACTCATTCCGATTCCTTCTTTCTCACGCGGAGCAATGTAGAAAGCACACTTTGCAACATCTTTCATCATTTCGTCTTTTTGTTCGTACCAGGTTGAATATTCTATTTTTTCGGCAAAATGTTTTTGAGGTTCCACAAACGCTTGGTTCGGGTCAAGAGCCTTATGGATATGCAGCAACTTCAACGGATATTTTCCAAACACTTTTTCCACCAAATTTACATTAATAGCCTCTCGCCGGTTCCAAAAGAACACCGCTTGTTCATCACCAAAATTTTTAACTTTCAGAGGCTTAGGAAAAAATTGAATATATTCAGCACTAAAGCCGGATTTCCTTAAATTTCGGTATAATGTATGAGAGAACGAGATAATCTGGAAATTGCGAAATTGATACCATTTCTCCATTTTTCGCAAACTCGGACACCCATCATACATCGGAAAGAAAACCCCTTGATTATAAGCCACATAATCAGCAATTTCCTTCAAATCCGGCATCACTTGCCAGCACAACAGCACATCAAACTTGCGCCCGGCAAATTCGCGCATTGTGATATCTAAATCTTTAAAATACGGATTAACAAAACACTTTTCAACTTGATATTCTTGTTCCAAGATTTCAAACAAAAAATCACAAGACTTGGTTTTAGTATGAAATTTATGTCCGATAAACAAAAGCTGCTTCATCAATACCGCTCCTCACCTTCAACATTATAAAAGCAAATATTACATATCTCAAGCCGCTTCAAACATTAATCACACCTAATTTTATCATTATAACTTTAATATTTTTTTCCAAAAATTCACCAGCATCGTCCATAAATATTTCAACCCGCTGGCCCCAAAACCAAACTCATTGTGCCCAAACACTCTCCCGCGGAATTGCGAATATAAGCGCTCCAAATCCTCCCCACTCATATTTAATATATCGCTCAGGCACTTTTTATCCAGAGGTATACCGTGCACCGCATTATTAAAACGAAAGACCCGCACATTCGGTAAAGACATAGCGATTCTGCAATCTTGAGTATCCACCGGACTATTACTCCCCACAAAATAATAGAGTGGGACATTCCCTTCTCTGACAATCTCGGCAATAGAGCGATATTGATTGCGGCGTTTAAGTTCTTTTCCGCTGACCATTTCTTCCATATCCAGCACCCCAAACTCACCGCTCAAATCATTAGGCTTACCGAGTTCCGGCGGATTAAACTGCCCCGAAAACGACAATATTCGTGACACCTTGAGTTTGCTCCCAATCAGTGCCGCGGCATAACCGCCGGCACAAGACCCAATCATCACCACTTCCTCATATCCATCAAGCAATGATTTGAGAAATTCGGCCAATTTTTCAATATCATCAATTTGACTATTAATTCCGTAAAAATAAGCCTTTAAGAATACATCTCGCACAAAAATATGCATATCGGCATTTTTGACTGCAAATTTTTCCCATTCATATCTGTTTTCTACCACTATCCGCTGATAAAAATCATTCTCGGCAATATCGTACAAACTATTATCCGAAAAATATACTACGGCCAATTTTTTACCTTTAGTGTTTCCGGAAGTGTACTTAACAATATAATTATCTTTGCAATAAGCTCCCCATAACACATCATCATCAATCCGAGCAAAATCGTTACAATAGTCGCCTGGTTGCATAATCTTCTGAGGTTTCTTCATTTGGAATCTCCTTTAGGTGTGGAGCAAACTGAACAGATAAAGATGCTAACATCTAATAATACCTAATCATGGAAGTTTTTAGTGCCGATGTCAAACATTAATTTTGCAGAAACCAAGTTTAAGCACTACCAATAGCACCCTCTTTCCACTTTTTCAGCGCCTTGAGGCTTTTCTTCTTCCAACGGGCGCACCCAATATTGGTTAAATATATGTTGAAACTTAGGATTTTCCAACCACCGTTGTCCCATAATTCCAAACAACATCTGAGTTGCCCCGGCCAAATGAATTGCTTGTTTTCCGAGTTTTTTGCAATAATCGGCCAAAAAGATACCATAAGCCCCCGCCCCGATAATCGCTACATCAAACTCTGTTTCGGCAATTTGCTTTTTCATATGCTCAAGTGCGGCAAACCAATCTGCAAATGGCATCTCATGACTGGCATCGGCAATCGACTGAACTGCTTTAATGGTTTTTAGTTCAAAATCCGGCAAAACTTTATCATTTTCAAACAGCAACCGGCGTTTGGCATATTGTTGCTCAATACTTTTGGCAAACGGATGCACCACTAACACCTTTTTACCTTTGAGATACTGGCTCCACGGGTTTTGATACAATATCGGCTCAAAAGAAAGCAAACGTATAAATTCTGCCTGAGGGCAAAAGCGGTCCATAATCTGTTCTTCATTACGAATAAACCACACGGCCATCACATCGGCATGCCCCACCACTTGAGCCAGCTCTTGAGAAAAACGATTCATATTTTCCGTTGTTGCCGGAAAAAATCCTGACAACTCCGCAATATTCTGGCGGATTTTGGGAGTATAATCTTTTCTTTTGCCCGACTGAATTTCCAACCACTGCTCAAACACCGAATATTCAGTACCGCCAAAACGAGCAATCAAACAAGGTTTTCCGCGTTTCAATACTTCCAAGACCTTTTCCTGCGCCTCTTCATCAGCATAAATTTTACGATTTCCATAATACTCGCGTTCTACACGTGGCACCCGCAATCCTGCCCATTCTTTAACCTTCCTTCGAATAGACTTAAATGGAACAAAGCAACAAATCACCTTGCCTATTATTTTTTTCATATAGTTTCCTTTCATGATTAGCGTTGAGTTTGCATTAGCATAAATTTTTTGCGCCAACTGCGCAGGCAGCGTTCACATTTTTTGGTATAGTGATACAGACACCAAGGTAAATAAGCCCACCCTTTGACCCAAAAGCCAAACCGTTGCGTCCCGATGATTCTACCTGCACATTTTTGATAAAGTTGCTCCAATTCACTCTGCGACATATTGATAAGTCTCTTCAAGCAATGCTTATCAAAAACCATTCCGTGTTTGTCATTTTTAATTTGGAACACCCGTACATTAGGTAAAGACAGCGCAATCTCACAATCATTTTTATCTTGAACATTTTCACTCCCCACAAAATAATAAACCGGAACTTTTCCTTGGCGCACAAAAGGTTCTATCTGCCGAAAGACTTGTCGTTCTTGAGCTTCTTTACCGGCTAGCATTTTAGGAATCTCGGGTTGGTTGGGTCGACAAGCCGCCAAATATGCATCTGCATCAAACTGCCCTGAAAACGACAACACATAAGATACATTAAGCATATTGCCCAGCAACGCCGCCGCATACCCGCCGGCACTGCTGCCCACAAATATTACTTTTCGATAACCTTTGATTAATGGTGCTAGAAAATCTCGTATTTTTTCAATACTATCGATTTGAGGGTTGAGACCATAATAATAAAAGCAGCAAAACAAATCCCTCAACCAAATATGCGCATCAGCATCTTCAAGCCGATTTTTTTGCCACTCATAATAGTCACGCTTCAAAATTCGGTCATAGAAACTATTCTTCCCGCTAAACCACAATCCATTACTGGAAAAATACACTACTGCCGTTTGCTCTCCCTCGGGATGCTTAGGAGTAAGTTCAATTTTATAATTATCTCCCTCATAAGCCTTCCACAATATATCATCATCAATCCGCTCAGCCGTAGGAGAATAATCATTAATTTGTATAATCTGCTTGGGTCGTTTCATCAGCTGTCCCTCCACATCACATTCCACGCTCCAAATAGAGCCCAAAATTAATCTATCAGAGGGTTGTTCCACAGCCAAACCGACCTCAAACGTCAAGCGCTAGGTCTATTGACATATATACATCTCACTCCCCAGTTTATGATACCCATAAACAAAAGACCACCTAAACTAGGCGGTCAGGGAGTTAAGAGATCATACAAGTACAAATGATTGCTTCAGCCTTTAGAACTTTCGTTCCTGAACATACGCTAAAGCCTCCCCAACCATAGTTGGGGATATAATTCTTCACAGTACTATATCCAATACTGGTACCTGCAGGGCCTCTTACAACCCCGTGCCGAAGCACTAACAAACAAAACTTGCTTGCTGTTCACACGTTAGCAAAATACACCATAGTTTTCAATAAAAAAACGGCAGTCATAAACCAGACTGCCAAAATTTATCCTTATCGTTCCGCAACAATTATTTTTCGTTGAGTAAAGTTTGTTTCATTTCCGCTCTGATTGCCGTAGTCGAGCGAATAGGCAAATCCTTAAACGGAACTCTTTTACCGACTTTATATTCGATTCCTTTCTGCGCACACAGGGCTCTTTTTTCCGGCTTGTCGCCGTCTTCATTCACAAAGAATATATCTGGTTTCACTAAATCCAACACTTCAACAAAATCCATATATCCCGACCCCGGACTAATATAAACCTTATGCACACAAGCCAAAGCTTCTAACATATACTTGCGCTCATTTTCGGTATAAAGTGTCGGCCGATGCTTGAGCTCTAAAACTGTTTTATCAGACCCCAAAGCCACATACAAATCGCCATACTGCGCCGCCTCTCGCAAAAAAGCAATATGCCCGCTGTGCAACACATCAAAACACCCCGATACAAAAACCTTAGTCATCACTTACCTGCCTTATTTTTAGTTTTCTTTTAATGCTGTTAAACCACGCCCATATTGCCGATATACACACTCTTGGCTGATATTTTGAGCTAAGCAACACCCGCAATAATTTACTCGGGAAAATATAATCTTGTGCAATTTGGGCACATTCAGCTTCACTCATTCCGCCCAAACCGGCATAATTTTTAACATAAACTCTGGCCATTTCATCTTTATGCTTGTTCGCAAAAACATCGGTTGCCCCGCCCAAACGAAAAGTCACAAAAGGTTTCACTTCTTTACCCCGATAACCCTTTAAGAGCAGGCGTAAGATAAAATCATAATCCCCAACCAGCTTAAAACTGCAATCAAAACCGCCCAAAGTTTCAAACACATTTTTCCGCACCAACATTCCCGGATGCGGAAAAGGCATATTGCGTAGCAAGCGCAACCATTTTACCCGCCCCACTGACTGTCTGCCGCTTTTCTCATCGAGCACCGCAATCGGAGCGTAAGAAAAATCAAAACCTTTATCAAACGCTTTCATCGCGTTTTCCAAACCGTTGGAATTGTTGAAGAAGTCGTCAGAGTTAAGAAAAGTGATAATCTCTCCGCTCGCCAGTTTTGCTCCCTTGTTCATAGCATCATAAATGCCCTTATCCGGTTCGGAAATATACTTGATTTTGCCTTGTGCGGCCAAATCTCCCAACAACGCCACCGTGCCATCATTTGAGCCCCCATCAATCACCCAGTGCTCCATTTGCGGGTAAGTCTGGTTTTGAACCGATTCGACCATCTGCCGGAAAAACTTTTCTCTTCCGTTTGCAATTAGATTAAAACTGGCCGTTATCACCGATATTTTAAGTTTTTTCAAACTCTAGGCTCCTATCTTTTCAACATATTCTTTCAAAATTTTGGACGAGGCGTTAGCTTTGTTGTCGCCCCCTACCCCAAATTTCATCTGCACTTGGCAGCGCAAACACATCGCAGTTTCGGGAATATTCTCTTTGGTGCGATCCCCTCCGTTTGCAAACACCAGTTCCGCATGCGGATACTTTTCCCTTGCCAGCCTAATTCCGTCAGATGCCGAGTTATCTGCATCGTTAAAGGCAATTACTTCAATTACACCTTTAAGATTTTCGCAAATAATTTTTCGGGTCTTAAAATTCATAAAATTAGTACCTTTTTTGCGGATTAACCACTCATCGGAATTAAGCAGCAAAATCACCCCGTCACTTTCGGCCGCACTGGCCTTAATCATGGCAATATGCCCCTCATGGATAGGATCAAAACCTCCGCTCACAATATAATATTTACTCATTTTAGCACTCCACACTGGCCTTATACCAGTCATAAGCTTTAGCAATACCGTCCTCTAGTTTAATTTTCGGCACCCACCCCAAGGCTTTAATTTTGGTTGCATCCATCAGTTTGCGCGGTGTGCCGTTGGGTTTGGTAGTATCATATTCAATTATACCCTCATACTCCACAATTCTGGCCGTCAACTCAATAAGATTTTTGAGTTGAATATCCGTTCCATCGGTAATGTTGACCAGTTCACCGATATCCTTGGCATCTTTATTTTGCATCAAATAGAAACAAGCATCGGCCAAATCATCGGCATCCATCATCTCGCGAAAGACCGAACCATCGCCCCAGACTACCACCTTGTTTTTATAAGCCCCGATTTGCGCCAAAGCTGAGATAATTGATGCTTCGTCTTCAAAATTGATTTTTTCATCAAGCCCCCAACCCAGCTTATATTTTTTAACATCTTTGATGATAGCTTCAAAATCATTTTTTTGTAGCAACTTAGCCAGATGAAAGCGCCGCATCAGCATTGGTAACAAATGAGCCGTTTCCATATTAAAGTTATCTCCGGCGCCATATTGGTTAGTCGGCATCACCGAGATAAAGTTAGTGCCATATTGTTGATTGTAGTATCGACAAAGTTTGATGGCGGCAATTTTAGCAATGGCATAAGCTTCGTTAGTCGGCTCAAGTTCAGAGGTCAGCAAGGCATCTTCTTTCATTGGTTGCGGTGCCAAACGCGGATAAATGCACGAAGACCCGAGATTAAGCAGTTTTTTTACACCGTTTTTATAGCAGGCTTCCACCACATTACAGCCAATCATCAAATTTTTGTAGATAAATTCGGCCGGATAAGTTTTGTTGGCCATAATTCCACCGACTTTCGCCGCCGCCAGAAAGACATACTCGGGCTTTTCGCGGGCAAAAAAGTTATTCACTTGAGCTTGGTCGGTCAAATCCAGCTCCGCATGACTACGGGTAATGATATTATCAAAACCTTCGGCTTTGAGGCGACGCACAATGGCCGACCCCACCAAACCGCGATGTCCGGCCACATAAATCTTTGCATGTTTTTCCATAAGCTGATTACTCCTGAGGAATTAAGACTTCATAGCCATTTTCGCGCAAGAATTTTTCGCGTTTGGCCTCTTTCATATCTTCGGTTACCATCTCGTGGCACAAGCTCTTCAAATCATATTTCGGCTCCCAGCCGAGTTTTGCTTTGGCTTTTGAGGCATCACCCAACAGCAAATCCACCTCAGCCGGACGGAAGTAGCGGGGATCGATTTCAATCAGCACCTTTCCGGTTTTCTTATCAATACCTTTTTCATCAACCCCGTGTCCTTGCCATACGAGCTCAATTCCGAGCTCCTTAAAGGTCATCTCGCAGAACTCACGAATAGTCGTGGTCACACCGGTTGCCAACACAAAATCCTCCGGCTTGTCTTGTTGCAAGATACGCCACATTCCTTCCACATAGTCTTTTGCGTGACCCCAGTCGCGTTTGGCATCAATATTTCCGAGATAGAGCCTATCTTCCATTCCGAGCACAATCCGCACTGCCGCCCGAGTAATTTTGCGGGTCACAAAAGTTTCGCCGCGACGAGGGCTTTCATGGTTAAACAAAATACCATTACAAGCAAACATATTAAAGCTTTCGCGGTAATTAACCGTAATCCAATAACCATAGAGCTTCGCCACCGCATAAGGAGAGCGCGGGTAGAATGGGGTTGTTTCGCGTTGCGGAGTTTCCTGCACCAAACCAAAAAGCTCTGAGGTTGAGGCTTGATAGAAACGGGTCTTTTTTTCGAGCCCGCAAGAACGAATAGCCTCCAAAATTCGCAAAGTTCCGAGTGCGTCGGCATCGGCAGTATATTCCGGACAATCCCACGAAACTTTCACATGGGACTGCGCCGCCAAATTATACACTTCATCGGGTTCAATTTTTTTAATCAGGCTCAAAATATTAGAAGAATCGGTCAAATCGCCATAATGGAGCAGCAAACGCGCATCTTTATCATGACTGTCTTGATACAGATGGTCGATTCGCGAAGTATTGAAAGACGAGGCTCGTCTTTTCATTCCGTGAACTTCATAACCTTTCGAAAGTAACAATTCGGCCAAATAAGATCCGTCCTGACCGGTAATACCCGTAATAAGTGCTTTTTTCATTTTTACCTCTGTTTATATACAAATTAAGCCTAAGTTAACACAGCAACTTGTAGAACTCAAGCCCCTAAAATTTTTCACTGTTCCGACAAGCCTCCAACACATCGAGCTCAGGCTTATATACAGCCGTACTAATTCCCAGCACCCCTAATGCAGTGTGGAACAAATTGTCATGCGAGTATGGACGGTTCAAATATTGCATCATACAAGCACGGTCAATTTTCAAATTTTCGGCTGTTTGATTGTCCATCCAAATCATAAACGGAACTTTCACTTGCCCCTCCGGCGCAAAACGATATGGAGCCGCATGGAGATAAATACCGTTTTCTCCCAAAGATTCACCATGGTCCGACATATAAATTATCGTCACATTATAGACATCGGACAGCGCCCGCAATTGCTCAATCAGGTTCGCCAGATTTTGTGCCGTATAATGAATGGTATTATTATAAACATTGACAATTTCCTCATCACTACACTTGTCCAAACGCTCGGTTTTGCAAGCAGGCTTATAGATTTCGGCACTTTTCGGATAACGCAGATAATAAGTCGGGCCGTGACTTCCCTTTTGATGCAAGACCACCAATCTATCCCGCGGACTACTCATCAATCGCTCCGCCAAATTTTCATTTAATATGTCATCATAGCAGTTAGAAGTTTGGCAAGGTGTTTCCGTTTCCACTCTGGCACAAATTCCCTTACAACCGGAATTATTATTTCTCCACAAAACTTCATACCCTACTGCCTTAGCCACATCTAATAAATTTTCTCGGCGTTTTGCTTTCCAACGATTAAAATCGTGCTGTCCTTCAAGCGCAAACATACAAGGCAAAGAAATCTCCGTTGAAGTTCCGCAGGCCTTAACATCCGTAAAATTGAATATTTCATTTTTGTAGGGATTTAAGGGAGCGGTTGTATCCACCTCATAACCGTTCAAGCCCCAATTTTGAGCTCGCGCGGTTTCTCCCACCACCATCACTACCAAATTTTTCTTATTAGGATTCTCCCAATAGCGTATCAGAAAAGCATCATCTGCCACCACTTCCAGCGGGCCTTTAACTTCAGTGAGCTTAATTTTGACAAGCGACACCACCGCCCCAAAATAGTTAACCGGAATAAGTGAATATTTCAAAGGCTTATTGTTACGCATAAATTGAGCCGTTGTTTTGAAATTTGCAAATACCAAACCGGCCACCACGAGCAAAGAAATCACAATTGTAAGTGCTCTCCGACACAACTCACTGACCGCACTCCGTGACAAAATTTCGGTTTTATAAACCACAATCGACGGCAACACCCCCAAAAATGCCGCATACGCCAAGATAGAATAGCTAAAAGTTTCTTTAGCCTCGTTCCAATCTGTTTCCAAGAGGTTCAAGAGCATGACTTTATCAATAGATATATTATAAGTAATCATAAAATAATATACTACCGAATTTATCATCAGGAGTAAAATTGCCACAAACTTAGCAATTGGCCGAAACAACAAAATATTAGCCGCCGCATTCAAGAGCAAAAAAATACACAACAAACCACCGGCAAAAAACATTCCGCTCGGTGATACTTCATAAAATTTTCTAAAAAACAGCGGATTATACATCAGCAAAACTGCCGCCGCATAAACCAGATTAAACACAAACGGCGAAACCGAAAACCAGTATTTTTGCTTTAAGATGTTATCACTACGCATTTTCAACCCTTATTTTGGAGTGTTATTATGATTATTGTGCAAATTTTTTTCCGCAAAATGTTGTTGTATTTGCTCTGACAAAAACTGTAACATCTGATTATGGAAATTCTCCCGCGAAAAATTTTTGAGTGTCATTTTTTGGACTTGTTCAATTTGTTCACACACCTTAGACTTATCTTTCTGCCACAATTCTGCAATAGCGGTTTCAATCTCTTCCAAACTGCATTTATCCAGATAAATACCGCACCCTTGAGGCAGCGTAAACCCATTATCATAGCTGATAATTGGATACAATCCGACCAACATCGCTGTCAGCGTTGCTGTTGAAGTACCCTCTGCGCAAGAAGGACTGATATACGCAAAACAACGCGACACAATTTTCTCAAATTTTTCTGAGCTCGGCATTACCAAACCATGAAAATGGATATTTGGCAACTGGGTCAATTCTTTTTTATAGAGCTTAAAGAATTTGCTTTGCGGATTAATTTTACTCATCACATTTAACGTCCACTCCGGATGCTTGGCAAAAATATCGAGCAACAAATCTAAACCCTTGTGTACCGGCCCAGCTCCGCCCATCCATAAAAATTCTTTTTCTTTAGGATAATACGCATTTGGCGCTTTAACAGTGCTTAGCAAAGAACCGGTTAATTTAATCAAATTAATTTTATCGTGAAAGCGCTTCGGATAAGTGTTTAGAGTATGTTCATTTCCCACTAGCAAGCAAACATCTGCCGCACTGATACGGCCATCCTCATCAGCTTCAATCTCTCTTTCCAAACCCAATTTTATCCCTTTGCGTTGTTGTAAATATTCCAGTCGTTCTTTTTCCCGTTCATTATTGTAGGGTCCATAACTTCCGGTCAGATACAAAATTTTAAGAGCATCCGGTGCGAGAAAATCCTTAAATTCATCAAATCTTCCGCAGATACCAAACATAATGTCATATTGCTTGCGAGGATAAAAATTACAATTAAAGTCAATACAATCCACATTATAACCAAGCTCATAGAAGATACGTGCAATTTCGCGATTTTCCCAGCGATTAGTATGATATTTCAGACGCACATCATCATCGTTTAAGAGCGCGCTGTCTTTCATATAAGAAATTAAGACATTTCCCTTAGCTTTTGGATTATGCAAAGAAGCAACATCCCCACCCAGCCAATTTTTTAAAAATACTTTGCAACGTTTGCGATATTGTTTAATCGGAATAAAGAAGCAAATTAATTTCACCAAAAACTTTTTCATCTAATCCTCATCTCAGCTAGCTCTGACAAGCTATTACAAAAGCTCCCGAGTTTCAAACACATTTACACAGATATCCCAAAAATCCCCCAATCTTTGCAAAAAATTTACTTTCCGCAGTTAGGATAACAAGTATCGATTCTTATTATGAAAAGGTTTGATATGAACACAGCTCTATGTTTGCATAATGCAACCGTCATCACCGGATTTTCGGTAATGGAAAATTGCGCCGTATATATTAAGAACAATCGCATTGCCGATGTTTTTAGCGAGCGTCGTTTTTTACAAAAACAGTTCAACCCCAAGGTCAAAATCATCAATGTTGAAGGAGCATATGTTGCTCCCGGCTTTATAGATAGCCACATCCACGGCATTGGCGGCTACGGCACCGACGATTATGATGCCGATTCGATTTTGCAGATGTCCAAAATTTTAGCCCGCTATGGTGTAACCTCTTTTATCCCTACCCTCTACTCAGCCCCCGAAAAAGAAATGACCCAAGGCATCAAAGCCATTGTCAAAGCTATGGGGCACGAAAAAGGGGCTCACATTTTAGGCATGCACTTAGAAGGCCCGTTTATCTCACCGGAGCGATTAGGAGTACAATCACCTTCAAGCATCAGCCCCGTAGATTTGAACCTCATGAAACGTTTGTGGAAAGCCTCCAAAGGCAAAATCATCAACATGACCTTAGCTCCTGAGCTCAAACACACGCGTGAATTAGCGCTTTTTTGCATTGAACAAGGTATCATCATGCAGGCCGGACATACTAATGCCACTTATCAAAATATGCTGGAAGGAATGCAAGTTAGAATAATGCATACCACACATTTGTTCAATGCCATGAGCCGCATGCATCACCGTGACCCCGGAGCTGTCGGTGCCGTGCTGATACATCCGGAACTCTCTTGCGAATTTATTGCCGATGGAATACACATCGATCCCAATTTAATAAAATTGTTGGTTAAAGACAAACCGTCCGATAAGTTAGTTGTGGTGACAGATTCACTCAAACCGACCAAACAAAAAGCCGACAAATTATACGCCAATAATGAAGAGGTCTACCTCGACAAATGTTTCTACCGCAAATCCGATAATGTGATAGCCGGTTCCGCCATGACCATGATTGACAGTGTCAAAAATCTGGTTTCTTGGGGTCTCTCGGTAGAACAGGCCGTGCAGATGTCCTCGGCCAATCCGGCACAAATCTTAAAGATTCCCAACAAAGGTATCATTGCCCCGGGTTTTGATGCCGACTTAGTGGTTTTCAACCAAGATTTTCACATTATGCATACTATTTTAAACGGACAAATCTATCAGGAGAAATAATATGAGACTTATCATCAAACCCGATTATGACAACTGTTCCAAGTGGGCCGCAAACTACATCGCCTATAAAATTAACGGTTTTCATCCCACTGCACAAAAACCCTTTGTTTTAGGCCTCCCGACCGGTTCGACCCCGCTTGGCACCTATGCCGAACTCATCAAACTCTATCAAGCCGGCAAACTCTCTTTTGAAAATGTCGTCACCTTTAATATGGATGAATACATCGGGTTAGATGCCCGCCACCCGCAAAGCTATCACTATTTCATGTGGGATAATTTTTTCAAACACATTAATATCAAACGCGAAAACGTACATATCTTAAACGGCATGACCAAAAACTATGCTCAAGAATGCCAAAAATATGAAGATGCCATCAAAAAAGTCGGCGGCATTCATCTGTTTTTGGGTGGAGTTGGCTCAGATGGACATATTGCCTTTAATGAACCTGGTTCGTCATTAAGCTCACGCACTCGGGTCAAGACCTTGACCTCCGAAACCATTCAGGCCAATTCGCGCTTTTTTGATAATGACATCAGCAAAGTTCCCACCACAGCCTTAACCGTTGGCGTAGGCACCATTATGGATGCCGAAGAAGTCATGATTTTGGTCACCGGTGCCAACAAAGCCCGCGCCCTGCACCATGCCGTTGAAGGAAGCATTAATCATATGTGGACGGTCAGCATTTTACAAATGCACCAACACGGCATTATTGTCTGCGATGAAGATGCCACCAAAGAACTCAAAGCCGACACGGTCAATTATTTTAAGGACATTGAACGCGCCCGCATTATCGGATAATTTTGCATCCAAAATTAAACAGCTCCCAAATTTCGGGAGCTGTTTTTTTGTAACAAGAAAACTACCGGCTAGGCCGGTAGTTCCAAAGAGCTTACAGCTTTACAGATAAAAAACTCC
>CALXUQ010000013.1 GCA_944391725.1 uncultured Alphaproteobacteria bacterium | reverse complement strand
GCATTTAAGCCCTCAAACTTGATATTAGCCTTGCCACGCAACATATCGGCCACCAGTTCAGATTTCTCAATTGAGGTTGTGCCAACCAAAACCGGCTGTCCGCGTTTGTGACAGTCGATAATGGTATCAATAATGGCATTATATTTTTCTTTGGCGGTACGATAAATTTCGTCATGGTGGTCAACACGGGCAACCGGACGGTTGGTCGGTATCTCAACGCAAGTCAAATTGTAAATATCCGCAAATTCGGCCTCTTCGGTCATGGCCGTACCGGTCATACCGGCTAATTTGGGATAAAGTCTGAAATAGTTCTGGAAGGTAATTGAGGCTAAAGTTTGGTTTTCGGACTGAATCGGCACACCTTCTTTGGCTTCAATGGCTTGGTGCAAACCATCGGAATAGCGGCGACCTTCCATCATACGGCCGGTGAACTCATCAATAATCACAACTTTGCCGTTTTTGACAATGTAATCGACATCGCGAATGTGCATTTTGTGGGCTCTTAGGGCCTGATTGACATGGTGGACCAACGCCACATTGCCAATATCATACAGTCCGCCTTCTTTTATCAGCCCGACTTCTTTTAAGAGCTGTTCTACGTGCTCTTGTCCGGCTTCGGTCAAGACCACGGTCTTGGCTTTTTCATCTTTTTCATAATCGGTTTCGACCAACTGCGGAATAATCCGATTGACCAAAATATATTTTTCCGAACTATCCTCGGCGGCGCCGGAAATAATCAACGGGGTTCTTGCCTCATCAATCAAAATAGAATCGACTTCATCGACGATGGCATAATTAAACGGGCGCTGGACCAGCTCCGCCATATTAAACTTCATATTATCGCGCAGGTAGTCAAATCCAAGCTCATTGTTGGTAGCATAAATAATATCGCTGTTATAGGCGGCGCGGCGTTGGTCATCGTCTTTTTCATGAATGATGTAATCGACCGTCAGCCCCAAAAAGCGATAAACTTGTCCCATCCACTCGGCATCGCGTTTGGCCAGGTAGTCGTTGACGGTAACAATGTGCACACCTTTGCCTTCCAGCGCATTCAAATATGCCGCCAAAGTGGCTACCAAAGTTTTACCTTCACCGGTTTTCATCTCGGCAATCATACCTTTATGGAGCACAATACCGCCAATTAGCTGCACGTCATAATGGCGCTGACCTAAGGTTCTTTTGGCGGCTTCTCTCACCACCGCAAAGGCTTCGGGCAGAAGTTCGTCTAAGGTTTCGCCGTTTTTGATGCGCTGTTTGAACTCCTGAGTTTTGTTGCGGAGTTCTTCATCGCTTAATTTTTGGATTTCGGGTTCATAGGAATTGATTTTTTGGACTATCTTATATTGTTTCTTAATAAAACGGTCGTTGGCGCTGCCAAATACCTTACGTGCAATACTACCTAACATTATTTTCCTTACCTACTATTTTAATTACATATTTAGTTTACAAATAGTGTTTAATCTTCTTAAAGTCAACTTATCTTTCAAAAGTTATAAACCACGTGCAAAAAAAAGACTTGGATTTAGGTGGGCTTGTATTATATTTGACCTAGTGTTGTTATTTTGGAGGAGTGTAAAAACATGCAGAAAAAATATGCCATGCTCGCGGTTTTCTCTATCTTGATGTTGAACCCGCTTAATGCTTCAGCTGCCGGTAAAAACGGCGTGGCGGCTGAGGTTAATGGTCAGAAAGTGATGGTCAGCGCTATTAAAGATGCCTATGAAATGAACCCGGCGGCGCAAAAACAATTGTCTTTTGAGGAATTTTACGACAAAGTGCTTGATGTGTATATCAACGGAGTGATGCTTTATCAGGCCGCTGAAAAATCCGGTGTGGAAAATTCGCCCGAATATAAAAAGCAACTCAAAGTGCTCAAAGAAGAATTGGCCAGCAAGATTTATCTTGAACAACAAGTGGACAAGAAAATCACCCAAGCCAAAATTAAAGAAGTGTATAATGAATATAAAGAGCAGTTCAAACCCGAAAAGGAAGTGAAAGCTAAACATATTTTGGTTAGTGATGAAAAAACAGCTAACGAAGTAATTGCCAAGCTCAAAAAAGGTGAAAAGTTTGATGAGTTGGCTAAGGAATATTCACTCGACAAAGCTAGTGATCTTGGTTACTTTACCAAAGATGTGATGGTGCCCGAATTTTCTAAGGCAGCTTTTGCCATGAAAAAAGGACAATATTCTAAGGCTCCGGTTAAAACCAAGTTTGGATATCATGTGATTTTGGTCGAAGACTCTCGTATGACCAAACCGGCTGATTTAAAAACTGTTGAACCGCAAATCAAAATGCAGCTCTCTCGTGAGGCCGCTAATGATATCTTTAAGGAGATTAACTCCAAGGCTAAAATTGTGAAATACAGCTATGATGGTAAGGAAACCAAAACTAACCAGAAATAAGCTACTTTGCAAAACAAAACTCCCGATACAATATCGGGAGTTTTTTTTATGTTCCTAGCCTATACTTCTGACAGTTCTTTTAAGGCATTATCCAAGGCTTTGAGCTGGGCTGCGTTCAAATCGGCATTTTTTCTCGCCTCGCTCAAAATGTGGATAATATGTATCCGATAGCGTTTCATGTTACGCGCCGTTTCGGTGAGCTGAAAAACTGCGGCGCAAAATATCTGCTCGTTGTTAACTTGAAGTTGCTCGGCAATGCGCAAATATGGCGGATAGGTCGTATTGTCTAAGCCTTTTAGGCTCCGCTCATAATTTTTTTTCTGAATCCGTTTGGCAATACCAACGCTGATATCATTACCATCGTCGCGTTTGCGCCAGGGACGACCGCTTTTTTTGATGAAATTTTTAATATGCTCAATAATGGCAAACTGAGTGCTAAACTTTGGCATGGGCACCTCTTTTTTGATTTTATTCTTTTATTATCTTATCACGGCCTTAGCAACAGTCAAGGCTTATGAGGTTTGGAGTTTCCAGAGTTTGGCATATTTGCCGCCTTTCTTAATCAACGAATCGGGCGTGCCTTCCTCGATAATTTTGCCCCTATCCAGCACCACAATTCTATCCATAGCCTTTAAGGTTGACAAGCGGTGTGCTACCGCAATCACGGTCTTGCCTTGTATCAAATTATTAATACCTTGCGAAACTTCAGCTTCCACCTCATTATCTAAGGCAGAGGTTGCTTCATCTAAAATCAGAATCGGAGCATCTTTCAAAATTGCCCTTGCAATTGCCACTCGTTGGCGCTCACCACCGGAGAGTTTAATTCCCTTCTCCCCGACCATGCTATCATAGCCACAAGGTAAGTTTTCAATAAAACCATCGGCGCAAGCATCTTTAGCGGCCGCATAAATTGCTTTATTAGTAGCTTTGGGGTTACCATAAGCGATGTTTTGGCGAATGGTTCGGTGGAACAAAGTATTTTCTTGCGGTATGATACCAATGTTTTGATGCAGGCTCGACTGAGTAACATTTTTAATATTTTGACCATCTATCAAAATCTCGCCACCGGAAACCTCATAAGAGCGCAGCAAAAGATTTATCAGGCTGGTTTTGCCACTGCCGGTTTGACCGACCAAGCCAACCTTTTCTCCAGCTTTAATACTCAAAGAAAAATCTGCAAACAGCTTTTTGCGCTCACTATAGCCAAACTCAATATTTCTAAACTCGATTGCACCTTGCTTAACTTTGAGAGTTTTGGCAGCTTTGGCATCAACAATACCATGCGGAACCGCCAAAGGTTCTAGACTTGAACTCAAGCCGCCGGTCACGCGTTGCAAGCCGATTAAATCATCCAGAAAGCGTTGGAAGCAAGCCAAGGTGCTCTCTAGCAACATCATAGTCAAGACAAAGGCTTCCATATCAATGCGTCCTGCCTGCCACAACCACAAGGCCAAGAAAGCCCCGCCGATGCGGAAGGCCAGCATAATTACTCTTTGCCAACTTAAACGGTTCATGCGCACATAAGCGGAGTTA
Source organism: uncultured Alphaproteobacteria bacterium (assembly GCA_944391725.1). Taxonomy (GTDB): domain Bacteria; phylum Pseudomonadota; class Alphaproteobacteria; order RF32; family CAG-239; genus MGBC133411. The sequence continues at coordinate 35,041 of CALXUQ010000013.1, read as the reverse complement.
ACATTGGCGTCATACAGTTTGTTTAATCCGTGGCGGATTTTTTGCTTTTCGGCACCGGACTGTCCAAACATTTTGACCAGCAAGACATTTGACAAACCATCGGCAAGTTCGCCTTCCACTCCGGTTTTGGCATCGATAACCGCCTTTTCGGCGTCAAGAACTGCCTTACCGGTCCGAAAAGACAAATAGGCGCTAAGACAACCGGTCAACACCACCAAAGGCAAAAACCACAAGTTGGCCCGACCGATATAATAAAAACTTATCAGCAGTATCCAGGTATTGCTGGTCATGCGCGAAATATAATGGGAAAAATTATTTAGTTGAGAAGCTCCCGAGGCAACTTTGGCAGCCAACTGACCAGCTTTTTGCTCAGCCAAGTAAGCGGCCGAATGTCCGGACAAATAGCTCAGGGCAGACTCTTTCATACGGCGGGTCATGCGAGCGCGGATTTTGTTCTTGACGGTGATTTCACGGTAATAACGCGTAATGTGCGTGGTCATGAAAGTGAGCAAAATTCCACCCAGATACCAACCGGCAGTTGTCCAGGAAAAACTCTCGGGAGTGATACTGCCAAACCAAGCAACCATGGCCGCAAAAATCACCTGAACAATGATTTTGGAATAGCTCAACAGAAAAGACAGCAAAACCTCAACAATATACAACCGGCGAAAACCTTTGGTAATATACCAGATAAAGACATAAGGATTGCGCGGAAAATCTTGCAAACGGGATAAGGCCTGTTCTACTTTTTTGACTTTCATCTTATTTCTCCCCTCCGGTTTGTTGAAGTTTCCAGAGTTTTGCATATTTACCGCCTTTTTTAATCAGCGAATCGGGCGTGCCTTCCTCAATAATTTTGCCCTTATCTAAAACCACAATTCTATCCATGGCTTTTAGGGTAGACAAGCGGTGCGCCACCGCAATTACAGTCTTGTTTTGGATAATTTGGTTGATACCCTGTTGGATTTTTGCTTCGGTTTCGCTATCTAACGAGGAAGTCGCTTCATCTAAAATCAGAATCGGGGCGTTTTTCAAAATTGCTCTGGCAATCGCCACTCTTTGGCGCTCACCACCGGAAAGTTTTACCCCTTTATCGCCGACACGAGCCTGATAGCCTTCGGCCTTTTCGCAAATAAAATCATCAGCACAGGCATCTTTAGCAGCGCTAATAATATCTTTGAGTTTGCCATTTGGTTTACCATAGGCAATATTTTCGGCAATGGTACGATGGAACAAAGATGTATCTTGCGGTATAACCCCAATGCTTTGATGCAAACTCTCTTGGGAGACGTTTTTAATATTTTGCCCATCTATCAAAATTTCCCCGCCATTAACATCATAAGCGCGGAGCAGCAAGTTCATTAAAGTGCTTTTGCCGCTGCCGGTTTGACCGACCAAACCAACCTTTTCTCCGGGGGCGATTTTGAGATTGAGTCCGCTAAACACGGCTTTATTCTTGTTATATGCAAAGTCAACATTTCTAAACTCGATTGAGCCGGAAGTAACTTTGAGCTTTTTGGCATTTTTGCCATCGGTAATATCCCACGGTCGGGCAAAAGGCTCAAGCATTTTTTCAACTTCGGTAAGGCCGGCCTGAATATCTTGCAAATATATATGCAAATCTCCCATCCAAGTGAGACCGCTGACAACTGAGGTGAGCACAAATATCATTTCGGTTAGGTTAAGCTTGTTTTCACTCCAGAGCCAAACCGTTAGAACCAAAAGCGCAAATGACATAAAAGTAATGGTCAAACCGATTAATAAATGCTGGTTAAACCAAGCCTTGGTGCTAAGGCAACGAGTGAGATATTCTTGTCCCAGAATCGGGCGGAGGCGATTTTGCTCAAAGCCCAAGCGGTCAAACAACCGCACTAAGCTCAAGTTACTCAAAATATCGGTTATCCAGCCATTGACCAAAGCACCGGCCGCAGCGGCCAATTTGGATTTGCGTTTGATTTCTTTATCAAAGGCGGAACTTGGCAACAGCACCAAAAGCGTGCATAGGAAAAATCCCCCACCTAAAAGCGGGTGAATCCACAATAAAATAATAGTCTTAATCACAATTTCTGCCACCGGACGCCAGATATCGCTTATGGCACATTTCAGCAGAAAACGAATCCGCGTCAGTTGCTGTATGTGTTGCAAAAAACTGCCGGTTTGCGTATTGATAACATAGCCATAAGAATGTCCAAGCAGATAATCGTAGCCATCGGCAATGATTTTGTTGTACATGGGGGTATATAATTTTTTGGTGCCATAGATATTGCTAAAATACATAATCAACACACTTACACCACCGCAAACAAACAAATATGTAATATATTTGGCACCTTGAGTAAAGCCTGCTTGGGTATTGAGGTGGCGAGCACTGGAGATAATTTCGGCAAAAAACCAATCACATAAATTGCTAAGCAGGGCGGTTAGCAATACCAGCACAAAAGCAACACCTGTCTGCCAGCGAAAGTTCTTGATATATATCCAAGCATAAGGAAGGGCTTTAGAGGGGAAAGGAGTTAAGTTATTAGTCATGAGGGCTCCGCATCAAGAAAATTTTGTCAGAGCATAGCACAAAATCAGCCCTTAAGCAAAGCTTATTTACAAAAAAAATCAAAAATTACTGACCAAATTATTCAGTCATCGAAAGTTTATTCTGCTGATGCTTGACAATTTGATTTATGATAATACCTTAATATACAAGTTGATTTTAGGAACCCTATGTATGAAGCTGAATTTTGCACAACATAATCAGACTCTTGAGCTGGAGCTAAACGGAGATTATCTCAAGTTTGATGATGAGGCGGCGCTCTCAACTCTGCTGATGACCGCGCAACAAAAAAATATTCAAAACATTCAGGTCAATGCCTCTGAACTAAAGCAATGGGATTCCTCTTTAGTGGTGGTGCTTTACCGTCTAACCGCGCTATCAAAATCACAAAAAAAACAGCTCAAACTTATTGATGTTCCTAAAAACTTGGAACGGCTTATTAATCTGGCCTTGGCGGTGGATCGCAAACCCTCCCTGCCCTCCAGCCCTAAACTGCCGTGGCTCGAATCGCTCGGCGGATTTGGCTATGATATTTTCCAAAGCTCTAAAAAAGGTCTTAGTTTTATCGGACAATGTCTCAAATCTTGGGGGCGGTTCATCTGTTCTAAGGCCACAATGCGACAAGTTGACTTCTTGTTCGCTCTCCAAGACTGCTCGTATAAAGCTATCGGTATTGTATCTTTGGTTAGCTTTATGGTCGGGTTGATTTTGGCTTTTGTGGGCGCAATTCAGCTCAAGACTTTCGGAGCACAAATTTATGTGGCCAGTCTGGTGGCTATCGGCATGACCCGAATTATGGGGGCAATTATGGTCGGTATTATCATGGCCGGTCGTACCGGTGCCGCTTATGCCGCAACCATTGGGACCATGCAGGTCAATGAGGAAATTGATGCGCTTAAAACCATGGGGATTCCCACAACCGATTTTTTGGTTTTACCACGCATCATGGCACTCACCATCGCTACCCCGATTTTAGTAATTCTGGCCGATTTTATGGGGATTATCGGCGGCGCAACCGTGGGTATCCTGATGCTGGATATCTCCGCGCCCGAATATTACAAATACACCATAAATGCACTTGATTTGACCAACTTCTTGGTCGGGGTATTCCATGGTTTGGTGTTTGGTATTGTTATCTCCTTATGCGGGTGCTATTTCGGCATCTACTGCGGGAGAAATGCCGATAGTGTCGGTCGTGCCACTACCCAAGCCGTGGTTTCGGCCATTGTCTGGATGATTGTGGTCACGGGTATTATTACCGTTATTTTTGAGGTGCTCGGAATATGATGAAATCTCCTGTCGAAATTGCCGTTTCGGACCTCACCATTGCTTATGGCGATTTTGTGTTGCTCAAAAACGTTAGTTTTGAAGTCAACAAAGGTGATGTGTTTATCATTATGGGGGCCAGTGGCGGCGGAAAAAGTTCGCTCCTGCGTGTGCTGACCGGGTTGGTGCCGGCAGCTCACGGCAAAATTGTTATCGGCGGGGTGAACTTTACGGCGGCAGATGAGCAAAAACGCCAACAGATTATGCAAAAATGCGGCATTCTCTACCAAAGCGGCGCACTCTTTAGTTCCATGACTTTGGCCGAAAATATTGCTCTGCCGCTCAAGCAATATACCAACTATTCCGACAAGATGATTAGCGAATTGGTGTCGCTTAAGCTCGCACTGGTCGGGCTTACCGGTTTTGAAGAATTTTATCCTTCCGAAATCAGCGGCGGTATGAAAAAACGTGCCGGACTGGCACGGGCTTTAGCGCTTGACCCCGAGATTGTATATTTTGACGAACCTTCCGCCGGACTTGATCCTATCAGCTCTAAAATGCTTGATGACCTCATCTTGGACATTAACCAAAGTTTGGGCACGACCATTGTGGTAGTTACCCACGAACTCAACTCTATTTTTGCCATTGGCAACAACTCTATTTTCTTGGACACGGCAACCAAAAGTATCAGCGCCAGAGGTAACCCGCGCGAGCTTTTGAAAAATCCGCCCAACCAAGATGTGTACAACTTTTTGACCCGGGGAGAAAAAATAAAAAATGCGTAATCAACCCAACAAAAAATTAATCGGACTGTTTATGTCGACCGGTATTGCCGTGTTGGTCATTATCTTTGCCATTTTTATCAAAAACAATTTTTTGAGCCAAAACGAAAAACTGTTAGTAATGTATTTTGAAGAATCCATTAACGGGTTGAATGTCGGTTCTCCGGTGGTGTTTAAGGGAGTGCAAATCGGCAAGGTGATGCGGATTGAAATTGAGGCCGACCCCGAAGATTTGAGCTTTAGTATTCCGGTATATGTACGGATGAACTCGACAGATAATATCAAATATTCCGGTAGCGGCGGAATGGATTATAATCTGGTGTCATCGCTGATTGCCAAAGGATTGCGGGCACGCTTAACCACTCAGAGCTATTTGACCGGTCAGTTGATGATTGAGTTGGAAATGTTTCCCGACACTCCGGCAATTATGCACGAGGAACCCAAACAAAAAAATGTTTTGGAAATCCCAACCATTTTGTCGCCACTTGGCAAAATCTCCAAGGGTATTCAAGATTTGCCTATTCGCGAATCCGTGGTTAAGTTTAATCAGTTCTTTACCGCACTAAACGAAGAACTGCCCGAAATCCACAAAATGATTAAGAGTATGAGCAAAACCGTGAACAGCAATTCCGGCGCGGCGGCCGATACACTTGATAACCTCAACAAAGCGGCTATCAATGTCAGCCAGGCGGCCAAAGCATTGCGTAATTTTGCAGATTATATCGAACGCCACCCCGAGGCGCTCCTCAAAGGAAAGAGAGACGAATAATGAAAAAAATATTTGGAGTTTTAGGCTTGTTAACTTTGATTTCGGCTTGTGTGGCTACCGGAGTTAGTCAGCCTGCGCGCTTTTACTCGTTGCAATCTATCAATCTGCATAACTATTCCAACAACAAAATCCGCGGCAATGTCGGGGTGATGGAAATTGCGCTCGCGGATTATCTCGATAAGCCCCAAATCGTGACCCTGAAAGCAAACCAAATTGAGCTTGATGTTTCGGAACAAAATCGCTGGAGCGAATCTTTATCAACCATGATACAACGCGTCGTGGCCGATGATTTGGCTTATTATCTGCCTAAAGCTTCGGTCAAACCACGTATTTCGGCGCGTGAAGATTTTGATTATTTGGTGCAGATTGAGCTCAACAAATTTGATGGAACTTGGGGTAAAAGCATAAATTTGGAAGCTTGGTGGACCATTAAAAATTATACCGGACGTGTCCTTAAACAAGAGAAAGTGGTTTTGAGTGCACCGCTTGGTGACAGCTATGATGATTTGGTCAATGCCCAAAGCCGCCTACTCTCCGAACTGGCACAAAAAATTGCCCAAGGTTTTTAGGCTTGCAATCAAGCTCGCTTGCTGATAGGCTTAGCATCTAGCTACATGATAAGGAACTAACGATGAACCAAGCTTTAGAAGAATATCATAGTCAACGGCGGGCTTTTGTCTTGGTACCCAATGTCGGAATGATTTTGGGTGAAAAAGGCAAACCGTTTTCACACCGCGAAATTCTCACCAACTGCGGTTTTAACCCTGAGCAAATATCCTTCATGTTGGAAAATTATCCCCGCGGGTATTTTCTTAACAATAAGTTGGTGTTGTACCAGTCTGATGATGTGAAGGAAGGGGATTCTTGGGAGCTAAAAAAAGAAAATTTCCCCGTGGTCAAAAAATATTATTCCGACCTCAAGAAAATTTTTAATTTCAACAGCGAAACTAAAGTTTTCTTGGGCGTATATCGAGGCAAAGAAGGCGATATTTGGCCGACCATAAACGAGGTTTCGCCCGATTTTTTTGACACTCCCGTTGCAAAAAATCTGTCTGCAAAGCTAAAGCCTCAGGCATCGCGATAGTTGCATTTAAAAGGCAGTCTTTTGACTGCTTTTTTTGTGTCCATCTCAATATTTATCCTGCACTATTCTACGCCACAACATTATAACAGGCCACAAAAAAAGCCGGGATAAACCCGGCTGTTTTAATGGCGGGAGCGACGAGGCTCTTCTTGCTACGTAGGTTTCGCGAGGTATCGCTCAACAACTGCGCTTCGGTCAAAGTACTTGTAACATTTGCTTGTCTCGCTCTCGCGGACGCGCAAATTAACAAGTTCTTTTCAAAAGTCTAAAAAAACTGACATCTAGTCAGTTTTTTTACCCATTTGCTCGCGACCGGGGTCCCTCCTTCGACCGCGTCGGTCCAGGCCACAAAAAAGCCGGGATAAACCCGGCTGTTTTAATGGCGGGAGCGACGAGGCTCTTCTTGCTCCGTAAGTTTCGCGCCTAAACGCTCAACAACTGCGCTTCGGTCAAAGTACTTGTAACATTTGCTTGTCTCGCTCTCGCGGACGCGCAAATTAACAAGTTCTTTTCAAAAGTCTAAAAAAACTGACATCTAGTCAGTTTTTTTACCCATTTGCTCGCGACCGGGGTCCCTCCTTCGACCGCGTCGGTCCAGGCCACAAAAAAGCCGGGATAAACCCGGCTGTTTTAATGGCGGGAGCGACGAGGCTCGAACTCGCGACCCCATGCGTGACAGGCATGTATTCTAACCAACTGAACTACGCCCCCATTCAACGTGTACCCTTATAACCAATAATTTTCTTCTTGGCAAGAACTTTTTTTTATTTTCTTAGAAAAAAATTAATCTTATGTGGATACTATCCTTTTTATGCACTTGTGATTTTCTTTTTGTTTGTATTTTATAATAAAGAAAGTTACTATTTATTTCGGACTTTAGGTTTAACAGAAAAAAGATTAACCCAATGAATTTATTAGCAAAAAAACTTAATTTCAAAGTATTGAAGTTGTTAGCGAAAAATTTTGATGCTAATCTCAAACTAAAAAATAAGCATAAAATCGTGCCTCTTGTCTATACTTTCGCCGTTACTTTTGCTTTTATGCTCTCCCTGACCAGAAATAATAATGTTAATGCCTCAGTTAATCCTTATGACCAAATTCCAATGTCCGAACTCGAAGCCGGAATCGAGGAAACTCTTGATAACGATTCCGGAAGCTATATCAAAGATTCGCTAGATAATATTAAATCTTTATTCGAACTGGTTAATTATGGCTCATCCGAAAAAGTGGTCGATAAGGAAATTACCGTTAAAAAAGGCGATACCTTCATTTCCTTGTTCACCGACTTGGGACTGACCTACAAAGAAGCTCATGATATCTATCAAACAGTTAAACAAGTGTATAACCCTACCTTGTTGAAAGTGGGTCAGAAAATTTTGTTGAGAACCAAAATTAATGTCCAATCCGAAACCGTGATTTCGGTCGAAAGTATGCTCATTGAACCTAATTCGGGTATCCGTCATATCTTGACCAAAAATGATCAGCAACAATATGTCGTGACTACTCATCGCGATGAGCTGACTGATGAAATCAACAGTGCCAGCGGTATTATTTCCGGTTCGCTTTCCGGCTCAATGTCCAAACACGGTGTGCCGCACCGACTCGTGGCCGACTTCATCAAAATCTTCTCTTATTCGGTCGATTTTCGGCGCGATTTACGCAAAGGGGATAAGTTTGAAATTATTTATGAAAACCGAATCGCTCCTAATGGCAAAGTCGTGAAAACCGGAAATATTCTCTATGCCGCGCTCAAATTGCGTAACGAAAAAATTTCGCTATACCGTTTTGCAGATAAAAACGGCAATGTCGATTATTATAACGAAAAAGGCCAGGCGATGAAGAAATTCTTGCACAAAAAGCCAATGGCCTATCAACAAGCCCGCATATCTTCTCCGTTTGGCAAAAGACGCCACCCTATTTACAAAGATGTGCGCATCCACTGGGGGATTGATTATGCCGCACCTAAAGGTTCGGCCGTGTATGCTGGCGGTGACGGTGTGATTGTGGCGGCCAAGTACAATGGCGGTTATGGCAAGTACATCAAAATCCGTCATAATTCCGAGTTTTCTACCGCGTATGGACACTTAAACGGCTATGCTAAGGGAATCCGCCCCGGCGTGCGTGTCAAACAAGGACAACTGATTGCTTATGTCGGGAGCACCGGACGTTCTACCGGGCCGCATCTCCACTATGAAGTTATCAAAAACGGCAAACGCGTTAACCCGCTAACCATTAAAGCCGCAACCGGTAATAATTTGGGCGGACAGAACCTTAAAAAGTTCAAAACTATGGTGGCTGACCTCAAGAAATCTTACAGCACGATGTTTGCCGAATCGGAAACCAAAAAATTGGCTAAGAAATAGTCAAACATTACCACTAAAAAGACTCCCATGTTATGTGGGAGTTTTTTTATGCCTCAAATCATTATTCACGATGATAGGGGTGATGATTAATGATGGTCTGAATCCGATATATCTGCTCGCTTAAAACGGCTCTCATCAACATATGCGGCAAGGTCAGTTTGCCAAATGATAGCAACAAATCGGCTTTATCGCGAGTGGACTGCAAATGTCCGTCGGCACCACCAATCAAAAAACAAATTTCCGAACAGCCTTCACTCATCCATTTTTCAACCTTGGCGGCCAGCTCCAAACTTTTTAAGTTTTCGCCTCGTTCATCTAAAACTACCACTTTGCCACCATGGGGAATGGACTTTTGCAAAAAATCGGCCTCGGCTTCCTGAGTGGCATTATCCATTTCTTTAATCTGGATATTCCAGCCGGAGCGTTTGACATATTCAGCAATTATTGCGGCCTCGGGAGAATTTTTTTTGCATTTGCCAATTGCAATGATACTAACGCGCATGGCTTGCCTCAGCTACTTTTTGCGGATTTCGGCGACCGAACTCCACATCTTTTCCAGATTGTAAAATTCACGAACTTCGGGACGGAAAATATGCACAATGACATCAAAGGCATCAATCAAGACCCAATCGGCTTTTTCTTCGCCTTCAATGGCGGAGCTAAAACCGGCGGCTTTTAGTCTTTCCTGAACGCGTTCGGCCGTGGAGGCAACGTGGCGCTGTGACGTACCGCTCGCAATTACCATATAGCTGGCAATAGAGGTTTTGCCCTGCAAGTCTATACAAACAATGTCCTCAGCTTTACTGTCTTCAAGAGCATCCATCACAATATGCAAAATTTGCTCATCAATCCGGATGTCTTCTGAAACCTTCTTTTTGGCAGTTGCTTTACTCACGAAAATATCTCCTTTTTCCTGATACTAGTCCAGCGGTGACCACGGTTTCTTAACTTCTTCCACCGCTATTTCTTCAACTTCATTATCTTGTGCCACAGTGCGACGCTCACGAGTGATGAATTGATTGACCTCATGCAAACACTCGGTTACGCCTTTTTGAGCCACGGCCGATATACTTAAAACTTTTTTGCCGCTGGCTTTTTCCAAGTCTTTCAACTTTTGGCGGATTTCTTTGTCACTTAAAGCATCGCATTTATTAAGTGCAATCACTTCTGGCTTGTTGGCCAAGTTGGTACTGTACAACTCCAGCTCTTTGCGAATCGACTTATACGCGCTCACAACATCTTCACTCGTGCCGTCAATCAAGTGCAAAATGACCGAGCAGCGCTCAATGTGCTTTAAGAATCGGTCACCCAGCCCTACTCCTTCGTGTGCACCTTCAATCAGTCCCGGAATATCGGCAATGATAATTTCATAATTATCAGCCCAAGCTACACCAAGATTGGGGTGCAGGGTTGTAAAAGGATAATCGGCAATTTTTGGGCGCGCTGAAGACACGGCCGACAAAAAGGTAGATTTTCCGGCGTTGGGGAGACCGACCAAGCCGACATCGGCAATCAGCTTTAAGCGGAGCCAGACCCACATTTCTTCGCCTGGCCAGCCAGGCTCAGCATAGCGTGGAGCCTGATTGGTAGAAGTTTTGAACTTGGCATTGCCACGGCCGCCATCGCCACCTTTGGCTAAAAGATAGGTTTGGCCGGGTTTGACCATATCCACAATCAGGGTTTGGCCGTCTTCCGCCAAGACCTCGGTTCCGACCGGAACTTTTATCACAATGCTATCGCCTTTGGCGCCGGATTTATCTGAACCCATACCATTGCCGCCGCGTTTGGCCTTGAAATGCTGTTGATAGCGAAAATCAATCAGCGTGTTGAGGTTGGCCACGGCTTCCAGAATGATGTCTCCGCCTTTGGCTCCGTCACCGCCGTTGGGTCCGCCAAATTCGATATATTTTTCACGACGAAAGGAAACGCAGCCGGCTCCGCCATCGCCCGATTTTACAAATATTTTAGCTTGATCCAAAAACTTCATGATTTTCTTTTTTACTGGTTAAATTATATTTCTAATTTAAGCAATTTTACTTAAAAGTAAAGGGGATGTTTGCACACCCCCTCCACCGTAAACTTGGTAATACCTTATTCGGCAACCACCGAAACGAAAGTTTTGTCGCCAGCTTTCTTGACAAACTCAACTTTTCCGGCAGTTTTAGCAAAAATGGTGTGGTCTTTGCCCATGCCAACATTTTTGCCCGGATGGTATTGGGTGCCTCTTTGACGAACGATGATGTTTCCGGCAATTACGCTTTCGCCGCCAAATTTCTTAATACCTAAACGGCGTCCTTCGGAATCGCGTCCGTTATTGGAACTACCACCTGACTTCTTATGTGCCATTTCTATACTCTCCCTTAACTACTTATTTGCCACAAATTTCGGTAATCTTGACCAGAGTAATGCTCTGTCTGTGGCCGTTTTTACGACGATAGTTTTGTCTTCTTTTCTTTTTGAAAACAATGATTTTTGCATCACGAGCTTGTTTGATAACAGTAGCTTTTACGCTAGCACCTGCTACCAACGGAGTTCCAACGGTTTCATCAATAGCCAATACTTCATTAAAAACAACTTCTTGGCCAGCTTCGCCGGCAATCTTTTCAATCTTCAAGACATCGCCAGATGCGACTTTATATTGTTTTCCGCCTGTTTTAATTACTGCGTACATTTTTCTTCACCTTATTATTTTAAACATAAAACGTTGATTGCAATATACAGAACTTTTCGGCGCTGTCAACAGAAATCTAATCTTTTTTTTAACTTAGTGCTGTTTTGAGGCTTCTTTTTGCAAAATTCGGTAATATTCCGGCTTCAAAAAACGGCCTTGCCAGATCCCCCGATGCTGAGTCTTGGCCTCAGACTCTGCGCTCTCATAGGCTTTGGTATAGCGCGTGTAAGCCACTGCCCAACCGTTTTTGACCATCCACTCATTGATATTTATGTCACCGGCCCAACATTCGGAAACCTCACGATGATATTTGTCCTTTACAATTTTGCGACAACGTACCTTTTTTCCCGACATCAGTTTTTTCAATGCTTGGTAGGCAAGCTTGCCGCATGGATAAGCTTTTCCTTTCGCATTATAGCAGTTTTGGTGGTATTCGGGAGCGTCTATCCCCTCAAGCCTGATTTCGGTCTTTCCGACAAATAGACTGTCGCCGTCGACAACTTTAACTATTTGTCCGGCTTGTGCTATGCTCAAAATCAGACCTAATATTGTCACTAATACATTCAATTTTTATTGCTCTGAGTGGTTAATATGAAATTTGTGTTTAATAACCTAACAAATTTGTTTGTTGTTTGCAATTCTTTGTCTTAATATAAGCGCAGGATTTATCAGAAAAGGTCGCGTAAAGTGTGGAGAAATACCAGTAAACAGCTTGTTATTGCCTCTTTGATGCTCTCGCTTGGAGGGTGCGGATGTTTTTACTCCCTACAGCAAGTGATGAGAGGGGAAGCTTTTGAAAATGAATGGACTAAACGTGATGCCCAAAATGTGACTAATGCTCCGTTGCGGAATCCGAAGTCTATTGTTGTGTGCCGCAGTCGTCAATGCGCACCGGCCAAGCTTTCTATGTCGCGCGAGTATATCTACAATAGTTTGGTGCATTTGTTTGAAAATAATAATCATCAGACCGCCCTGATTTGTGAGGCTAATGCCGCTGCTCATACTTGCACCGAAAATTATCTTACAATGCCGCTTAAAGTCGGAATCACTCCGGCTCATATGTATATTGATTCTGTCAATATTACCGACGTGATTATCGGAAGCAAAAATCAACAAATTAACTTGGTGCTGAATTATAATGTGACCTACAACGGTCAATCTCCGGACTGCACTCCGGCTAAGGCCGTTTCTTTTGCCAGAAATGTTAACCATATTATGATTGAGGATATCGGTTATCGCTGTAAAATGACTACTATCGGATATTCTACAATCAAAACCGTCTTGGCAATTGATTATATTGATCTTGATTTCGGGTTTATCGGTGGATATTACTCCATAGGTGTTTCCGGACCGGCTTATGGCGGCGGAACCGGATATATGATGTTGCGCTTGCCTAAGTATACGCAAAAACTATCTCCGGTGTTGGCAGATCCGCAAAAATCTACGGCTCAATCTCCGGCATATTCTCGCCCGAAACAAAATCAACAACCAATCTCGGCTAATGTAGAATCGCAAGATGATGCAGCTTTTACTCAAAGCGGAGTACAAATCTTTCCACTAGCGCCGCAAAAGACAGCCGCTCCACTGCCGGAAACAGAAGTCCAGACCGAGATGGAACCTCAGCCAAGTGCCGAACAAACAGCTCAAAGCTCGGCCAGCCAAACTCAAGAGACGGCTCCGGTAACCGATGCAGATAAGCAAATAGATGAAACAAAGGTTCAGCGCCCAGAACAGCCAATGCAGATTGCGCCGACTTCATATAGCGTGACCAGTGGAAATAAGCTGGCCGAAGAACTCAAAAAGGCTAATGAGAACAAGTAAACTATCGGTTTTAATTTGATTATGCCATAAAAAACGCCCTATGATGTGAGGGCGTTTTGTTGTATTTGGAACCGTTGGGATATGAGTTGATAATGATAAATGTATCAGCTCTGATAGCCATAGTGAAAATATTCCGGAATGCTGCCAACAACAATGCGCTCGACTTGACTAAATTTGAGGCCGGTAGCGCCATAAGTGATAACACCATCGGCACACGGAAGGCGCCCGTTTCTTAATTGAAATTCTTTAACATCGGCCAAATTCATACTGATGCCATTGTCAAATGTAACATTCCAACCATAGGCTGAAGTGCCAATGTCAACATAAATACTATTTTGCTCTGCCGTCCCTTTGAACTCGCCGGACGGAGCTTCGGCCGAAAAGCGGTAATATTTATCATCAATATGTCCGGAATACCATTTGAACATTTGTAAAGTTTCTTTTTCGGCTTGCCCAACCTTACTTGTTGACAAAGACGTTGTTAATGTTTCCGCTTGGGAGGCAGAATTCTCGGGCGTATTTGTCGGGGATTTTGGTTGAGAAACTTCCGGAGTGGCCTTAGGCTGAGTTGCTCCCAAGGCGCTTTCGGGCAAATCATAAGACATATATTCATCCGGGTTCATATTTTGATTGCCGGGCAAGACCTCTACATAAGGCTGGTCGCTATCTTCAACAAACGTTTCTTTGGGCATATCGTGAAGATTAACATTTGCATGTTGCGCAATAAATTCCGATTCAGGAATTTCCTCTTGAGCCGGAGTTGCGGCATTTTCACTACGCGCCAATTCGTCCAGCGGAATATCAAACGACATATAATCTTCCGGATTGGGAATTTTAGTCTCGGTTGGGGATGAAGTGTCCTTATCTTCATTAAGAAAATTTATGCCAGAATTAGAGCCGGCATCTTCTACAACTTGCTCATCTTCCATGGCGGCACTGATTTCGGCTTCGCCGATTTCGCTATCATCGGGCATGTCGGTATCTGGTTGTTCCGTGGCAAGAGGAGCAGAAACTGCTTCCGGCAAATCTGCAACCGGCTCAGCCGTGGTGCTTTCCATAACCTCTGAGACGGCAGATTCATCATATAGCGGCTGGTTAATATCAGCGTTATCTTCCAGATTGAGGTTGTCTATCGGTGCGTTGATATCGCCTAAGTCCAAATCCCAATCTGCACTGCCATCCGCTTTGTCGGCCTCATCAAAACCATCATTCCAACTGCTTAAAGTTTGGGGAACCTCGGCTTGGCTTTCAGCAGAGGTATCATCTTCCAAAAAATGATTGATGTCGTGCTCTTGGTTTTCCGGATTATCCGAACGCAAAAAGCTCGGAAAATCGGCCTCCAAATCGCTGTCTGAGTTTTTATTTTCTATCTCATCTACCATTTGTTATCCCATCATTAGAGCGGAATACTAATCAAAACCTTCAAGCCGCCGAGTTCGCTGTCCAAGAGTTCTATCTTGCCACCGTGAGAGGCAATAACATCTTTAGCAATGGACAAGCCCAAGCCGACGCCGCCGGTTTCTTTGTTGCGTGAGCCTTCAATCCGATAAAAGGCTTTGAAGACATCTTCGCGTTTATCGGCCGGAATTCCCGGTCCATCGTCATCAACAGAAATTTCCAGCTTGTTATTGTTGCTTTCAAGCTTAACCGCAATGGTCTTACCATAACGGAAAGCATTGGAAATGACATTGGTCAAGGCGCGTTTCAAGGCTTGCTCGCGTCCCTGAATTGCGCTAACCTGGTCGTTGGTAGAATATCTAATCAGGGCCTTTTTGTTGCGGAATTTGTTGATGATGCTCAAAATCAGCTCATTCATATCAACAAAGGAAGACCTCTCTCCGGCTTCTCCACTGACAAAAGACAAATAGCCATCAAGCATTTTTTCCATCTCATCAATATCAGAGAGAAAATCTTTGCGGTCTTCGCCTTCAGGTAACAGAGCCACCTGCAATTTCATGCGGGTCAGCGGGGTACGCAAATCGTGCGAAACTCCGGCCAACATCTGAGTGCGCTCACTTATCTGACGTTGAATGCGCTCTTTCATCTTAATAAAAGCAATGGCGGCTTTTCTGACTTCTGACGAACCATAAGGTTTGAAGTTTTTGTTATCGATACCCTTACCAAAGTCTTCGGCAACTTGGGCCAGTTCGGCAATGGAACGGACTTGAATGCGCAAAAACAGTACCGCCACCAAAAACAGCAAAATTGAAGTGCCAACCATCCAGCCAATGAACAAGAACATAGAAGAACTAAAAATTTTCTTTTCGTTAGTGGTGAATTTGAAGGCGCCGGCCGCGCGGTCAACAATGATTACCATATCGTTGGATTTTTGCGAAAGGTAAATGCTGCTCACTGCATCGGGGAAGCGCTCTTTGAGCATGTCTTCCAAGAAACCGGTTATCAACTTATTACCGCGGGTGGCCTTGGTGATTTCTTGCTGTTTTTCGGTATTGCTATAATAATCCACTTTCAAGCCAAAATTTTGCTCCGAAAGTTGACGAATCTCCTCAATCTGTTTGGGGTGGCGGTCAATGAGCTCCATGGTAAAATCCATATTGGAAACCAAGTTGTTGGACAAGTTGCGACCAACGCGCCACCAGTTGCTGTCAAAGAACACAAAAATTGATACCACCTGCACCACAATCAGCGGAATGAATATCAAAAGCATGGTGCGGAAAAACAAAGTTTTTGGCAACAACTTCAATTTCAAATACCGCAAGGCATTGTCAACTTTTTTGGGAAACTTTATGTGCATTTTACACCTCTCTTAATCTTCTTCCCTATTCGGGCAGCAACATATAACCTTTACCCCGCACGGTTTGCAAATAGCGAGGATTTTTAGAATCTTTTTCTATCTTTTTGCGCAGACGGGTTATCTGCACATCAATGGAGCGAGGACTTTGTCCGGCTCCCAAAATCTCGGCCAATTTTTCGCGGCTGAAAATTTGTCCCGACTTTTGCCCCAAGACACTTAACATGGCCTGCTCAACCGGAGTGATATGAATGATGGCTCCCTGTTTGCTTAAGAGTTCTTTTTTGTTCATATCATAGCAACAAAGACCCAAGTTTAACTTCTCGACCGCGGCCTTATCGGTTTGCGGGGCGCGTCGCAAAATGCTCTTAATACGCAACACCAGTTCTTTGGGCTCAAAAGGTTTGGGCAAATAGTCATCTGCCCCACATTCAAGCCCGCTGATGCGGTCGGCAGTTTCGCCCATGGCGGTGAGCATAATCACCGGAACATTGCTCTCTTGGCGCAAAGTTTGCAAAAACTCTAATCCGCTTTCTTCGGGCATCATGATGTCGACAATCAAAAGGTCAAACCGATATTCTTTCAACATCTCGCGCGCAGAGGCAGCATCTTTGGCAACACTGACGTAAAACTCATTGTCACGCAAAAAACGCTGCAACAGCGAACGAATGCGGTTATCATCATCTACAACCAGAATATGAGCGGAATTGTTCTCCATGCGAGTTTCAATCCTTATTTGGTTTTAGTTCTCGAAGTCTTTTGAGCTGTTTTGCGAGCTTTGGTTGTTTTTTTAGCAACGGATTTGCGCTTTGTGCCGGCTGTTTTAGTTCCGGATTGGGGAGCACTTTTTTCAGCCGTAGTTTTGGCGCTTGCTTTGGCGGCTTGTTTCTTTTCGCGCTCAAGCTTTTTGATATAATCCAAAGACTTTTCAAAATACTGATATCCGGTAATGAAGGTCAGCACACCGGCAACCCACAGACAAATGGTACCAACGCCGAGCCAGAAACCTTCAATAACATTGAAAAACTTGGCCGGAGCCATCAACAAAACCGACAAAGCGGTCATCTGAAAACCGGTTTTCCATTTGGCTAAGCGAGTGACCGGAAGCCCTACTCTAACCTCGGATAAAAATTCGCGCAGGCCGGAAACCAAAATCTCGCGGCAAAGAATCACCACCACCGGAATGTAACTAATGCTGTCGACCAGACCATTGGCGACAATAATCATCAGGGCGGAAACCACCAAGAGCTTATCGGCAATGGGGTCAAGCAGACGCCCGAAAGCGGAAAGTTCATTGCGAGAACGTGCCAAGTAGCCGTCCAAATAATCGGTTATCGCGGCAATAATAAACAGCGAACCGCCAATGAGATACCACCAGGCACTATGGATATAAATGGTTAAGAAAATAACCGGAATAACGACAATACGCGAGATTGTCAGCAAGTTTGGCAGATTATACACTTTACATACCCTCTTTAACTGTTTTAAAAAAGTTAAAGTTATATTAAAAGACTTTTTTTAATTATGGAAGTAATTATAAATCTTTTCCGCTGTTTTTTTGCTGATTCCGCTTACTTTTTGCAAATCCTTGATTCCGGCTTGGGAAATTTCTTCAACGGAGCCAAAATAATTCAACAAATCGCGGCGGCGTGAAGCTCCGACTCCTTCAATCTCGTCAAGCCTTGTTTTATACATGGATTTAGCACGGCGTTTGCGGTGCGTGCCAATGGCAAAGCGGTGTGCCTCATCGCGGATGTTTTGCATATAAAAAGCCAAAGGCGAACGAAACGGCAGCTCAAAACTTTCGCGTCCCAACTGGTGGTAAAACTCTTTACCGGCATTGCGGTCCGGACCTTTGGAAATGGCTATGATGCTGATGCCGCTCAAGTCATAGTCTTTTAGGCACTCGTGCACGGCGTGCAACTGTCCCAAACCGCCATCGAGCAAAATTACATCCGGACGATTGGCCTCGGTCATCTTCTCAAAGCGGCGGGTCAAAACCTCTTTCATCATGGCAAAGTCATCGTTGGTGATATCGGGATTTTTGATATTAAACGTACGATAATTCTTTTTATCAAAGCCATCGGGAGTGGCCACAATCATGGCGCCCACCGCATAGCTGCCTTGGATATGCGAGTTATCATAAACCTCAATGCGTTTGGGTACACGCGACAGATTGAACCGCTCTTGCATTTCTTCCAAGTTCTTTTGGATAGACGCCTCAAGTGCCACCTTGCGCTCCAGTGAGGCCAGGGCATTTTCTTCGGCCATTTTTACAATTTTTGATTTATTGCCTTGCGCATAGGTCTTGATTTTTGCCCCCAGAGCTTCTTCCAAAAATTCCTGATTTTCAAGCGGCAAAGAAACCGCAATTTCTTTGGGCGGAATATGGGTGCTGTAAAAACTACTCAAAAATGCCTCCAAAACCTCAACATCGCCGGCATCTTCCGTTTGTTTGGGAAAGAACGGGGCATTGCCGCAGTTTTGGCCGTTGCGGATGAAAAATACCTGAATGCAGATTAAATCTCCCTTGCGGGCGATAGCCACAACGTCAAGCGATTTGATATTGGCGTATTCAACCAAATTGCCTTGTTGGACGCTGGTCAAAGCGCGAATCCTATCGCGGAGCACCAAAGCTGTTTCATAATCTTGTTTTTCGCTCGCCTCCATCATTTTTTGCGAAAGTTCTTCTTGCATTTTGGTATTGCGACCCTCTAAAAAATCTATCGCCTCGCTGACCAATTTGTGATAGTCTTCTTTAGAAATCTTGCCACAACAAGGAGCCGAGCAACGCTTGATTTGATACAGCAAGCACGGGCGCTCCCGATTGTGAAAAACTCCATCGCGGCAAGAACGCAACAAAAAAGCTTTTTGCAAAATATCCAGCACATTGTTAACCGCCAAAACATTGGCAAACGGGCCGAAATATTTGTTTTTATCTTCTCTTTTGCCTCGGTGTTTGCGCAAGCAGGGATAATCTGAACCGACATCTATCATCAGATGCGGAAAAGTTTTATCATCTTTAAGCAATATATTATATTTGGGCTCAAGCTTTTTGATGAGCTCATTTTCCAAGAGCAGTGCCTTGGCTTCGTTCTCAACAATAATAAACTCCATACGGTTGATTTCTGAGACCATCCGTTGCAGTCTTACCGGCAATTTGTTCAAGTGCGAATATGCCACAATACGCTTTTTAATATTTTTGGCCTTGCCGACGTACAGAACTTTTTCATCGGCGCCAATCATCCGGTAAACCCCAGGTTTTTCTTTGGCTATCTTGACGTTCTTTTTTAAGATGCTTAAGCCTTGTGCAATATTTCCCAACTTTTGTCTCCTTGGTTATCATTATCTGAATATTACTCCAATTGTCAACAAGGCCACAAAAAAAGAATCCGTTTTTTGGGATTCTTTTATTGGCTATCTGTTCTTGATGTATCTATATCAACCCCATTTTCTGGGCCGTAATCACTGCCTGAGTTCGATTAGTGGCACCAACAGCTCGCAAAAGCGCATTGATATGCAACTTCACCGTGGCTTCCGACACTCCTATCTCATAGGCAATTTGCTTATTGGACATTCCTTGGGCGACCAATTCCAATACTTGAGACTGGCGGTTGGTCAAGGTTTTGCTCTTGGCATAAAAACCACCAGCTTTATTGGGATTGTAGGCATTGCTTGCGTGTCCGGTATCTAAAACAGATGGCGGAAGATAGGTGCCGCCGTCTAAAATCAATTTCAGAGCGCCGGTCAGGACCTTGGTATCGGAGCGTTTGGGAATGTATCCGCTAATGCCGTATTCCATGGATTTACGAATGCTGCGCGAATCTTCGGTGGCAGAAATTATTACTAATCGTGCACCGCCGGTTTTTTCGCGGATTTCTCTCAAGGCCTCCTCCCAATTCATGTCAGGCATATCCAAATCTATAATAATTAAGTCCAATTTTTTCTCGTCGTCAATAATCTTCATGGCCTGAGAAAAATTTCCGGCCTGAAAAATTACCGCTTGGGGATCAATTTGTTCCAGATGAAGGCTCAGCCCATCTCGGAACAAAGCGTGGTCGTCTGCTATTAGGACTTTCATTCTATTCTCCCGATTGCCGCAATTCTTACGATATTATCATAGTATGCACTGCAGAACTTAATCCGCAGTGCTACAAGCTCAATCGTTTATATATTGCTAGTTTTCGGGATTTAAAGGGAGTTCGCGATATTCTACACCGGCTTCGGCAAACATTTGTTTGCTATAGCGAATTTTATCATCCCAAGTGCCGACCTTGGAGCAAGGAGATTCTTCGGGGCTGTAGGTGATGACCATCTTAATGCCGGACTGGATAATGGCTCTGGCACAATCGGGACAAGGAATCGCCGTGACATATATCACACAGCCTTTTAACGAGGCTCCAATCAAGCAAGCATTATAAATGGCATTGCGCTCGGCGTGTTCAAAAAAGTCATATTTGGTCGGGCGTTCCAGTCTTTCAGGGTTGTCATCGTCAACTCCTCTGACCAAACCGTTGTATCCGGTGGAGCGAATCTCTCTATCGGGGCCAACCACAACCGCACCAACCTTGGTTGAGGGGTCTTTGGACCAACTGCGAACCAATTTAGCAACTTCCATAAAACGATAATGCCATTTGTCTGAAAACATTTGTCCTCTCCTCTGAATATGGTGTATTTTAACAATTGATTCCAAACTTACAAGCAGAATTTTAAAATGTTAAATGCCGGAACAATTCCGGCATTATGACAAATTTGGGCCTAACTCGCAAACAGCTCGTCCAAACAATCAACCAGCAGGCGAACGCTGCGGTTTATCAACGCTATAAACAGCCAAACGGCAGCCCAGCCCACACTACACAACAGCAATGTTTTGGCCCACAGAGTTTCGCTATCGCTCCAAACACTAAAGGGGAGCAAACACAGTAAAACACCGCCGACATACAATCCGACCAAAGCCAACCTCACTAAAGCCGATAGTTTTTTCTTATCTTTTCCCCATCGGCCATAAAAGGTTACTAACTGCGGAATCGCTAACAAAGGAGCATAAGCAACCAAAGTTTCCGCATGAGCGGGGATTGCACCGACGCAACCTAAAGCGACCGAACCCCAGCCTAACAATGCCATACACAAAATGATTACTCTTCTCATAACAATTTAATTTATAATGATAATTTGTTTTGTTTTTTTGATAAACCCATTTTTTGTATTTGTAAACCCCTAAAAACGGATTCTTTGCTTGACATAACAATAAAAATGAAAGAAGTTATACCCAGTACTTTTTTATATTTAAAATAGGAGAAAAAAATGAGTGCTATTGTTGATATTCATGCCAGAGAAATTTTAGACTCTCGCGGCAATCCTACCGTTGAGGCAGAAGTTGTCCTCCAATCTGGTGCATTTGGTCGGGCCGCTGTGCCGTCCGGTGCTTCTACCGGTGTTCACGAAGCCGTTGAACTCCGCGATGGAGACAAAGCTCGTTTCGGCGGAAAAGGCGTACTCAAAGCCGTTGAACATGTTAATAACGAAATTTATGACACTTTGGCCGGTTTAGATGCCGAAGACCAAATTGATATTGATAATGCCATGATTGAACTTGACGGAACCGAAAATAAAGGTCGTCTCGGCGCTAATGCAATCTTGGCTGTGTCAATGGCTGTGGCTAAGGCTCAAGCCGAAGAAGCCGGTCTGCCTCTCTATCGTTATTTGGGCGGTACTATGGCTCGCACTTTGCCGGTTCCGATGATGAATATTGTTAATGGCGGTCAACACGCTGATAACCCGATTGATATTCAAGAATTTATGATTATGCCGGTTTCGGCTCCGTCCGTTCGCGAGGCTATTCGTATGGGTGCGGAAATCTTCCACACTTTGAAGAAAAACCTCAAAGCTGCCGGCCACAACACCAATGTGGGCGATGAAGGCGGTTTTGCTCCTAACCTCAAATCTGCCGAAGAGGCTCTCTCTTTCATCGTGAAGGCAATTTCCGATGCCGGTTACAAACCCGGTGAAGATGTGGTTTTGGCTATTGATGCCGCTTCTTCCGAATTCTATGAAAACGGCAAGTATGAAATGAAGGGCGAAGGCAAATCTTATACAAATGCTCAAATGGTTGAGTTCTACAAAGACCTCTGCAGCCGTTTCCCGATTTTCTCAATTGAAGACGGTATGGCCGAAGATGACTGGGAAGGCTGGAAGATGTTGACTGATGCTATCGGCAACAAAGTTCAACTCGTTGGTGATGACCTCTTTGTGACCAACCCCAAACGCTTGGCTATGGGTATTGAAAAAGGTGTGGCTAACTCTATCTTGGTTAAGGTTAACCAAATCGGTTCTTTGACTGAAACCATGAAAGCCGTTGATATGGCTCACCGCGCCGGTTATACCGCCGTATTGTCTCACCGTTCGGGCGAAACCGAAGACACTACCATTGCTGATATTGCCGTGGCTACAAACTGCGGTCAAATCAAAACCGGTTCAATGTCTCGTACCGATCGTATGGCAAAATACAACCAACTCATCCGTATTGAAGAAGAGCTGGGTGATATGGCTGTTTATGCCGGTAAATCTATCTTGAAAAAATAGTTTTTCATTATAGCTGATTAAATTTGAAACCCGAAAGTCGGTACACCGATTTTCGGGTTTTGATTTTGGGTGCCGCCTTTCCTAATCAATTGACGTATACACATAGCTTTTAGCCAACTAAATTCTTCATCCTATTAATGGGTATCTGCAAATAAGCGTTGATATTTTCATAAAAAGTTAAACTTTTATATTTAGACTGAAAGTATATTTTTATAAGGAGATTTTTGATGATGCAAACTATCTATATTGTACTGGCACTGGTGATTGTGTCGATTATTTTGATGTATAACAATCTGGTGGTGGCTCGCCAAAGAGTGCGCGAAGGTGCCAGCGATATTGATACTCAACTCAAACGCCGCTATGACCTTATCCCTAATTTGGTCGAAACCGTCAAAGGTTATGCCAAACACGAAAAAGAAACTTTTGAACGCGTGGTTGCGGCACGCTCGGCGGCCATGAACACTCAAGGTTTGGGCGAAGATAAAACTCAGGCCGAAAACGCTTTGAGCGAGACGCTTAAAAGTATTTTTGCTTTGGGTGAAAATTATCCGCAATTGCAAGCTAACCAAAACTTTTTATCTCTCCAACAAGAGTTAGCCGATACCGAAAACAAAATCCAGGCCGCTCGTCGTTTTTACAACACTACCGTCTTGGCTCTTAACACCAAAATTGAAACTTTTCCCGGAAATATTATTGCCAAAATCTTTAATTTCCAGCACGAGAAGTTCTTTGAACTGAGTGAAACCGAAAAAGCCGCTGCTCAAACTCCGCCGCAAATTTCTTTCTAGTGAAAGTGCGCTATGAAGACCATTTATGACCATATTGCTGCCAACAATCGCAAAACTTGGTTATTGTTGCTATTGTTTCCGACTGCGCTCAGCATTCTGACAATTTTAGCGACCGTACTGGCCTTTTATGCCATGGGGGATTTGCGCTTTGCGGCGCAATTTGTAGCTCCGCACCAAGAGTTTTTGCTCAGTCATAACATTACCATTACCACCGGTAATGTTTACTGGTTGGCCGGATGGTTCTTTATTTCGTCTTATCTGCCATTTGTTTTTGGGGTTGCTATTATCTGGATGCTGATTTCGTATTTTTGCGGGGATACGATGATGCTGAGTTTTGCTCGGGCTTTGCCGCTTCAAAAACAAGAAAATCCGCAAGTCTACCGTTTGGTGGAAAATGTGGCGATAGCCGCCGGTTTGCCCATGCCCAAAATCTATATTGTTGATGATGAATCGCTTAATGCATTTGCCACCGGACGCGACCCTAAGCACGCCTCAATTGCTCTAACCACCGGCATTATCAACAAACTGGAACCGCTGGAGCTTGAGGGTGTGATTGCTCATGAGATGGCGCATATCGGTAATCGTGATATTCGGCTCAACATGATGATTATTACCGGGCTCAGCGTATTTGCCTTTTTGGCGGAGATGATTGGCAGAAGTTTGAGATACCCTATTTCAAACAACAAAGACAGCGGCAAAATAAAAATTTTGCTCTTGGCAGTTATGTTAGCTCTTATCGTATTTAACTTCTTTGTCGCACCGATTATCCAGATGGCTATTTCTCGTGCACGCGAATATGCCGCCGATGCAACCGGCGCACTCATCACCCGCAACCCACGTGCTTTGGCCTCGGCTCTCAAAAAAATTTCTTCCGATGCACGGGTAGAAATTTTGGACGGCAAAAAGACTATGTCGACCGCTTGTATTGCCGACCCACGCGAGCCCAAAGTTGCTTTTCAAAGTATGCTCGCTACGCACCCACCGATTAGAACTCGGATTAAACGTCTGATGGAGATGGGCGGTTAAGCTCTGAAATTTTGGTTTATTTCTCGGTAAATTTCTGCTATAATGCTTGCAGAAACGGAGAGTTGGCTAATGAACCCCAATCGCAAATATAAAAATGACCTCGAAACCGGTACCGGCATTCATAATTTCATATTGCCGAAAAATGTTGATTTGCTGGTAGCGCCCGAAAACGTGATGTGTCCGGACAGCCTTATCCCCGAGAGCATCAAAGATAATAATCTTAAAATATCTTACATTCCCCAGCTCTATATTGTGAAACTTGATGCGAACAAACAACCTACCCTAACCGATATTTGCGGAAAGCTTTGCAGTATTCCTAAAGTTTTGGGATCTTTTCGGGAAGGAGGGATTCCTGAAATACGCATCAACGGCTTTGCACTTGCTATTGACAAATCGGCTCTTGATTATACCAATCAAGTAACCGAGCCCAAACAAAAACAAAAGCTACTACAAAAAATCGGAACATATTTTCAGGAATTTTCCAAGCTTTGCAGTCGTAATCCAGTGCTCTCCATGCTCCATGAGCTCAAGCATTTGCAAAATAATCTAGCCTTACAAAAACTCACGAGCGATATCACCAAAGCTCCGCTTTCGGCACAACAATTTGCTACGCTCCGCTATGCCGATGAAATTAGTGCAACAACAACCGAATTTTTATATGCAGTGGAGCAATATAACCAAACCGGAAAAGACAGCGTTTTTTTTTTAGAATTTGCCGCTTTCAAAAAAATGCTTACCTTACCTCAGACCAAAAAAATTCTGCACAATCCGCAAAAGCTAATTGAGGTTTCAACCAAAATGTGGCTCAACAATCCGCGCAACCAAGCCTACACCGCCCCAAACGAAGATTTTTGTCAGCAGGTTAACCATTTTGCCGAAAGCCATCAGGGCACGGCTCCAAGCAACAAACTGTACACCAATATCATCAAAGAATTTATGAGTTTTGAATTTGAGGGCAAAAAAATTGACGGCAGCAACTCCGTCAAACTGATTGTGCCGGAAGCTCACATTTATCAAGATGCTCAAGAAAAAATGAGCTCACGCCAAACTATCACCGCACCAGCACCCATTAGGCACGGCCCATGGTCTGGGAGAGATTGCTGACATCAAAACCCAGCGAATCTATAGCTTTTTGCCATTTTTCTTCATCTTTGGTGCGAAAGACCAATTCCGGCGTGGGGTTGACCACCAGCCAGGTATTGTTGATTATCTCTTGTTCCAGTTGGTTGGGCGCCCAGCTCGCATAGCCAAGCGCAATCAGATTTTCTTTGGGGCCCATGCCAAAGGCAATATCGGTAATCACATCTAATGATGACGAAATGGCGATATTATCATTAATCACTACGGTATCATCTTTAACATAATCTGTGGAATGGAGCACAAAGCCGCGGACTTTTTCCATCGGGCCACCCAAATGCAACTCGATATTTTCTATCGGGCGGACGGTCTTAATCGGGAGTTGGCTCGCTAAATCGGCAAAAGAAAATTCGGGCATGAGTTTGTTGACCACAAAGCCCATGGCGCCGTTTTCAGTATGCGAACAGATGAAAATGAGCGAATTTTCAAAGCGTTCATCTTTCATGTTGGGCATGGCAACCAAACATTTGCCGGTTAAATAGGCGGCATTATCTTTCATCTTCTTAACTCAAAATTCTTTGTTTACAGATTACTTATTATATTACATAGTTTATTATAGCTTTAAAATAGTTATTTGAAAAGAAATTAAAACAGATGCGGAAAAATTTATTTATACTTTGGTTGGTATTTTTACTCCTCCCGTTGGCGGTGCGTGCAGAAGAAACTACAGCTCAACCTCAGGCTCAGCCTTCGTTATTGGAACGTTTGGGCACCGATGATTTGGAGGTGACACCGCTTAGACCCAGCGATGATCCGCTATCGCACACTTCTTCGGGGTTGGAAGAATATTGGATAAGACTATTTAAGCTTTATCGGCACATTGACCAAACTTTTCCCGGTGATGCCATTGACGGCGACCTCAAAGAAGAAATTCATAAACTCTTGCCTAGGCTTTCTCCTCAAGAACTATATGACCAAGAAGAATATATGCGCTTTGTGATTAAAAATTATCGGGGAATTCGCGATTTAATCAAAAAGCTTAAAGCTCAAGCGCTTATCCCCGAAGACCCGCCGCTGATTGTGGATGTAAAAGAGTTGGAGCCTTATAACGAGCCTTATATCGAATCGGATAATGAAGTGGTAGTGATTTATGACCCCAAAAAAGTCATCCCTTATGCTTCGGATAAGAAAAACTTTAAGTCTATCAAGGCATCGATAGAATATGCCAAGACTAAGTCTGCCGCGCAACTCAAATTTGAGGAACTGCAAAGCCAACTCGGTAAGCTCGATATCCGGAAAATTCCTTTTTATAACAGCATATATGATGACCCTTTCAGCGGACGTGAAGGTGTGGGGAAATGGGTTGAGAACGGAAAAATTCAGTCCCGTATCGTCAGCGCGCAAACCGCTATCGGTGACAAACCATCCATCAAAGCCGCAGTGGCATTATATCCGAAGGCGGGGTTTATTATTCCGGACCGGGGAGCCAAGAGTTTTGAGATTGATTTCAGCCAGTCTAAAAACTTGCAGAAAGCAACTATCTTTCGCCCTATGCCGCTTCATTTCTACATTCCCGAAAGTGGGGAAAATTTGGCCGGATATGCCGGCATATTCTTGGTGCCGGTAGAGCTCGTGACTCAAGATAAAAACCAACCGCTCAACCTCTCGGCGACAGTGAAACTCACGCTTTGCGACCTCAAACATAACTGCCATGACGAAACCGTGGTGCCGCAGTTGACCTTGCCAAATGGGGAAGCTGAGCTCTCGACCATGTATAACTATGTGGAACAAAACTTTAACCTCTTGCCTAAAAAAGAAAGCAAAAAACTTGCCCTCCGTAAAGCTGCCGTCTATGAGGCACCGAAAAACGGACAAGTGCTTAAAATTAGTTTTGAGGCCCAAAAATCTGCCGAAAAATTTGAATTTTTTATCAATAGTGATGATGATATCTTGTTTAACCCTCCTCTAATCAGTGTGAATGATGATGAGATTGAGGTGATGCTCACTCCGCAAGATGCAACGATTAATCTGGTCGGAAAAAATTTTGAAGTTTCGGCCAAGCTTGATGACATCAATACTATTCGAACCAACATCAAGCCGCAACAGGCCTCTTTCTTTGATACAGACAGACCAGAGCTTAGTCTGGGGTTATTGGCACTGGCGGTTTTGGGCGGGTTTATCCTCAACTTCATGCCTTGCGTGTTTCCGGTGTTGGCACTAAAAATCTTGGCCATTACCAAATTTGGCGGCAGCAACGCGGCTAAAGTGCGGCGCGGGTTCTTGTTTACCTGCTTAGGCTTGGTGACGGCGTTTCTTATCCTTATCGGCTTGCTAATTTTGCTAAAATCACTTGGCTATGCGCTGGGCTGGGGAATGCAGTTTCAGAGCACGTCCTTCTTGCTCATCATGTCTTTTGTCTTGATTGTTTTTATGCTCCAAATTGCCGGCATAATCAATCTCGGCACTCCGCAATGGGCCGACAGACTCTTGCGCTCGCCTAACCAAAGCGAAGATTTACTCAATTTTTTGACCGGCTTGCTGCTTGTTTTACTTTCCACACCGTGCAGTGCACCTTATCTCGGAACGGCAATCGGCTTTGCGCTGGCGGATTCATATAGCGATATTGTCATCATCATGACCGCAGTCGGATTGGGGTTATCCTTGCCCTATATCTGCCTAGTTATAAAACCCCAATATGCCCAGCTAATTCCACACCCCGGAAAATGGTTGCAGGCACTTAATGCCTTAATGTTTATCATGCTTTTGATAACACTGATTTGGCTACTTTCGATTTTGGCGGCACAAACCGCTCTATCGACCGTGCTGCGAGTTGGGCTATATCTAATGTTGTTTGCCGTGTTATGGGGTTTGTACAAAGCGGTTGCCGAGGAAATTGACAAGCGTAGCGAACCCCTCGAAATGCGTCGGCAAGTGGCCAAATTTTTCCAATATGGGGCGCTGCTTTTAAGCTTGATGCTGGTTGGTGTGGGGTTTTATGATGTATCGGCTCACAAACTCTTGCCGCAAAATAATCATCAAAACCTACCGATTACTGCGGAAAAGCAAACGGAAATTCGCCAATACCTCAAAGACAACAAAGCGGTGCTGATTGCAGTGGGGGCGGACTGGTGCTTGACTTGCAAGTTTAATGATTTTGTGACACTCAACAACTACAAAACTCGCAATATGGTTGATGATGGTCGACTGGTTATCCTTAGAACAGACTGGACAGACTATGACCCAGAAACACTCAAATTTATGGAGAAATATGGGCGCAAAGGCTTGCCGTTTTATATCCTATACAGTCCCAAATTTCCAAACGGAATGGTGCTACCGGAAATCTTAAACGAAAGCGATTTTGCCAGTCTGGTCCGCGATGTGCGCTTTAGGGAAAAATCACCTAACAGTCAGTCTAAAGACTAAACATTTTGCCAAAGCGTGACGGTAGTTGGTTCCAAAAACTTAAAAACTGCCGACGGCTTAATTCGTGGCAGAATTTTTTGGAGAAACCTTTGGCTTCAAGCTGTTTGCGGCTGACTTTGGTGCCTTTTTCAAAACTCAAGTTTTCCGGACTTAGGCCATAGTAGCCTTCAGCTGTGGGCAGATACTCAAATTTGAGTTTGTCTTTGGCGCTGACCATCACTATTCCTTTGACGTCAACTACACTTAAGTTTACATTGGCAATGCCGTCAATATCAGGGATACGGAGGTTGTGATTGTAGATAATGCGGTTTTGGCTGATGCAATAATCTCCTTGGCAGTGTTCTTCCAAAAAAATTATGGCACCGGAAATATTTTGGTGGGTTAATTTGTTCATCTCCACTCTTCCTTATTGGTTTATTGAAAAACTAGACAAACAATACCACATTGTGTCGATTTAGTCAAGTGGAGCAATATGAACTTTTTGTTACAATATCGGGTTTAGATATTTGATTTTAGGTGATTAATCAGCTATTCTGCCGTTTTCAGGCTCTTGATGGCATCGCGCGCAAGCTTGTCTACCCGCTCGTTTTCGGGGTGACCGTTATGACCTTTGACCCAAATCCAGCGAACCTGATGTTTAGTGAGCAACATATCTAATTCCTGCCACAAATCAACATTCTTAACCGCCGATTTTTTATTGCTGGTGCGCCAATTGTTCTTTTTCCAATTGGGCATCCAGTTGGTGACGCCGTCCATAACATAGCGGCTGTCGGTATGTATGACTATCTCACAATCGCGGTGAAGGGCCTTGAGCGACTCGATAACGGCGGTGAGTTCCATGCGGTTGTTGGTGGTTTCTTGCTCGGCTCCGCTGAGTTCTTTTTCAACCTTGCCATAGCGCAAAATTGCTCCCCAACCTCCGGCTCCGGGATTGCCCGAACAGGCGCCGTCAGTGTATATTTCTAAAACCGGCATAATTACTCCTTTTGCAGAAATTCGCTCAAAAATTCTTGCAGCAATAGGTTGTCGTCATCTTCTTCTCTCATGACCTTGGCCACAAAGGAACGCAGTTTGTTTTTGGGGACATGAAGTCGAAATTCTTTGGGGGCCGTGCCATCGGCTCCGGCGACGCCGTCTAACATCAAGTCTTCTTCCGCATAGGGCGATAAAATGATGTTAACGGTGGTGAACTTTATCACTCCGCGCGGCGGCAAGCGCAACTCCGGTCTGGTTATCAAATTGAGCTGGCCGTCAATGCCGGGGATTGAATCCATTTGGTTATAATTCAAAAAACGTATCTTGTTATATTCGCTTCCGGTGGATCCGACCGTGCAGGACAAATAAAGCTCACGGGCAATGACATTGCTATTATTGCAACAATTGAGCGAAAAACTAATCTTGATATATTTCTCGGGCGGGTTGTCGATACTATGCGGGTAGAGCATATCCTCATCGACATTTTCGAGCAACTCCAAACTCTTGTTACCGAAATCTAACTCCACATTGGGTTGGGGACGGCGTCCGAACATTCCGGCAATGACCGAATATGGTGCCGGAACATTGTTGGAGCCCGAGCGAATATAGATGGTACTACCGACCGTGGTCATCAGCGGAGCAATCTCGCATTTGGGAATATACGTTGCCACAAAGCCGTCACCGTTTTCATCACAACTCACAATATGGTTGCGGACTTTGTTGTGACTGGGAATGGTACAGCCGGAAATGGCGTTTTCGAGCCAACTTAAAAAGCGGTGTACATTTTTAACCTTAACCTTGGCTTTGGCGACATCGCCAATCTCAACATCACGCGAGCACTCCACTCCCCAGACAATGACACCACCTTCGGAATTGCCGAAACCGGAAATGGCTTTGGCCAGATTTTTGCGGTCATCGCGGTGAAGAGAGGTAAAATTTTTGCCCGAGGAAACGGCTTGTTTGAAATCTAAGAAAAGCTCTTCGGTTTGCGATGTTAAGATAAATTCATCTATCGCGTCTTCACCAAAATATATCAGCTTTTGAAAAATATCTTCCGCGCGTGACATATTCCCTCCCCGCTATTTTTTGAATGTAACGTTCTCTTTGGCTATTATTATATCACGAACTTTAATATTCTCATAATGTTTTTTGAGTTCGGCTAACAAATCTTGCACCAGATATTCCGGCGCAGAGGCTCCGGCACTAATGCCCAAACTATCTTCGGATTGCAGACTTTCCCAAGGGAACTCGCTTTTATCATCAATCAAAAAGGCTTGTTTGGCGCCGCTTTCAAGAGCAACAGTTTGTAATTGCTTGGAGTTGGAAGAATTTTTGGAGCCCAAAATCACTACCATGCGGCATTCTTGAGCCAAAGCCCTAACCGCGGCCTGGCGGTTGGTGGTGGCATAGCAGATATCATCTTTTTTGAGCGAGGAAAATTGGGGATACTCCTTTTGCAACTCGCCGATAAGCTCTTTGGTATCTGACACCGACAATGTGGTTTGGGTGACAAAGCCAATCGGGTCATTTTTATCAAAGGGCAAACTTGCAATATCTTCTATCTTTTTAATCACCCTAACTTGTTTATAGTCGGGAATTTGGCCGACAGTACCGATAATCTCGGGGTGTTCGGCCTTACCGATAACCACAATATTTAGCTTTTCTTGTGCATATTTACGGATTTGACGATGAACTTTTTCAACCAAGGGGCAAGTGGCATCAATTAAGGTCTTAAAGCCCATAGATTGCGCCTTTTGGACCACCGCTTCGGACACACCGTGAGCCGAAAAAATCAGCGGGCGGGCAATATCTGCATCTTCAAGATTCTCTACAAAAACCACGCCTTTTGTTTCTAAATCTGCAACCACATGGCGATTGTGAACAATCTCATGGAGTACATATATCGGGGCGCCATAGTCTTTTAGGCAAGTTTCAACCATACCGACCGCACGTCTGACCCCTGAGCAAAAGCCCCGCGGTGAGGCCAAAGAAACCTTAAGCATTGTTCACCTGCAAGCGGTTGGCTAATTCCTCATAGCTCATATATTCATCAAAGGCACCGACCAGAGCATAACTCGGACGCGAACCAAATATATGTTGTGCAGTTTGCAAGATGTCTTCCGCACTCACATTCTCAATTTGCTCAATCATTTCTTGGGTCGGAATAATTCGATTATAAATCAAATGTTGACGGGCTAAAACCTCGCTGACCGAAGAAGAGCTCTCCATCCCCATCAAAATAGCAGATTTCATCTGGACTTGGGCTCTTTGCAACTCTTGAGCGGTGACCTTCTCATTACAAATTCGTTTTATCTCATCACAAAGCACCGGCATTAACACCGGAATTTCGTTCGCGGAAGTGCCGGCATATATACCCAGCAACCCCGTACCGGTATGCGAATTGGCAAAGCTATAAACCGAATAGACCAAGCCGCGCTTATCTCTTATCTCTCTAAACAAACGCGAAGATGTGCCGCCGCCTAAGACATTGGACATCAGCATGGCGGCAAAGTACTTATTGTTGTAATATGGAAATGATTCAAAACCAACGGCAATATGAGCTTGTTCAATGTCTCTTTTTTCAGCTTTCCAACCACCGACATAGCGCTGTTTAGTGGTAGCAAAAGATACTTTGGGGCGGAGTTCGGAAAAACGCGCTTTGGCATATTGTACCAACTGCTCGTGGCGAATGTTACCAACGGCGCAAACTACCATATTTTCGGCGGCATAGTGGCTTTCTAAATACCCATACAAATCTTCGCGGCTGAAGCGGCGAATATTCTCCTCAGGTCCCAAGATATTGCTCCCCAATCCTTGCTTGGGGAAAGCTTGTTCCTGCATATAGTCAAAAACAACCTCATCGGAGGCATCTATGCCTTGCTTTATCTCTTGGATAACCACATCGCGCTCTTTATCCAGCTCGGCTTGCGGAAATGAAGGGTGTAACAACATATCGGAAATGACATCTAGGGCCAATTCGGCATCGTCTTTTAGCATACGAGCATAAAAAGCCGTAAACTCGCGGGCGGTATAGGCATTTATCTGGCCGCCGGCGTTTTCGATTTGGTCGGAAATATCTTCCAAACTACGTGTTTGCGTGCCCTTGAAAACCATATGTTCCAAAAAATGCGAGATACCGCTCAATGCTTTGGTTTCGCAAGCAGCTCCAGTCTTGACCCAGACACCGACAGAGACAGTTTCGAGTTCCGGACGCTCTGAACTAATGACGCGCAACCCGTTTGGTAGTACCGTGATTTCAGAATGCATAAATAGTTCCTATTTGTTGTCTTATAAAATAAATCAGGTTATATATTACTTAGCTCAATGTAGGAAGTTTATTTGGTATTGTAAACATTATTTTTCATAATAAGGAGAAAATTTGCTATGTCAATACAATTTGCAGTTGTGCTTTCCGGATGTGGAGTATACGATGGTGCAGAAATTCATGAAGCAGTGACCACTCTACTAGCTCTAGATTTGGCCGGAGTAGAATATAAGTGCTTTGCGCCAAACATTCCGCAAGCCAAAACAATTGACCATTTTTCCGGACAAGCAGTTGCACTTTTAGGTGATGATGACAACCGCAACGTGTTATCCGAATCGGCACGAATTGCCCGTGGTGATATTGCCGATTTGCGCGAATTTCGGGCTCAGGATTTTGACGGTATCATCTTTCCGGGCGGAATGGGTGCGGCCATGAACCTTTGCAATGCCGCAGAAAAAGGTCCCGACTGCGAGGTTAACGACGAAGTCCGCCGCGCGGTTGAAGAAAGCTACAAACAAGGGATTGTGATTGGCGCAATGTGCATTGCGCCAACCATCATTGCAAGGGTGCTCGGGCCCAAAGGTGTAAGCGTTACTATCGGTAAAGACCAAGGGGTAGCGGCCGGAATTGAAAAAATGGGAGCTCATCACCAAATCTGCAACACAACCGAAGTTTGTATTGATGAAGAAAACCGCGTCGTAACCACTCCTTGCTATATGCTCGCAAAATCTATCAAAGAAGTGGCGGCCGGAACACAAAATTTGGTCCATGCAATGATTGATTTACTTTAGGGCGGTCTTAACCGCTCTTAAACCGGAGCAAAAAGCGGCTTCCAAACTACAAGGCCAGTTTTGCATGGTCCAATCTCCGGCCAAATACAAATTGTCAAAAGCGCCTTGTGCCGTGTGCGGGCGCTTTTGGTTATTAGCCTTATCTTGGGCTATGGTAGCGCGCGGATAATCCAAAACTTCCCAAGGGGGCAAAAAGGCTCCGCTTACCCCTCTTATCTTACTCACCTCTTGCCATACGGTTCGGGCAAGTTCCTCTCTGGAAAGTTTGATATCTTTGGCATTGCTGATAGTTACTGCCAACAACCCCGGCAAAGCAAACAACCAATGAGATAATCCGCCCTCAACTCCTAACATATCCGCGCCACCGGGCAAGTTCAGCTTTTGGCTGGTGCGGTAGTAAATATTAATAATCCGCCGATAATCAAACTCCGCACCGCCGAAAATACGCCCAAAATTCTTGGCATCCAGCGCCGAAATTACAATATCGCGGGGTGCTACTTCCACACTGCCTCTATTAAAACATAATCGGCAGATTTTATTCTCTCTTGTTTTGACTTCTAACAGTCTATACCCATAGTTTAGCTCTACCCCTTGCAACGAATTGAGCAGAGGTTCAATCAGCATTCGGTTCAAATTCTGGCGAGAATAGCATATTTTTAGTTGCGGAGGCAAAAACGGGAACAGCTCTTGGCCTAATTTGAGCAAAGAAGAGAGTGGAACATCTGCTCCTTTGGTATTATACACTGAAACCAGCAAGTGCTCCAAGTGCCTTAAGCTATTGTGGTCAATTTCACCGGTTTTAACATTATAAAAGCTCGGCTTATTAATAAATTCCTCGACTGTCCAGAATTTTCTAATCCTACGATTGGCGCCCAATATGACATGGGTAGCGTTATCAACCTCAACTCCCAATTTCTCACAAAAAAATGATCGGCAACGACCTCCGGCAACTGCGGCCACCTCATAGACACTAACCTTGGAGCGCGGAAAATATTTTTGAGCAGAATAAGCCGATGCCAAGCCGGCAACTCCGGCTCCCAAAATGTGAATATGGGGCGAAC